>JAIOPX010000164.1 GCA_021413705.1 Planctomycetota bacterium | reverse complement strand
CTCACCACTGCAAATGCCGCCGCGGATCTTCCGCCTGCTGAGCGGCCAGCTTTTCGATCAGTGCGCGGGTTTCGCCTTCTATCTTTTCAGGAAGCATAATCTGCACATCAGCCAGCAGATCGCCTTGGCCATTAGTGCTATGAACCCCAAAACCCTTGACTCGCAATCGCGTCCCGCTGGAACTGCCCGGGGGCACCGTTAGTTTGATTACGCCGTTGGGTGTCGGCAAGTCGATCTTCGCGCCAAGTGCGGCCTCGGCCACCGTGACGGGCACACGCACTTCCAGGTTATTGCCGCGACGGGTATAGCTGGGATGCGGATTGACTCGCACGGTAATCAGGATGTCGCCGCTCTCACTATCTCCCGTCGGCGAAGATTCACCCTGGCCGCGGAGCCGGATCTTTTTTCCATCTTCGATGCCGGCCGGGATTTTGACCGTTATCGTCTCCAGCCGGCCGTCGGCCCGTTGCACGCTGAGTTGTGCCTGGCCGCCCACCACGGCAGTCGTAAACGGTATCTTCAGTTCATGGACGATATCGGCGCCCCGAACCGATCGGCTGCGCGAGCGGGATCGGCTGCGCCCCCTACCGCCGCCACCTCCCATGGCGTCTCCGAATGGGCTCTCCCCCCCGCCATACCGCTCGCCAAAGAACTGGCTGAAATCAAATCCCTCAAAACCTGGGCCACCGCTGCCCGTCCAGGTATAACTCGCTCCTCCGGGTCCGGTCGGGCCGCCAGGACCACCGGGTCCGCCCGCCCCCATCGATTCAAAGGAACTACCGTAGCGATCGAACAGCTCTCGCTTCTCGGGACTGCTGAGTACGTCGAACGCCTTCTGGACCTCCTGGAATTTCTGCTTGGCCGAGGCATCGTCGGGATTCATATCAGGATGATATTTCCGCGCCAGCCCTCGATAGGCTTTTTCGATATCTGTCTTGGAGGCGTCGCGATTGACACCCAAAACCTTGTAGTAGTCCTCAGACATCTCGGGTCCATGGCTCGGAGGGACAATGCAGAAAGAAGCGTGCGCTATTCTACGGCCAATTGATATACAGCATCAAGCTGGTTGTGCGTGGTTTTCGTCCTAATCTTAATCGTAATCCTAATCTTAATCCTGCTTTTTCCCGGTGGCGCTGAGGAGCAGGATTGCGATTACGATTAGGATTAAGATGAGGAGTAGGACTACGAACAGCAGACGGCTATACTTGCTCAATATGCCCCGGCCCGATTGGAGATCGCTGTACCCCTTTGAATCGCATGAATTGCGGCTTGATGACTTGCGCTATCACTATCTCGACGAAGGCCAAGGAGAACCGCTGCTGCTAGTTCACGGCAACCCGACGTGGTCCTTCTACTGGCGGAATCTGACAGCACGGTGGCGCGGGCGGTTTCGTGTGATTGTACCCGACCATATTGGCTGCGGATTGAGCGACAAGCCTGCCGACTATCCCTACACCCTGGCTCAGCACAGCGACAATCTGAAGCGGCTCGTCGAGTCTCTCGACTTGCAGCGGATCACGCTGGTGGTTCACGACTGGGGAGGGCCGATCGGGCTACGGACGGCGCTGGCCATGCCGGAGCGAATTGCGCGGTTGGTGATCCTCAATACCGGCGCGTTTCCACCGCCGCGCATCCCGTGGCGGATCCGGGCCTGCCGGATACCCTGGCTGGGGCCGCTGGCCGTGCGGGGCGCCAATGTGTTTGCCAGAGCTGCTCTCTGGATGGCGTCGGCCAAACGGGAGCGTCTGACGCCCGAAGTTTGCGCGGGGCTGCTTGCTCCCTATGACTCCTGGGCGAATCGCATTGCGATTCAGCGTTTTGTTGAGGATATACCTACCCGCACGGACCACCCAACATGGCCTGCGCTGAAAGCATTGGAGCAGGGATTGCCGCGAATGGCCGATCGACCTGTGCAATTGATTTGGGGGATGCAGGACTGGTGCTTCAGTCCAGAATGTCTGCGGCGTTTCCAAGGGATATTTCCGACGGCCGAGGTACATGAACTGGCGGACGCTTCGCACTATGTGGTGGAAGATGCTTACGAGCGCATCGGTCCCCTGGTGGAACAATTCATCGATCGGTATCCCGTTGCGCCGACAGTAGGTCCGCCTTGCCGAGGCGGATCTTTGGTTGACGGTTTAAGTTGAAATGATGCGGAAACGTGCATTTGCGTTTCCACGAAACATCCATTCCGGCAGAATGGACCTACTCAGGTCGCCATGAACCAACCCCTCACCATCGCCCAGTGTGCTACGCTGGCCTGCATCTGGGAAGCAACCATACCCAAGCCGGGCAACGTGCATCGCGGAGCGGATTTTGAAGATCTCAGCTACACGGACTTTCTGCTCAGTGCCGTCGCCGTGGGACCTGTCCTGGAGACCGCCGCGGCAAAGGGTGTCGGCCGTTGCGTGCTTGAAGCCGTCGCCCGGACGCGGCAAATGGTAGGCACCAACACGAATCTCGGTAGCCTGTTGTTGCTGGCCCCGTTGTGCGCGGTCCCCCGCGAGCGGCCCTTAGGCGAAGGTGTGCGCAATGTGCTGCAAAACCTGCTGCCCAGCGACGCTCACAATGTCTACGAGGCGATTCGCCTGGCCAATGCAGGAGGGCTGGGCGAAGTGGAATCAATGGACGTGCGAGAGCAGCCGCCGGACGACCTGCTGGCTGCCATGCGAGCCGCCGCCGGACGCGATTTGGTTGCTCGGCAGTATGCCGAAGATTTTCAGCAGGTTCTCAGTTGCGCCGCACCCTGGATCCGCGAGGGGCTTGCCAACCGACTGGCACTTGGTCCTGCCGTGCGGCACGCCTTTATCCGGCTGCTGCACGAATTTCCAGACAGCCTCATCGGACGGAAGTGTGGCCCACAAACGGCCATTGCCGCGGCAGGCCGGGCAGGCCAGATCCTCGCCGCCGGTTCACCAGGCGAAGAGGCCTATGAATACGCCATGGGCGACCTCGACTTCTGGCTCCGCTCCGACGGCCATCGCCGCAATCCGGGCACTACGGCCGACATGATAGCGGCCGGTTTGTTTGTACTGCTGAGAGATGGGATAATCGAGTTCCCCGTGCGGATGGAATGACCTGTTTAGCGGGTGAGCAACGCTCACCGTTTTTCTCTTTGCGGTGATTGAATGATGGAACATTTCCACGTCAGCCTGGAGAAGGAATATCTCGTTTTCAGCGCTGCGCATTTCATCACCTTCAACGGTGACATCTGCGAACGCCTGCACGGGCACAACTATCGCGTCTCGGCCGAGGTGCATGGTCCATTGGACGAAAATCACTATGTGGTTGATTTCATCGTTTTGCGCGACACGTTGAAGGAA
This sequence comes from Planctomycetota bacterium, assembly GCA_021413705.1. Classification (GTDB taxonomy): domain Bacteria; phylum Planctomycetota; class Planctomycetia; order Pirellulales; family UBA7805; genus JAIOPX01. Next base: position 49,990 of record JAIOPX010000164.1, on the reverse strand, counting down.
CTCACCGACGAACTGGACCACCGGATGCTTTTGCCGACGGGGCATCCGTTGATTCACGTCGAGCCGAATGACGAGAGCGTCGAAGTAACATTCCGGGAGCGCCGTTGGGTGTTCCCCCGCGGCGATTGCGTTCTCCTGCCAGTTCCCAACACGACCTCCGAATTGCTGGCCCGCTACCTGGCCATCCGGCTCCGCGATGCCCTGGCTATACGCACGCCAGCCAAACTCCACCGCATCCGCGTGGCCATTGACGAAAACTTCGGCCAGTGGGGCGTGTGTGATCTGGTCGATTGACCTGCTCTCAGTTTCATTTTGGCCGATTATCCTCTATACTCTCATATGGATGATGAAGATGTGACACGGGTCATTGCCCAATCAGTCTCATAGGTGTGTACATGATAAGAATTGTCCTAGATCCCCAGACGGTAGAAAAGTTACACGGATTGGCCGAACCGCTGGAGCTATGCGATACGTCGGGCCGTTTGTTGGCCAGAGCCATTCCAGTGGTTGATTTGTCCGAATGCGATCCAGTGTCACCTGATATCAGTGAGGAAGAGTTATCGCGGCGAATCACTTCTCAAGAACGGCGTTTCACCACACAGGAAGTTTTGAAGCACTTGGGGCAGCATTGATGTTTCAGGTCGAGTGGCTGAAGTCGGTCTTGGATCACTTGACCGATGTGTGGATCGCAAGCGACTCCATTACGCGGGGCGGTATAACTGCTGCTGTCGCCGAGATCGATCGACGACTGACCTCTGACCCACATTCCTCGGGTGAATCGCGCGGCACGAACATCCGTGTGGACTTTGTTTATCCACTCTCGTTCACGTTCCACGTCCCTGCCGACTCCAACAAAGTGACCGTGGTGAAAATTCGAGTCTACCGCCGTCGCAGTCGTTGAATGCCGATCCCACCGCTTGCAAGGTAGTTGCGAACCTACCATGTTGGACGGTCTCCAGATCGTAGCCGTCCGCAGACGAGTACGCAATTTGCCAGTGGTATGCCTATCGGGCGAAAGTCAGCCTTCTGGTCGAACCGTCGAAGATTCCGTGGTTCTCCTCGATTTCTTGCAGTCGACCCTCTTCAACAACCGATAAGGCGCGCGTGTTCCCACGCGTTCCCACGCTAGCTTTGCTGTCAGCCCTAATTGCCAAACCCGAGATTCCAAACCGAAGCGGCATCGTCATGACCAGCGACATTCGCAAGGCGGCCGTTCTGCTTTCCAATCTGTCGCAGGAGACAAGGGGTCTGTTGCTGTCCCTGCTCGAGCCCCGTCTCGCGGCCGCTTTAGCAGTGCAAATCGCAGAATTAGGAACCGTCAGCGTTAACGAAGTGCAGGCCACAACAGAAGCCTTTGTCGCCGCCACACGACCAATGCACAGCGAAAGCACGGTCAATGAATCCCGCATCGGCTCTGGCATGGATCTGCTCAACACGGTCCCTGATCGCCAATTGCTGACCCTTTTGATTGAGGAGCAGCCGCCCGTCATCGCGGCAGTGCTTCAGGAGGTGTCGGAAGCCCGCGCCGCTCGACTCTTGGCATCCCTCCCGCAACCGCTGCGCTTGGCCGTAGTACGACGCCTGGCGACGCTCGGTCCGATCGCGTCCGACGTCGTGCGAGACATCCAGTGGGCGATCTTGGAACGTCTCTCCGCTGCTTCGGTCCCGTACAGTCTGATGGGCTACAGCGTCTTTCGACTTGCGACGATTCTTGACAGTGCCGATTTTCGTACGCGACACGAACTCCTCAGCCGGCTAGCCGTGGATGATCCGCATCTGGCCGCGGCAATCTGCCATCGACTGCGAATCCTCTGCGATATCGAAAATCGCGATCCTGGAACCATGTCGCGTCAAGACGAAACTCATCAGGCCCGTGCGGCAGCCTGAACGTGACTGCTTTCACTTGGGGGCTTCTGGGGCCGCATCTTGCGGATGATTGCTCCATCGCGTTAGCATAACGCGATGCAATTGACCCCCATGATGCAGCAGTATCAAGACGCCAAGGCCGCCGCGGGCGATGCCTTGCTGCTATTTCGTATGGGGGATTTTTATGAACTGTTCTTTGAGGATGCCCGCAAGGCCGCGGCGCTCCTGGGGCTGTCGCTTACCAGCCGCGATAAAGGAGAAAACGGCGTGCCGATGGCAGGGTTTCCCTACCATCAGCTCGACGGCTACTTGGCCAAGCTGATCGCCAGCGGGCTGCGAGTAGCTGTTTGCGATCAGGTGGAGGATCCCAAGCAGGCCAAGGGGCTGGTCAAACGGGAGCTGACGCGCGTCGTCTCGCCGGGCACCGTGACCGATGATGCTCTATTAGACCCCAAGGAGAGCAATTTTCTAGCAGCGGTAGCCATGGCCGATGATGTGGCAGGGCTGGCTTGGATCGATGTCTCGACCGGACGTTTTTGGGCCTGCACGGCGCCAGCCGCGCGGCTTCGCGACGAGTTGGCCCGCATCGCCCCTGCCGAGTGTTTGCTGCCTGAGGAAGCCGAGCCATTGCCAGAGATTTCCGGGCGAAGTATGGCCGTCACGCGCCGGCCGGGTTGGATGTTCTCCACCCAGGCGGCCACCGACGCACTCACCGGGCATTTTGGCGTGGCGAGCTTGGAAGGCTTTGGTTTTGAAACGGCCGACGGCACATCGATCGGCTTTCGCCACTGAGAGCCGGCGACCGGCTTCAAATCGATGAAGCCACGCGCCGCAGCTTGGAAATCAGCCGCACCATCCGTGAAGGAGGCCGTGAAGGTTCGCTCCTGGCTGTGATCGATCAAGCGGTCACCGCCATGGGTTCGCGGATGTTGGCCGATTGGATTGCCAATCCGCTCTGTGCCGTGGAGCCCGTCAACGAGCGGTTGGACGCCGTGGCGGAACTAGTGGAGGCGTCAGCTCTGGTGGAAGCGGTGCGCGGCATGTTGGCCGAGGTTTACGACATGGAGCGGCTCGTTGGCAGGGCAACCACCGGCCGGGCGTCGCCGCGAGATTTGAACTACCTGGGTCGGACACTGGCGGGATTGCCCAAGCTCAAGGCCAAGCTCACCGGGCGCAAAAGTCCGCTCTTATCACAGTTGGAAGAGCGGCTCGATCTTTGTCCAGAAACTCGCGCCAAACTGGAAGCGGCCCTGGTGGATGACTGTCCGCTCTCAAGTCGCGATGGCGAGTTTATCAGACCCGGCTTTCGAGCGGAACTCGACGAACTTCGTGAATTGACCCGGGGCGGAAAGCAGTGGATTGCCAACTACCAGGCGGCGGAAGCAGAGCGTTCCAAGATCCCCAGCCTCAAGGTGGGCTACAACAAGGTATTTGGCTACTATCTGGAGGTGACGCACGCCCACCGCGACAAGGTGCCCGCCGATTACATCCGCAAACAGACGCTCACCGGCGCTGAGCGCTATATCACGCCGGAACTCAAAGAATACGAGGAGAAGGTTCTTTCGGCCGACGAGAAATCGAAGGAACTGGAGCACCGACTGCTGATTGAACTGCGCGATGCAGTGGCTCTGGAAGCTAAGCGTTTGCGGGGAACGGCCGCCGTGTTGGCCGAGATCGACGTACTCACAGGGCTGGCACATCTCGCGCGGCAACGCAGCTATTGCCGCCCCCAGGTGGTGGCTGAACCGGTGATGTCGATTGTCGAGGGGCGGCATCCGGTGCTGGACTCGCTCTTGCCTGACGGCACGTTTGTCCCCAACGACACGCAGATCGACGGCACCGAGCGGTTGATTTTGCTGATTACCGGGCCCAATATGGCGGGTAAGAGTACCTATATTCGCCAAGTGGCGCTGATGGCCATCATGGCGCAGATCGGCAGTTTCGTGCCGGCCAAGCAGGCCACGATCGGGTTGGCCGATCGAATCTTTGCCCGCGTCGGCGCGAGCGACGAATTGGCTCGCGGCCAAAGCACGTTCATGGTCGAGATGGTCGAAACCGCGAGGATCCTCAACACGGCCACCGATCGCAGCCTGGTGATCCTGGACGAGATCGGCCGCGGCACCAGCACCTATGACGGAGTCTCGCTGGCCTGGAGCATTGTGGAGTATTTGCACGATCACATCGGCTGCCGCACGCTTTTTGCCACCCATTACCACGAGTTGACCGACCTGGCGACGCTGCTCACGGGCGTAGCTAATCTCAATGTGGCGGTGCGCGAGTGGGAAGACCAGGTGGTTTTTCTGCACCAGATTATCGACGGTGCTGCGGACAAGAGCTATGGCATCCATGTGGCCCGGTTGGCTGGCGTGCCGCGCGTGGTCAACGACCGGGCGAAAGAGATCATGGCGAAGTTGGAGGACGAGCACCTCGACGGCGCCGGCCGACCCAAGATTGCCCGCAAGGAGCGCAGCCGCGCCAAGGAATTGCAACTGACACTGTTTGAAGCGGCCGAACATCCGCTGCTGGATGAGATCCGCCGTGTGGACGCTAATCAACTCACGCCGCTCGAGGCTCTCCAAAGGATATCGCGATGGCAAGAACAACTCACAGCGGCTGGCCAGAATAAACCACGCTAGATGACTGAGCCAGTCAGACAAGCACTCGACCATTCAATGGTGCTTGCCGTATTCAATTCTTACTTTTCTGCCAGATCAGGGGCTCAGGAGAATCGCCCTAAACCCTACCGCTGTAATGGGATAACTCAGACAAGAGTCAAACAAAATGCCCTTATGCCCATGACCCAGTAGGTGGGGACGCAAAGATTATCTCTTTTGCCCATCTTTACACTCGCAAAGCGGGCGTTACTATGGCTAACTGACTCCGCTAGGCACCCAAGTTAGATCTACGAAACTGGGATTGCGCTGCGGATCGTCGGAATGTTCGCCGGGCTCAGATGCCTTGCGGCCATGCGCAACGCGAACTCACAATCTCCGCCGGAAGGCAGACAGGCAATATCAGCAAGTGCGTCGATTTTCGCAACGCTCACTACATTGGGGACTTACCACTCCTCCCGAGAGCTGTCCCATGGCGCCAGCCCGTAACACTTCCAGCGGATTTACGCTGGTCGAGTTGCTCGTTGTGATCGCCGTGATCGTCATCCTAGTCGCACTTTTGGTGCCAGCCATCGGCACGGCCCGTGCCTCGGCGCGTCAAAAACAATGCGCCAGCAACCAAACGCAAATCTTCAGCGGTTGGACGAGAGGGAACAGCCGCGATACTCGCCGTCCGATCCGAGGTACCCAGTGGACGGTTCGTGTTGGCGGTTATCTGGAAGGGGCCGCCAATGTTTTTTTCTGCCCGGACGATACCGAGCGACCCTTGACCTCCAGTTACGGGCTCAATTCGCATGCCTGGCGATTTGGCGCTCAGGACTCTGAGCGGATCGTACTCTTGGATTACAAAGCAACCGAAGCAGTTGTCGTGGGGCAATCATTGGCACAGCTAGAAAGTGCCTGGCCTGCACAGCAGGCGCCTCGGCATTTCCAGCAGCAAAACGTATTGTGCTATGACGGCCATGTGGAGACTTGCGAATCGAGCAAGATCGATCCTCGCTCATGCGGCTATTTTACCCGATATTGGCGCCCCTTTGCAGATTCAGGCGTCAATCTTGTCGGCTGCACCAATCTCGTCGGAACGCAGACCGGCTTGCCAGTGGGGTCTGGGACAACAGCTGGAGCTGCAACCACGGGAGGCACAACAACCAGCGTCACGACGACAGGCTCTACAACAACTTCCGGCACTACCACGGGAACTTCCACGACAGGTAGCACGACTACCGGCGGTTCTACCGGAACAACAACCGGCACCACGACGGGCGGCACAACCGGCAATCCGGATCCACCGACAGATCGGCGCCTGATCTGGTCTACGAATCACGAGAGCGGAAACATCTCCACCTGGAACTTCGGCCGGCAGGCGATCTACGACAATGGCACTGGGCATACGGAAATGGCTCAGGTGGGATTCGCCAAGAGCGGAAATTGGGTGCTCAAGCAAAATTTGACGGCGGATGGTTCGAGCGGCGCCCGGTGTTTCATCACCAGCCAGCAGGACAACACAGCCTTGCCCGACGAACTCTACGCCACATCTTATCTCTATCTGCCAACGGATTTTCCTTGGCAGAACATAGGACCATGGTGGAACCTGCAGCAACTCAAAGAGCGGCTGACCGTGGGAGCCTCCCCCTTCGTGGACCCGACAATCTACCTTTCGATCGCTAGCGACTCCAACGGGCCGTACCTCTACATTTACAACTGGATTATAGGGGAGAGGTATTGGGTCAATCAAAACATACCCAGCCAGTCTCGCGTTTATCTCCCGCTAGGCAAGTGGATCAAGCTGGAGTGGTACACCAACAGCAAAGTAACCGGGGGATCCACCTGGTTGAAGCAGGATGGCCTGCTGATTATCGACCGTCAGAACATGCGGACCATCACCAATGATGACTATGTCATCAACTGGAGTGTAGACTGCTATGCCGGCGCCGGTCCTGGAGCAGTGACCTACTATTGGGATGATTTGAAACTGGAAGCTCCGCAGGCACCATAGTCGGCGGTCACGCACCGGTTGCAACTAAACCGCAACCGGCATCCGGGCTTCCAGAGTCACCAGCACATTCTTAAACGCCGGCGTTTTGGAGAGCGGATCGACTGATCTTGTGACCAGCACATTCGCTTCCGGGTAATACATGAGTGCATTGCCTGCACGGATTTCCGGAAAGCTGCGGACCAGAATATTCGGCATTGCTCCCGTTTCGCTCCGCACGGTCACCCGCTGCTCGGCTTGCAGCCCCAGCCGCGCGATGTCGTCTGGATGCAGCAGGATGATGTCTCTTCGATCCTGACCGCGGTACAGGTCGTAGTCTTCGTACACGACCGTATTGAACTGCCCCTCGCTGCGGACGGTCATGAGCCGTAGCGTGGCAAAAACTCCCCTCCCTGTTAGGGAGGGGTTGGGGGAGGGTTGCGGCTCAGCATGGATCTGCGCCCCTGCCCCCTCTCCCAGCCTCTCCCCAAAGGGGAGAGGGGTTTGATTTCCATCATTGCAACTCTCCCCCACCAACTCCGGCAAGGGACAGGCAAACAACCGCGCCTTCCCGCTCGGCGTCGGGAACTTCGGCTCATGGAACGTCCGTCCGTCGATCTGGAATTCTTGTTTGGTCTCCCCGATATCGCGAAGCTGCTCGAACCCCGGCACGACGTTGGCAATCATGTCACGAATTTTGCCAGTAGTCTGCATGGCGTTCCAGTCGATTGGGCCGCTCGTACCAAGCGTGTCGGCCGCCATAGTGGCGATGATTTCCACTTCGCTTTTCAGTCCGGCGTGGCGCGTCGGGCCGCCGTCGCTGAGCCGCACGAAGTTAAACATCGACTCTTGCGTCGTCGATTGCGGCTCTTCGTCTCGAGCCAGCACGGGTAAAATAATCGTCTCTTCGGCCAATCCGTGGGCATGGCCCGTGTTAAGCGTTGTGTTGAGATACACCAACATTTTGAGCTTCGAGAGCGACTTGGCCGCGAACGTGGCGTCGGGATTGGAGCCATAGAGGTTTCCGCCCAGGCAGAAGCCAAACTTCAACCGGCCGGCGTCCGCCCCCTCCATGCAGGCCAACGTATCGAGGCCGGCCGTGGTGGGGAGTCTTACGCCATAGTGTGACTGCAAGCGATCAAAAATGGCGTCTTTGAGCTTTGGCGTTACCCCCATCGAGCCAATGCCCTGGACGTTGGAATGACCGCGGATCGGCAGCAAGCCTGCATGAGGCCGGCCGACCATGCCGCGCATCAAGGCCAACGCGGAAATCATCTGCACGTTTTCCACGCCGTTGGCATGGTGCGTGATTCCCATCGTCCAAGCGAAAACGGCGGTCTTGGCTGCCGCATAGGTTTCGGCCGCCTGGTCGATCTCCTGCTTGCCTATGCCCGACTTGCGGCAGATTTCGTCCCAGGTGACGGATCGCAAGTGAGCCGCCAGTTCGGGCCAGCCTTCGCAATGCTCAGTCAGCATCCGCTCGTCGATCGCCCCCATCTCGTCGATGCGCTTGGCGATTCCCGTCAGGAGCGCCATGTCTCCGCCAATGTGGGGCTGGATGTACTGCGTGGCGATCTTGGTGCCAAACAGGAGGCTGATCGGATCGCTCGGCACGCTAAAGTTGACCAGCCCCGTCTCAATGACCGGGTTAATGACAATCACCTGGCCATTGCGACGACGAATGTTCTTCAGCAAGGTCATCAGACGCGGATGGTTGCTGGCCGGGTTGCCGCCAATGATGAACACGAGATCGGTGTGCTCAACGTCTTCCAGCGTGAGAGTCGCCGTGCCGCTTCCCGTGACGCTGCTTAAGCCCACACCGCTGGCCTGATGGCAATAGAAACTGCAATTGTTGACGTTGTTGGTGCCGTAGAGCCTCGCGAAGAGTTGCAGCAGGAAGCCGGCTTCGTTGCTGCTTCGGCCGCTGAAGTACCAAAACGTCTCGTCCGGCAGGGTGGCCTTGAGCTGGTCGGCAATCCGCCGCAGCGCCTCGTCCCACTCGATCGGCTGATAATAGTCGGCCCCCTTGTGCAGGATCACGGGTTGCGTGAGGCGGCCGGAGTATTCCAATTCGCGTGGCGAAAACTTCTGCAATTGAGGAATCGAATAGGTGGCGAAGAAGTCGCTCTTGACAGCCCCCTGCATGTCGGCCGCCATGGCCTGCATGGCTTTTTTGCAGACTTCGGGAAAGCGCCCCATCTCGTTCCGCATGCCCCCGCGCTGGCCACCCATGCCCACGGCGCAGGTCTTGCAAGCATTCTTCGAGCTTAATGCCTTAAAAAACTTCCAGATTCCGCCTGCCGCCCGTCCCTTTTTCAGCGAGTACATCACAGCCGGCCAACCGCCGCCGGTCTTCAATTTGCGCATGAATCTTGCTCCGCACAGTCGTTGCAATCGATAACTACGGCCTCCATTGTAGCACCCGGGTAGGATGCGTTGGGTGCGCCGTATCGCTTGTATTCGCCCTAGCGTCCGTCCGGTGTGTCCAGCCAAATGACATCGCATTTTCCGGGGCTTATGGATAAAGTCCCGGCTTGGCGAACCCTTGCCAGTTAAGGCCGGTTTTCTGGATGCATGCCTTGCACCGGGTTATCGGCCTTCAGGCAGGTAAATCGGCATGGATTTTTCTCATAAATGCTTTCGTCAAACCAGGGCCGCGCAGTAGAATTGCCTGCGCTGACGCAATCGAGCGAGCGCCCTGTTCCGACTCCTTTGCTCCGAGGTTTGGTGTGGTACTCTCAGTTTTTCATCGCATGGCCTGCAACGCGGCTGTTCTGTTCGTCCTGGTTGGCCCGGCCGTTTCCGTTGAGCGTGCCGCTGGTCAGACGCCCGCCAGCAATCAGGTGGCCGTCTCCGAACCGGCAACGGTTTCACCACTGCTGAAACAGCACGATATCCTCCGCCAGCAGATTGCCGGCGCAGTGTCGTTCGAAGCCAAAGTGGCTGGCCCGGCCGCGGCCGAGCATCCGCTGATGCCAGTGCTGCGATATGCGTTGGAAACGCACGGCAAGCTCTCGGCCAAGGTGCAGGACTACAAGTGCCGGCTGGTAAAGCGGGAACGGATCGACGGCCGGCTGCTGTTGCACGAAGTGATCGACGTAAAGCTCCGCCAGCCGGGTTTATCATCGGCCGGTTCTCCGGTGCCGATGGGAGTCTATATGAAATGGTTTGCGCCAACCAAAATTGAAGGCCGCGAAGTCGTTTGGACCCAGGGCAAAAACTACAACAACCTGATGGCCACCAAGGGGGGCGAAGGCAATCTGCGGACATTCACGCTCACTGTTCCTTTGAAGAGTCCCCGGGCCATGGAGCGGACGCGATATCCGATCAGTGAGATCGGCATGCTCAATCTGGCCGAACGGCTGATTCAAGACGGCGTGAAGCACATGGAACTCGACAGTCGCCGCGAATGCCAGGTGCGCGTGGCTGAAGGAGCGAAGATCGACGGCCGGGTATGCCGCTTCATCGAAGTGGTGTTCCCCGTCCAGCGCGACGGGATCAAGTTCCACAAAGCGCAAATCTTTGTAGACCAGCAACTGGAAATGCCGGTGCGCTACGCAGCCTACAGTTGGCCCAAAGAAGCCGGCGCCGAGCCACCTCTGCTAGAAGAGTTCACGTACGTCAACGTGAAGCTCAACGTCGGCTTGACGGACCAGGATTTCAATCCAAAGAATCCGGCGTACAAGTTCTTTGTGCCGGAAGAATAAGAATCACTTCACTGGCGGTGGTTCGTGCAGCTCGACCGCTTTGGCTCCTGCTCTGAGTCGCAGATTCAGCATTTCCACGGTCACAGCAAACGCCATCGCAAAATAAATGTAGCCGCGATTGATGTGTTGCTCGAACCCTTCGGCCAATAGCATCACGCCGATCAGGATCAAAAAGCTCAGGGCCAGCATCTTCAGCGTCGGATGCTTGTGAACAAAGTTGCTGATCGGTCCGGCGGCGAAGAGCATGATTCCCACGGCGATGACCATGGCCACGATCATGACCCAGAGCTGCTTGGCCATCCCTACGGCCGTGATGACCGAGTCGAGCGAAAAGACAATATCCAACAGAGCGATCTGAACGAGCGTGCCACCAAATGAGGCGCCCTTGCCAAGCAGGGGCTTCTCCTCCGCCCCTTCCAATTTGTCGTGAATTTCATACACGCTTTTTGCGATCAAGAACAACCCGCCCACGATCAAAATCACGTCGCGCCAGGAAATTTCAACGACCTTGGGATCGAGCCCGGCAATCGGCAAGGTAAAAGCTATGACGTGTTGTAAACCCAGGATGAATGTCAGCACAAACAGCAACAACAACCGTGTGACTAGCGCCGCCGCCAGCCCCAACTGCCGTGCCCTGTGCTGCTGATGCTGCGGCAGCCGCCCGGCCACAATGGCGATAAAGATAATGTTGTCGATCCCCAGCACGATCTCCATGAGCGTGAGGGTGATCAGTGGGATGATCCAATTCGTTGAGTCGAGCATGGTTAATTTCCAGCAAGCAAATTAAGTCTGCTAACTTCCCGCCCAATAAAACTCCCCTCCCTTCCAGGGAGGGGCCGGGGGAGGGTCTGCGGGGACGCTCTAGAATTCCTTCCTAGAGCATTCCATCCACTCAGCAGCGGCAGAATAGCAGGCCGCGAGAAACGGAACAACGGTCCCGGTAGTCCCAACAACCGGATCAGGCCAGAGGTGCAAAAATATCGGCCACCGAGCAGCGGAAGCCCCGGACGACCTCGCCGCCTTCAAGCACGTCGGAACCCGCCTTGGTCTCCACGTCGGACGCCGAGCGACAGACCGTCACGCACTCGAATTTGGGATCGACGACCCACAAGAGCTTGACCCCTGCGGCGATCCAAGCCTCAGACTTTTCTTTGACTTCACGTGGGCTATCACCAGGAGAAACAACCTCCACTGCCAAATCTGGAGCGCCGGGCCAGAACGCCTCAGCAGGGTCTTTCTCTGGAAGGTTTTCACGAGCAATGAAGGCCACGTCCGGGGCACGAACCGTATCGGGGTCGCGTCCAATCCAGAACCCGGTCTCAGCGCCGAAAACCTCCCCCAACTTATTCTGCGATACATGGTTCCAAAGCAACCCATGAATACGCCCGACAATTCTGCCGTGCTTCCATCCTGATGGAGACATCATGTGCAGTTCTCCCGCGACTAACTCGCACCGACCATCGGAGTGAAGGTGTATCAACTGCTCGGCAGTCATGGGAGTTGTGGTGGACATGGGATTAATTCTAGCAGTTAGATCCTTCTAGTTCAGCCCAGGGAGTGAACCATACGGCCCACTTAACAGGCGTTTCAATACGCTTCGAAGAATTTAAGGGCATTATTGGTCAGTCAGATTCCGCGTTACTTTTGATTGAGAATTTGCTTGACAGCAGTGCCAATATAACACAAACTACTACCCACGTAGTGTAGTTGCTATACTTCAACGGTTGGGGGTGCCGAGATGGGTGCTGCAGAGTGGTATTATCGTAATGATGGCAAAGCCATGGGGCCTTTCACTCCAGAGCAACTGAAATCTCTCGCAATCAGCGGTCAGATTACAAAGGATACACCAATACGGAAAGGAAGCGATGGTGAATGGAAAGCTGCTGGAAAAATGCAGAGTTCTTCACCTTCGCGTGCGTTTGCCGCAGAGAAAGCGGTAGCCACATCGCCTCCACCGCCAGTGTCAAGCAACATGGGCCAATCGCGCGGAGCGGTGCCTGCTGTTCCTCTTAAAGCACCAGCAAATGCTAATCTTGTTCGTCGGCCGGGACCGCCTCCCACGCTAGTGGATACGTCCAATTCGGACCTAATTCAGGTATCGTCCCAACGACTCCCCGTAGCGAAAAGCGAAATCAGTCGCATTCCCTGTCCCATTTGTGGAGAAGACATAGCTGCCTCTGCAATCAAGTGTCGACACTGCAATGAGTATCTCGATGGTCGGCCATCCCAAGCATCTGCGGCCCCTCAACCGATCATGCACTTAGTTGCGGCACCTGCCCCGAACATCAACGTCGTCGTCAATCAAGAATCTAATCCCGTCATTCACACCAATGTTGTGACGCGAACTAAAGTAGGTAGGGGATACGGACGCAAACGGTGGAGTCCGTTAATGGCGGCTTTCTTGAGCTTTCTCATTCCTGGCCTTGGTCAACTTTACAAAGGCCACGCTGTCAATGGATTTGTGTGGTTTGTAGTAACGATAATTGGTTACTTGTTTTTCGTCATTCCCGGAGTGATCTTGCATCTTTGCTGTATTGTTGGGGCCGCCTCCGGCGATCCCTATCGCTAGACAATGGTTGCGTTTCAACACACTCGCTGACTTTGCAGTCATTCGTTGTGGTGCAGTGTCCAATGTTCGCGACCTTACGACATCGCCACCGTTACGGTCTTCTCTTCTAGATAATTGTCCAGCGCCTTCTCCCCCAATTCCCGCCCCATACCGGACATCTTAAATCCGCCAAACGGCGCAGCCGCATCGAAGACGTCGTAACAGTTAATCCACACCGTGCCGGCTTTCACCTTGGCGGCGATGTGATGGGCCTTGCCGATATCGCGAGTCCAGACGGCCGCGGCCAGGCCGTACATGGTGTTGTTCGCCCGATCGACGATTTCGTCCACGTCGTCGAAGCGGAGAACCGACATTACAGGGCCAAAAATCTCGTCATTGGCGATCGACATGTGGTCCTTCACACCGTCAAATAGCGTCGGCTCGATGAAATAACCCTTGGTACCGTGCCGCTTGCCGCCGCTGACACACTTGGCCCCTTCCTTTTTGCCGAGTTCGATGTAGTGCATGATCTTGTCGAACTGGGCCTTGTCCACTTGCGGTCCTTGCTGCGTTTCTGGGTCGAGCGGGTTGCCCAGCTTGCGGCCGGAGTTCATGTCCACCAGCTTTTGCACGAACTTGTCGTGGATCTTCCCTTCGACGAACACCCGGCTGCCGGCGCAGCAGCATTGGCCTTGGTTGAGATATAAGCCCAGATGTGCCCCCGCCACGGCCGCGTCGAGATCGGCGTCGGCAAACACGATATTCGGGCTTTTACCTCCCAACTCGAACGTGCAGCGCTTCATCGTCTCGGCCGCTTCTCGCATGATGATCTGCGCCGTGCGGTGTTCGCCGGTGAAGGCAATCTTGTCCACCCCAGGATGGGCGACAACCGCGGCGCCGGCCGTGGGGCCATAGCCGGGTACGACATTGATCACGCCGTCGGGAATTCCCGCCTTCTGGGCCAGGCGAGCCATCCGCAAGCAGGTCAGTGGAGTTTGCTCAGCCGGCTTCATGACGATCGTACACCCTGCCGCCAACGCCGGGCCCCATTTCCAGGCCACCATCAGCATCGGAAAGTTCCAGGGAATGATCTGTCCTGCCACCCCCACCGGCTCGCGGCGCGTGTAGGTGAAGTACGGCCCGCGTACGGGGATCGTCTTGCCGTGGATTTTGTCGGCCCAACCGGCGTAGTAATGGAGACAGTCGATGACCAGCGGCAGATCGGCCGCCTTGGCCTCGCTGATCGGCTTGCCATTATCGAGCGATTCGAGCGCGGCCAGTTCGTCGAACTCTTCGGTAAGCAGATCGGCAAGTTTGTGTATCAGTGCGCCACGATCACGGGCGTCCATCGTTCCCCAGGGGCCGTTCTCCAGCGCGTTGCGGGCCGCCTGCACTGCCAGGTCCACGTCGGCCGCGTCACCCTCGGCCACTTGGGCGATGACCTCTTCCGTGGCCGGATTGATCGTGGCGAATGTTTTGCCGCTGGCCGCCGGAATCCATTTGCCCCCGATGAAGCACTCGGTCTGTTGAATCTTGGGCTTGCGAATCGGTTCAATCGTGGTGGCCATGGAAACACTCCTGTTAAATGGAGAAGTGAAGCTACGCGGCAATGGCCAACGTAGTCTGAGCTGTCAAATACCCTGCCGGTGGCAACTGCCAAAGCGGGAGCCGAATCGACTTAGGAGAAAGGGGAAGAATCTCAATTGCCTGGGCGAAGAATGGCGGGTGCCAGCGATGCGCGCACCAACCATCCTGCGCTGGGATTCTACCGCGACGGCCCAAGACAGGCCAGACGAAGAGTGAATCAAGAGTCCGCAACCATCGGGGCCGCGGAGGGAGGGTCGCGACCCTCATGGGGTGTATATCGGTATCTGGGGGGCGATTTTGCATGAAATAGCGACTAAAGGCGAGCGGTCGGTGTGAGTGGCCGGCGGCAGCCGGCCGTTGGCTCTGTCTTACGATTGCCGCTCAATCACTGGGCGACATCCTTTCCAAAACAGGGGGCTTACGCCCCCCGCTCGCCTGAACTCGCTCCTAGCGGGGTTTTTCCTTGGCGGCTGATGATGGTATAATTCAACCACAGGAATTGCCTTGGACAATTCAGTTACCCCGCCGGGGTCGATCCCTGGACGAGACTTTCCGTTCCTTTCAGTTTTGGGAGTGAAACTTACGCCATGGGCATCATGTTGACAGAACGGGCCGCCAGCGAAGTCAAAAAGATCCTTGTCGAGCAAAAGTACGAGCCGGGCACCGTGCTGCGAATCGGTGTGACCGGCGGCGGTTGCAGCGGATTCAGCTATTCGCTGGGCTTGGACAAGACGTTTGACGAGAAGATGGATTCCAAGAGCGAGCAGCACGGCATTACCGTCGTATTGGATAAGAAGAGTGCGCTCTATCTGGACGGCACTTCGCTCGACTTCCACGAAGGGGTCGAGAAACGCGGATTCACGTTTGAAAACCCCAACGCCGTCAAGACCTGCGGCTGTGGCAGTTCGTTCCAGGCTTAATGGATTCGCCTCTTCACTGATTCCGAAGCGCGCGCCAGGCATTCGCCTGCGAAGGCACGGCAATGGGATGCGCGCTGCGGAGTAGCGGGAGCGAGGCGGTCCCAGAAACAAAAGGAGCGTGAATCGCGGGATACGGACCATAGTCATGAACACGGTGACGCACATCACGACCGCTGAGCGACTCTGGGAGGCGAAAATCCCCCAACCATGCGAATTGGTACGTGGAGAATTGCGCATGATGTCGCCGGGAAATGCGGAACACGGCTGGGTGATCATGAACCTGTCGATTCCGCTGGGCGGATATGTCAAACGCAACAACCTGGGTTGCGTTTTCGGCGCCGAGACTGGTTTCATTATCGAGCGCGATCCCGATTCAGTTCGCGCACCTGATTTCGCATTCGTCCGCCGCGACCGGATCGCGGGCGAAATCCCTAAGAAGTATTTTCCCGGCCCGCCCGACCTGGCGGTCGAAGTCCTCTCGCCCAGCAATTCAGCCTCCGAGATCCAGGAGAAAACAGAAGACTGGTTACACAACGGTTGTAGCGAAGTTTGGCTGCTTGATCCGCAGCGCAAAATGGCCTCGATCTGCACGCTCAATGATCAAGGCGTACAGGTGGAATCGGTTGACACATTGTCCAGCGCCTTGTTTCCGGGGTTCTCGTTGGCGGTCACCGAGCTATTTCAGTAGGCTGGGCAAAATCCATCTCTGGATTGGAATCTGCGCCATTGTGGCCTGTCGGCGCGGGGCGTAAAATCTCCTCCTTACTCCACGCGAAGGGGACAGTCCCATTTTGCTGGGGCAAAATTGGGACAGTCCCCATCCACGAGGACTACGCCGTTGGCCAACTCAGACCGGATTCACATTATTGGCATCGGAGACGATGGCTCCGACGGCCTGACTGCCGTGGCGCGGCGATTGATCGACGCCGCCGAGTTGCTCATTGGGGATGAGGCGACTTTGGAACGGGTGCCAAAAGCGCGGGCTCAAAAGCTCGCCATCGGCACGAATCTCGATGAGGCGCTGAACCGAATCACGGAGGCTCGCGGGCAGCGGATTGTCGTACTGGCCTCCGGCGATCCGCTGTTCTATGGCGTCGCTCGATTTCTGTGCGACAAGCTTGGCAAGGACCGCTTCGAAGTGCTGCCTCACGTTAGCAGCATGCAATTGGCCTTTGCCCGTGTGAAAGAGAGCTGGGAAGACGCCTATCTGACGAACCTCGCAAATTATCCGCTGGCGAACATCGTGGAAAAGCTGCGAGTCGCGGAGCGGGCAGGATTGTTTACGACAGAGGAATGCCCCCCGTCGGCCGTTGCCAAGGCGCTGTTAGATCGAGGAATCGACTACTTTTCGGCCTATGTGTGTGAGAATCTCGGCTCGCCGGACGAACGGGTCACGCAAGGATCGCTTGCCGACCTCACAGGGCAGCAGTTCTCGCCGCTGAACGTAATGATCCTGGTTCGCAAAGCTGGCGCACCGGATCGTCCCGCCGAAGCCACCGGTCGACGACTGTTTGGTAATCCCGACGAATCATTCCTCCAGTCAAAGCCCAAGAAGGGGCTGCTGACGGGCGAAGAGGTGCGGGCCATTGCGTTGGCGGCCCTCGACCTGGGGGCATCAAGCACGGTGTGGGATATCGGAGCCGGCAGCGGCAGCGTGGCTATCGAAGCGGCAGGTATCGCGCGCTCGGGTACCACCTACGCCGTCGAGATGGATCCCGAGGACTATCAACTGATCAAAGCGAATGCCGAGCGGTTTGGTGCGACCAATCTCGTGGCTGTTTTGGGCCGAGCGCCGGAAGCCTGGGTAGATTTGCCCGATCCAGACGCCGTGTTTGTCGGCGGCACGGGCCGCGAGGCCGCGAGAATCGTGGAACTGGCCTTCGAGCGATTGCGCCGCGGGGGGCGACTGGTGGCCAACGTGGCCAGCATCGAAAGCGTAGCGGAGACGCGTGCGGCGTTGGAACGCCACGGCGTCGATGTGCGTGTGACAATGGTCAATATCGCCCGCGGCACGCATCAACTCGAACGAATCCGGCTGGATGCGCTCAGCCCAACTTTTTTGTTGGCAGTCGTTAAACCGTAGTCTGCGTGAGAGCGGAATTGCCGACCTCCAGCCTACAGCCTCAACCCTCCAGTCTCATTATGCCAGAACATCCTCAACTCGATGTGATTGCTGTCGGGGCACACCCAGACGATGTGGAAATCGCCTGCGGCGGTACCTTGGCATCTTTGGTCAAGCAAGGCTATCGAGTAGGCATTATCGATCTAACCGACGGCGAGCCGACACCCGGTTCTCCGGGTCCTGAGCATCGACTGGAGGAAGCCCGGCAAGCTGCGGCCATCCTAGGAGTCGAGGTGCGTGTGACACTCGATCTTCCGAACCGCCGGCTATTCGACACTTTTGAAGCTCGCGTGGCATTGGCCAAGGAGTTTCGCAAATACCGCCCTCGGCTGATCCTTGGATTCGGCGAAAAAACTCCCCATGCCTCGCCGGACCATTGGCAGGCGATGCAAATCACCGACGCCGCCGTGTTCTATTCGCGACTGACGAAGTGGGATGCCCATTTCGATCTGCTGCCGGTCCACACGGTGCCCGCGCAGCTCTACTACACATTGGCGCTTCAGTCCCTGGAACTGCCCCCCTCAGCCGGGCATTTTGTGGTCGATATCAGCGATTGCCTGGAGAAAAAGCTCGAAGCAGTACGTTGCTATGCCTCGCAATTCCCCCCGGCGAAAGGCGCCACCTTGGAGCGCGTCCGGGCCATCGCCATGCACTGTGGCGCCGCGGCGGGCTATGCAGCCGGGGAGCTTTTCATGAGCCCACGAACGATCGGGACCAAGGATCCGGTGAAGATGTTGTTTGGGTATTGATGCAATGAACATTGGTGCAGGCAGTATCAAACCCGTGATAGAATAGAATGGGAGCGAAAACTGAGGAGAATTATCATGACCGTATATGATCGCATCACCTTTGACCCTGCAACACTGAGCGGCCAGCCCTGTATTCGGGGAATGCGGTTAACCGTGCGACGCCTTCTCGAAGCTCTTGCCACCTATCCAGACCGCAATGAGTTCCGGGTGGAATATCCCGAAATCGAGGATGAAGATATTCGTCAAGCATTGGAGTTTGCCGCGGCCAGCTTGGATGACAAGGTTGTCGAACTTCCGATCTCATGAAATTTGTATTGGATCAGGGGTTGCCCCGCTCGACGGTCAATCACTTAGCTGCGTTAGGTATTATCGCCGAACATACTGGTGATATTGGAATGGCCAGGGCTACCGATGCGGCGATTCTCGCGTACGCACTCGCACGACAGGCCGTGGTCGTAACGCTCGACGCGGACTTCCACCAATTATTGGCGGCTTCACAAGCGATTGCACCATCGGTAGTGCGTATTCGCATTGAAGGCTTGAAAGGCATGCAACTGGCAACCATTCTCATTCGAGTGATAAGTGCCGCCGGGGATGACTTGACTAGTGGAGCGGCAGTTTCCGTCACTCGCAGTCGCATTCGCGTCCGTTCTTTGCCAATCGGCGGTTGAAGTGGGACGCTCTCGCTCACATTCAACCAGGACGGCAATTTATCCCGTTCCTTATTTTCTCATGATTTTCGCAACTCGAGTAAAGCGTCATCAATATCGCCTGGCAACGGTGCTTCAATTACCAGCCTCTGGCCCGTAGTCGGATGCTCGATCTCTAGCCGCCTGGCATGCAGCGCCTGACGCGCCAGCACAATTTCCGTATCTGCGGGTTTGCCGCTCAGCTCTCCCCGCGTAATCTCAGCGCGTCCCCCATACAACCGATCGCATAACACCGGGCAGCCAATCGAAGCCAAATGCACGCGGATCTGGTGTGTCCGGCCCGTGCGGGGCGTGAGTTTCAATGCTGTGAAGCCTCTGAATCGATCCACCACTTCATAAAATGTCGCCGCCTCGCGTGACGTGGAGTGGTCCGCCCGAATAGCCATCTTCTCGCGATGTTGCGGGTGAACTCCGATCGGCTTGGTGATTTCGTCCCGGTCGCAACTTGGCGCACCGACCACGATGGCAAAATACTCCTTTTCGAGCGTTCGGTTCTGAAACTGATCGGCCAGCCGGGCGTGGATCTGGTCGTTCTTGGCCACAATGATCACGCCGCTGGTGTCTCGGTCGAGACGGTGGACAATACCTGGCCGGGTGGGGCCGCCGGCCCCGCTTAAGGTTCCAAAGCGAAAGGCCAGAGCGCTGGCCAAGGTGCCGCTCCAATGCCCCCGGGCAGGATGGACCACCATACCCGGCGGTTTGTTGATCGCGGCCAGATAGTCGTCTTCGTAGAGAACATCGAGCGGAATATTTTCTGGACGAGGACTTTCCCGAGGGGGATCGCCGGGAATGATGCTCACCCCCTCCCCCAAACGGAGCCGGTAGGCCACCTTTTTTCGCAGCCCATCGACCGTTACGGCATCGCCGACAATCAGCCGCCGCAGGTAGACGCGGCTGTAGTCGGTGAAGTGGTGCGCTAAGTAAGCATCCAGCCGCCAACCCACTTCGGCCTCGGAGACTGTCAGGTTGATCGGTGTATCTGATACCGCTAATTCTTCGTTCATACTTGATAGCTTCGTTGTTGACAGGGGAAAAAGCCAGTCCCTGCCCGTTGCGGAGCAAGCGGATCGGGAGAACAATAGCAAGCGGCGGAGCAATATGTGGCGCTCGAGAATCCGCTGGGTAGACATGAATGACTTCCCAGGAATTGTGCCTTGATTACTACCAGACGACGGATTCGATTGCAGTGAAGCTCTCCGCCAACGACATCCTAGGCACTTCCCCGTGGGCCGTGGAAACGCGTCGCCGCGTGGAGCAGATCGCCAAGCATCGCTATAGCGTGCTGATCACCGGCCCGCCCGGGAGCGGCAAGCGATTCCTGGCCGGCATTCTTCATGCGCTCAGCCCCCGGGGAGCCAAGCCACTGGTGCCGGTAGACTGTTCCCGATTGGGAGAGCAATCTTTCGCCAGCCAGTTATTCGGCCATGAAGAGGGGGCGTTCGCGGGACTCGCGGGAGCCGCGCTGGGAAGTTTCCGCGCGGCAGACGGCGGCTCGCTCTTTCTTGGCCAAGTGGAGCGCCTGCCGCTTACGTTTCAGCCGCTGCTGCTCGACGCGATTAAATCAGGCGAGGTCCATCCGTTGGGAGCCAAGCGACCGGTGCGAGTCGACGTGCGGTTGATCTGCTCTTCGCTTTGCGATCTGCAGAAGGAAATCCAGAGTCAGAGACTGATTCCAGACTTGTATGCGCAACTCGACGCAGTATCCTTGCCCACGGTGGCACTGCGCGAACGCATCGAAGATATCGCGCCGTTAGCCGAATATTTCCTGTCCGTCACGGCCGAGGACTATGGGGAGGTTCCTCGAAAGCTCAGTGATGGGGCACTGAAGAAGCTGAAACGCCATCCCTGGCCGGGCAATATCGCCGAACTGCGCACCGCGCTGGAACGAGCCGCGGTGTTAGCCTACGGGGATGAATTGGCAGCAGCAGATTTCGATTTTTTGGAAGGCGAGCGGGGGGCGTAAGCCCCCCGTTTCTTCGCGTCTCTTGTGGCCGCCGTACAAAACAACCAAGTACCAACTCAACGGCCGGCTTCCGCCGATCGCTCACACCGGCCGCTCGCCTGCGTTACGACTTGAGTTGCTGCAACAACTTCTCCGCATCACGGCGGTGGACGAACAGCGGTTTGTTCTCCAGGGCGCTTTCCAACAGCTTGCGAGCGTCATCGTTCTGCTTGCGATCGATCAGCACGCGTCCTACAAAGTAGGCCGCATCGCCACTAATGGGACCTTGGGTTACTATTCCCATGGCCTGCAGCGCGGACTCGGTCTGACCTGAGTTGTAGAGTACCCAGGCCAGCGTGGCGATCGCATCTCGATTGTTTTGTGCCGATTGAGCTGTCTGTTGAGCCAAGGCCAACGCTCGGTTGCGCTTATCCGGGTTGGCGTTTTGGATCAATACCTTGGCCAGATGATCGCGGACTTGAAAATCGCTGGGAGCAGCCTTGAAGGCGGCTTCCAACTTGTCCTCGGCCGTCTTCAAATCGCCGTCATAATGCGCGATCACGCCTTGTAGGAAGAGGACCGCCGGGGAGTCGGGAGTGGCCGCCGCTGCCGCTTGGGCATGACGTTTGGCTTCACTAATGTTTCCTCGTTGCCATTGGCCAGTGCCGAGAAAAAGCCGCGTCGGTCCATCCTGCCCAAATTCCTTCTCGGCAAAATCCATCCACTTATCCGCCAGCTCGGGCTGGTTGGCCCCTTGATAATACATCACGACGGCAATCGGCGGGGTGGGCAACTTTTTGTTCTGTTTGTAGGCCGCCTGAAACTCGGCATACCCTTTTTGTCCTTCCTTCAATCCGAACAGGGAATGCGCGAGGCGATAGTGTCCCATCGCGTTGTCTGGCTCCATCTTCAAGACTTCCTTCAGCCGGTCGCGGGCGTCGGCCCAGCGTTCGAATCGCCCATGCACCGTGGCCCAGTGGTTGTGCGCAATGAATTGAATCGACTTCTTGCGAGGGTTGCTGTCGGGAAGTGACGCCAGCAATTTTTCGGTTTTTTCCAATAAGAGAGTGGCTTCGGTAAATCGCCCTTGAGCCAACGCCAACCCAGCCAGACTCAAGTACACTCCGGGATCCTGGGGATGCGCGGCAGCGGCGCCGTCCAACTCGTACATTCCCCGGGCCACGTTGCCGTTATCCAGCAAGAACCGGGCCAGAAGCAACTCGGCCGGGGGGAGCGTGGGTTTGTTGGCAACCACTTCTTTCAGCGCCTTTAAAGTCCCGGCACGGTCGTTTTGCTTCAATTTGTCGAACGCCGCTGTAAGTTCCGGATTCTTCTTGATTAAGTTTTGAGTGGATTGATCTGAAGCCAGGCCCGACTCCACTTCGGCTTCTGGTTCGGCTTGAGATGCGGCAGCTTCCTTTGCGGAACCGGCGGCTGGGGGCGTAGTAGCCGCGGGTGGAGCAGAATTGCCCGGCGCGCCCTGGGCAGGTGGCGGATTTTGTGCGGTAGCCGACTCGCTTACAGAATGAACTCCCGCTGCGACCAAGGCCGCACACAGTACCAGCAAGATCGCGCTACGACCGAACCCATTGTGTCTCATGATATAGATTTCCCAAAGTGCTTGATCGCATCATCCACCGAAGTCAGGTTCGCCTGAGGCACAACGGCGTTTGATTCGTAGATTTCGAAAGAAGAGAACCCTGTGCATTGAGATATCTCCGGCGGGGTGTCCGCCAAAGAACCAACTCCATCCAATGCATGCCATGCACTATCTAGCGTCCCACGGAGCTGTTCGGCCGTCAAGAGTTGAGGGAGTGTCGGCGAGAAACCACCAACGACGCCCGGTAAGAATAAACCGCAATTGCCGCTTTTGCGGTCTACAGCAGGTGTTGCTTGCGAATACCCGCCAATTGGGCCATAGCCGGCTTGGGCCTTCCTTGGCGGTCAATCAGCCCGCCGAAGGCCAAATCGTGCGTCTCGTCATCGCGAAGTTGGTTCCAGACGATAGCTTGCACCGCCGGTTTCGACAAAATCAGCGGGACATATTGCTTCGCCCATTGCTCCTGTAGTTCAGGATTCCAGCCACTGGGGACAGGCTGGGGCTTCAGTCGTGCTAGCGGATCTTTGCCGCTGCCGCTGGGAACAACCAAGGAAACCAACAGCGGCAGCCCCAGCATCGACCAACGGTCCAACTGCCGGCTCAACTCCAGCACATCCCGCGGCTGAGTGCCGCGTGGGTGGTAGCCAAAGTTGATCTCCAGCCCCACGCCCGCCAGCCCCAGGTTTGCTCGGATCAACGTGTCCGCCAAGTGCAACGGCAGGTCCATTTCCATTTGCGACACATACTCCCCCCACGGCTGGTCGAACGTGACGATCGCCGGAGTGCGGCTGTCGTTCTGGCGAACAATTTCTACCGCCCGAACCGCCATTTTCAGCTTTTGCTCGACGGAGAGCCCCAGGAGATCCCCCGCGTTGAGGCGTCCAGCACATTGCCAAACCTGCACCTTGCCCCGATATCGCGTAACCGTCGCTCGGACAAACTCCGTCATGAAGCCGGTGATGGCCTCAACATCTCCCTCCCACAAGTAAAGCCAATCCGGCACCCCGGCCGTATCGAACCGCAGGAGCGGCCCACTGCACGTTTTCAGGTTGTGGGCAGCACACCATTCCAACTGGCGATCGCTTCGCGCCCAATCATTGCGCCCCTCGGTCTTCTCTGTATCGTGCCAGGAAAACTGAATCACACCGGCGTTGAAGGTGGCCAGAAAATTGCGGGCCGAGATTTCATCCAGCAGCGTGCCACCCAGGTCGGCGCCAAAGAGCGTCGTGAGCCGCGACCCATTGGGGCGCCGGGCGGCCAGCGCCTGCTGCGAATAAACCTCCGCCATCGCAACCATGAGTTTCATGGTTGCGGAGAGGGCTGAACCGGCCAGTTTACAGGCCTCCAAAGGCCGTCCCTGGCTGACAGCGGCCAAAGCAAACTCTCGGACAGCCTCACGAAGCTTCTGTCGCATTTCCGGTCCCACCTGAATGCCCGCGGCATCCCAGGCCGCCAATTGATTGCGAAGTCGATTGAGCGTGCCGCGAGCCAACTCCACCTCCAGCAGATACGGCTGCGTGCGCTCCATCAAACTGGCTGTCGAAAGCGTGGTCTCGCCATACCCTTCGACCAGCCAGGGTACATAGAGCGATCCCGACTCTCCGGGAGGCCGATCGACGATCAAGCCGTCCTCCGTGGAAACGATGCGGCTGGGCCAGGGAATCTCGTCCAGGCCGGTGATATACGCCCGCGTGGCGCCTCCGAGAGGCAGTTGGTCGGGCCGTGGGACCAGAAAACGGATCAGACCCATCGAGATTCCAAGCTGTTGACGAACCGGAGCGCGACAAAACACCACAGGCCGTTGACGGCCTTATGGCATGGGAGGCGATCGCACCCCGGCGAACTTGAGGATTCAAAAGAACCAGTTTAGCCCGCTGGGCACGATCTTTCAACGGATTGACGATTTACGAGGACATATCAGCCCAATAAAAACCATGGCGAGCCGCGTGGCGCAAGCCCGCAGAGGAAAGCGCCGGTAAATGGCGAGTCTGTGCCGACCGAAAACACGACGCGCCACGTTGCTCCAACCGCCTCCAGGGGCTGACGCCCCCGGCTCGCCACGCGCGGGGCGTAGTCATCTCGCGATGTGGATTGGTATACTCGGGGTTCGCACGGATTGCCCGACCATTCGCCCCCATATTTCTGCCCGCCACCGCCGGCGTCCACCAGGAACAATTCGCAAAGGAGAGCCTTCACATGAGCCAGGCCGTTGTGTTGCAAACGTCACTATCCAGCCTGCCAGTTCGCCGGGGCAAAGTGCGCGATATTTTCGACTTGGGCGATCAATTGCTGCTGGTCAGCACCGACCGCATTAGCGCCTTCGACTGGGTTTTGCCCACCGGCATCCCGGATAAAGGTCGCGTGCTGACGCAACTCAGCGCCTTCTGGTTCGATCTGCTCCGCGAGCCGAACCACCTGGTGACGTGCGACGTGGAAAAAATGGACCTTCCCGAGGGGGTGGATCGGGAGCCCTTGTCGGGCCGAACCATGCTGGTCCGCAAGACGACCGTGACACCGATCGAGTGTGTCGTGCGCGGCTATCTCAGCGGGTCGGGCTGGAAGGAATATCAGCAAAACGGCCAAGTGTGCGGCGTGCAACTCCCGCCAGGGCTGAAGGAGAGCGACCGTCTGCCCGAGCCGATCTTCACTCCAGCCACCAAAGAGGAAAGCGGCCACGACCAAAACATCTCGTTCGAGCGGATGGCGGAGATTGTCGGCATCGAAGTGGCAACGGAACTGAAGCGCAGAAGTCTCGACATCTACCGACGTGGTGCGGAATATGCTCTGAAGCGCGGAATCATCATTGCCGACACCAAGTTTGAGTTTGGCCAGATTGAAGATGAGCTGATCCTGATCGACGAAGTACTCACGCCGGATAGCTCGCGGTTCTGGCCTGCCGACCAATACAAGCCCGGTGGTGGCCAACCCTCGTATGACAAGCAATTCGTCCGCGACTGGTTGATCACCAGCGGCTGGGACAAAGAGAGCCAGCCACCTGCCTTGCCTGCCGATGTCGTCACCCGCACGCGCGAAAAATACATCGAGGCGTACGAGCAAATCACTGGGCAGGCCTTTGCCTGGAAATAGCGTGCTAAACTACACGTATGGCTGGTAACTCCTTCGGTCAGGCATTTCGAATCACCACCGCTGGCGAAAGCCATGGCCCGGGTAATGTCGTGATTATCGACGGCGTTCCGCCCGGCATCCCGCTTACGGTTGAAGACCTGCAAGTGGACCTGGACCGCCGCCGTCCCGGTCAGAGCAAGATCGTCACGCAGCGTGACGAGTCGGACGTGCCGGAGTTTTTTTCCGGCGTCTTTGAAGGCCGGACCACAGGGACCAGCTTGGCGATTCTGGTCCGCAATAGCGATCAACGCAGCCGTGACTACGACGAGATCAAGGATCTCTACCGACCCGGCCACGCCGATTACACGTTTGACGCTAAGTATGGCTTCCGCGATTATCGGGGCGGTGGACGATCCAGTGCCCGCGAAACTACAGTCCGCGTCGCGGCCGGGGTGGTCGCCAAGAAGATTCTTCAGCATGGCTTCGGCGGTCGGGTCGTCGGCTATGTCGTCCAGGTGGGAGATATTCGGGCCAACATTCCTGATCCGGCCAGCGTGACCCTCGAATCAGTCGAGCGGCTGCCCGACGGCGCGGCGAACATCGTCCGCTGCCCCGATCACGACGCTGCCGCGAAAATGGTGAGCCTGATCGAAGAGGTCCGGGCACAACAGGATTCCATTGGCGGCATCGCGGAGATTGTGGCGATTGGCGTTCCGCCCGGCCTCGGCGAGCCGGTGTTCGACAAGCTCAAGGCCGATCTGGCCAAAGGTTTGTTCAGCCTGCCGGCAGTACTGGGTGTGGAATATGGGAGTGGCTTTGCGGCGGCAACCATGCGCGGCAGCAGCAACAACGATGCTTTCATCCCGGCCGGCAACAACGCCGCTCCGCCGGAAAACATCACCACGCAAACCAACCGCCATGGCGGAATGCTGGGGGGCATCAGTTCCGGCCTGCCGATTGTGGTGCGAGCCGTGGTCAAACCGACCAGCAGTCTGCCGCAGCCGCAAACGACCGTCGATCGCACCGGCAAACCGGCCACCATTCGCACCAAGGGGCGTCACGACCCCTGTCTGTTGCCCCGCTTCGTTCCCATGGCCGAAGCCATGGTGGCCATCGTCCTGGCCGATCACTGGCTGCGGCTCGTTGGCCAACGCGATAAATCGTAGGTCAGGCTATTGCCTGACGATTTCAATCGCGATCCAAGAGTTCGCCCTTGCTTCGACCGCACGCTCCGTCAGGCAATAGCCTGACCTACCCCTGGTTTGCCCCATAAAGCCGCAAGAAACGGCCTAGGTTCCCTGCCCTGGGGAACGCTAAAATCCCACCCTCTGTTCCTTCACCCTGTCGATATTCTTGCCCAACTGCGCCCCATGCCACGACTCAACGAACGGACGCACCGCCTGCTGTGCCGCGCCGGTTTTGTGGTGTGTTGCGCGCTGCCGACGCTGGCGGTCTGCGTGTGGATTGTGGCGGCCAGATTGCCATCGCAACGTGCGGCCTGGGAAGCCGATTTAGCCGCGCGGCTCGATGCGGAAGTGACTATCGAATCCGTCACCTATCCTCAACCAGGCGTGACGCGTCTCGAAGGACTCTCTATTTCGCGCACCCGCGCTGAGCATCCGCTGATTCAAGTGAAACGCCTAGAACTCCGCCACGACTTGGGTACATGGTACGCCGATACGCCAGAAGTTACTCTGCGGGACGACCGCCGTGGCCTTGGGCCGTTGCTGGAACGGTGCGCCACGTCACGGAATGGCCATAGCACGGCCGGCATTCAGCTTCTCGTGGAACGCGTTTCGCTCCACGGGCAGCAGGAAGATAACTCGCTTCGCCAGCTTGTGCTGCGATGCGGACGTGAAACGGACGCCCATCTTTCGTTGAGCGTTATGGTCGGTGAGGACGCCGCCACGCCGCTTCGGCTTGAAATAAAACCCCAAGCCGACGGCCGCCTTCATTCGCATGTCGAAACAGGAGCGTCCGCACTTCCCGCCGCAGTGGTGGCCGTGATCTTGCCCGAGGCCGCTAAGCTCGGGCCCGAAGCCACCATCTCCGGCACGCTCGATTGCACCCACTCCGAAGCCGGGATGACCGGACAATTTACCGGCCACTTCGACAAAGTCGATCTGAACTCGCTCACGGCGACGCATCTCCCGCTGGAACTGGCCGTAAGCGGCATCGCCCACATCTCGCTCGCCGATGTTCGCTTTCAGGATGGACGCCTCACGCAAGCTCGCGGCAGCTTCCAGAGCAACTCCGGCAAGATCGGACGACAGTTGATCGAAACGGTTGCCTATGAACTCAAACTCACGGGAAATGCGCCAACCGGCGACGGGCAGAACAAGTCGGTGGATTACGAGCAATTGGCCTTCGATTTCTCACTCGATCCGCGTACCTTGAAGATCAACGGCCAATGCCACGCCCAACTTGTTGGCGCCATGCTAATCAGCCGTGAAAATGGCCTCGTGCTGCTCAGCACCTCCACGGCTCAACCGCAGTCCCCAACATCGCTGGCCCGCTTGTTCTCCCCGCTGACTCGCGATTGGATCCCCGCCACCGCGCAGGCACAGTGGATTCAGAAGCACCTGCCGGTTTACAAGTAATCTCATTGCACGGGCTGGGAAGCCCATGCTGCGGATCTGCGACTTCGGTTCTCCGCACGGGTTGAGAAGCCCATACTATGGCGTCGGCCTCGTCTGTACCTCGGCGGTGGCCTATCCTATAATGGGTGTATGGTCCCGCCAGCCCCAAGTGCTGGTCCTGCCCTGGACCTCCGGACACGGCCTACCACCCTTTCACGAACGCCGGACCATGTCGCAGCACCAAGCTCAAACCACCGCGCGAATGGGCCGTTGGAGCAGCACGGTGGCGGCATTGATTCTCGTATTGCTGGTCGGCTGCGAAGAGGACCAGATCACCCGCTACGACGCACCCAAAGCTCCCCCACTACCCGCTTGGGCCAACGAAGACGTTCCCCGCCTGCGGATGCTCACGGCGATCATCCCTCACGATGGGCAAGTCTGGTTTTTCAAACTGCTCGGCACCGATGCGGCAGTCACCGGGCTGGCCGAGCCCTTTGAGCAGTTTGTGCGGTCGATCCGGTTTACGGACGATGCCAAGAAGCCCGTTGAGTGGAAACTGCCCAAAGATTGGCAAGAACAACCTGCATCCGGCAGCCGCATGGCAACGATCCGAATGCAAGCCAACGGGCAGCCCGCGGAGTTGACCGTCACTCCGCTCGGGCCGGAAGCCGGCAATGTGCTGGCCAATGTTCACCGCTGGCGGCAACAGATGGGCTATCGTGGCCCGGCACTGACACCCGACCAGTTGGATCGTTTTGCCTTTGAGCACAATATGCCGGGCGGCAAGGTGACCGTGGTGGACCTGGTGAGCGTCCCATTGAATCTTGCGGCTGGAGAGATGCCGCCCGCACGCCCGAACGAAGACGCTCCGGCCAAACCTTCCCAGCAGGCGGGCGGAGATCTGCCACAAATCAGCTACAAACTTCCCGAAGGGTGGCAACGAAGCGAGAGACCGGCACGAATGGCCCTCGTCACACTTTCGACGGGCCCAGAAATAAACAGTGCGGAAGTCACTGTTTCACCCATGCCTGGCGCAGCTGGTGGCGTAATGGCCAACGTCAATCGCTGG
Organism: Planctomycetota bacterium; assembly: GCA_021413705.1. Classification (GTDB taxonomy): domain Bacteria; phylum Planctomycetota; class Planctomycetia; order Pirellulales; family UBA7805; genus JAIOPX01. The sequence goes on along the minus strand of JAIOPX010000164.1, from coordinate 20,941 downwards.
CGCGGCCAGGTAGGCTTGGAACCGATGGAGTTGAAGGACGTGGGCAAGATAGCCCGCAAGTTGCAAATCGACGGAAATGCGGCCCTCTTCTTCCGATTCACCGGCACGGGTGCCGCGGGAGAAGAGAAGGAGAAACCGAAATCCATCTTGGCAATCATCCTGCCGCGTCAGGGAGTGAGTTGGTTCATCAAGCTCACTGGAAGTGCTGAGGTGGCGACGGCTCAAGAACCTTCTTTTGTCAACTTCGCGGAGTCAATTCGTTTCAAGAAGGAAGATTCCGCAGGAGGCGCCCATCCATGAGCAGCACACTCGACGCTTCCGATCGCAGCGCCCCTGCTCAGCCTGACTCCATGGGTGCCTGGGAAACTATACGCTGGGTGCTCAAGCCGATCGCGTCTTTGCGGCTGACGGTGGTGTTGTTCGTAGCCTGTCTGGTAGTGGTGTTTTGCGGCACTCTGGCGCAACGCGAACACGGCATTCAAATTGTTGTGCAACAATACTTTCGCTCCGCCTTGATCTGGATTCCCCTTCGGCATCTCATTTTTGTGTCCGTCCCGGGTAGCTTTCCTTTCCCAGGCGGCTGGCTGTTGGGAACCCTTTTACTCTTCAATTTGATTGCTGCGCATATTACCCGGTTCCGTTTTACCTGGAAGCGGAGCGGCATCCTGCTGATGCACTCCGGCGTGTTGCTGTTGCTCTTGGGTGAGCTTGTGACGGGCCTCTTTGCCGTCGAAGCACGCATGGACATTCTAGAGGGCTCGTCGTCCAATTTCGTCTACCTGCCCAGCGACGCGGAACTGGCCATCATTGGGCCCGGAACTGGCGAAAATGACCGCACCGTCGTCATTCCCAAGAGCCTGCTCAAACCGGGCAAGCGGATTTCACACGCGGACCTCCCGTTCGATGTGATGGTGGACAAATACTACTTCAATTCCCGGCTCGTGAATCCGGGCATCGGCAACACCCAGCCGCAAACCCATACGCAATGGGCCGCGGCAACGCCCTTGGCGCTGCCCGAAGTGACGGGGGCGGATCCCGAGCAACAGATTGACGCTCCCAGCGCCATGGTATCGCTCTTGAAAAAAGGCTCCGATGAGGTGCTGGCGAAGCAAACGCTTTCGGTCTGGCTGGAGCGAGTCTCGCCGCCAATTTCGCGTCCATTCTCCTATGCCGGAAAACCTTACGATATCTCGCTTCGCTTCAAGCGAGTCTACAAGCCCTACACCATCCATCTGTCGGACTTTCACCACGAAAAATATCTGGGTACCGCGCTTCCCAAGGATTTCAAGAGCGAAGTGCGGCTGGTCGATCCGTCGCGGCACGAGGATCGCGAACTGGCGATATGGATGAACCACCCGCTCCGCCACGCAGGCGAGACCTTTTACCAGGCCGATTTCCGACCCGACAACCAGGGCACCGTGCTGCAAGTGGTCCGCAATCCTGGCTGGTTGATGCCCTATGTGGCCTGCACGCTGGTGTCGGTCGGGATGCTAATCCATTTTGGAATCATTCTCGAACGCTTCCTCCGCAGGATCTTGTGAACCCATGAAAGCAATCCACTGGCTCTTGCCATCGGCTGTCGTGTTGCTGGGCGCGCTCATGCTCCTGGCCGCGATGCGCTCCAAACACGATCGCGCGGGTGAGATGCAGGTGCGACTTTTTGGCCGCATACCGGTGGTCCAAGCCGGCCGAATCAAGCCGATGGACACCGTGGCGCGAACGTCGCTGATGATCATCTCCGGCCGTGGCGAGGAATACACCGATCTCGATGGCCAAAAGCAACCGGCCATTCGTTGGCTCCTGGATGTCATGTCCAGCGGAGAAAAGCAAAAAGACAGCGATCCGACTCGCCAGCTCAAAGTGTTTCGCATTGAAAACGACCAAGTTCTGGGACTGCTGCACTTGACTCCCCGCTCGGGATTTCGCTACTCGATCGATGAGATCATGTCTGGCAACGAAGAACAACGCCCGAAGGAAGAAGCGGAAGAGAGCAATTTCACTCGCCTCACAGCGCGCATCAAAGCCGCCAAGGAGAAAAAAACTTCCGATCGCGATCTCGTAGACACCAAAGTGCTGGAACTCGAGGCCAAACTCGGTCTCTACTATCAATTGGCCGAGAAACAGGTGCCCCACGTTATTCCTCCCGACAAACCAGGGGCCGAGTGGCAAACTTTCGCCGAGGCTCAAGAGGAAGCCCGAGCCGGCGGGGCGACTGAGCTGAGCGGAGACGCCCGGCTCTTTGACGAAATTCTGAAGAGCTATGCCGCGGACAAAACGAGCGCCTTCAACTCGGGCGTCGAAAAGTACCTCGCCATCATGCAGCGAACTCAGGCGAAACCGGCCTCGGTCGCCAGCTTTGAAGTCTTTTTCAACAATTTTGCGCCGTTCTACCGCAGCGTGATTTTATACGCGTGCATATTCTTCTTGGCTCTGCTCGGCTGGATGGTTTTCCCACTCGGTTGGTCACGCCCTTTGTGGTGGTCGGCTTTCGCGCTGATGGTATTGGTCTTTGCGGTACATACGTTCGCCATTATCGCGAGAATCTACATTCAGGGCCGCCCCCCCGTAACGAATCTCTATTCATCGGCCATCTTCATCGGCTGGGCCGTGGTGTTGATTGGAATCGTGATTGAATTGCTTTCTCGCCTCGGCGTGGCCACCGCGGTGGCCGCCATGGTGGGAATCATCACGCTCATCGTCGCCCACAACCTCGGCAACGATGGCGACACCATGGAAATGCTCCGGGCCGTGCTCGACACCAATTTCTGGCTGGCCACCCATGTGACGGCCGTCACCATCGGCTATGCCGCCACCTTCATGGCAGGCGCGCTCGGCGTGGCCTACATCCTGTTGGGAGTGTTTACCCCTCTGCTAAAGCAAGACCTGGGCGATGTGTACGAATCGCTCGATGCCTCGCGTCCCGCGGTGAAGATGGACGTGGCCAAACTGCTCAGCACAATGACTTACGGAGTTGTCTGTTTCGCCATGTTCTTCAGCTTCGTGGGCACGGTGCTGGGGGGTATCTGGGCGGATCAATCGTGGGGCCGTTTCTGGGGCTGGGATCCGAAAGAAAACGGGGCGGTGTTGATTGTCATCTGGAATGCCCTCATTCTGCACGCTCGCTGGGGAGGGATGGTTCGCCAACGTGGAATGGCTATGCTCGCGGTGGGGGGCAACATCGTTACGGTCTGGTCGTGGTTCGGCGTCAATATGCTGGAGGTGGGGCTGCACTCCTATGGATTTATCCCCTCGGCTTTCAAATGGCTGGTGGTATTCGCAGTGAGTCAATTGGCGATCATCCTCATCGCCGCTTGGCCTGAGAAACTCTGGATGAGTTATAAGCCGAAAGCCGAACCGCCCAAGCGCGCCCCGCGCCGCACGGAAGAATCGGTCGAGGCGATAGTGGTGGGGTAGGTCTTTACCGATACACGCTCGTCACCGTTTCCGTCCAGCCGACGACCGGCACCTCCGGGGCAATCAGAAACAATTCCACCCGGCGGTTTTCCTGCCTGCTTCCCGACGAGTTGTTGGCCACCAGCGGTTGATATTGGCCATAACCAGCCACACCCATCCGCGACTCGGGCACGCCACAGGCACGGAGGAAATCGGCCACCTTCAGCGCCCGGCCGGCGCTGAGATGCCAGTTGTTGGGATACTCCTGGCGCACTTCGGGGCCGACGATCCGCTCGTTGTCCGTGTGCCCCACCACCATCAGCCGCAGCCCTGCCGCATCTTTCGAACGGAGGATGCCAGCGAACTGGGTGAGCATATCGCGGGCTTCCGGCCGCAATTCCGCATCTCCGGTGGCAAACAGCACGTCGGTGTCGAGCTTGCTCAGGCCAGTCTGCGGATCGAAATGCAACTGGGGAAATCGCTTGGCCAATTCGGCCAATTGCGCGCCCACTCCAGCGGGCAGGGCTCCGCCGCGCACACCCAGCCGCGAGTAAAGCTGCTCTCGCTCCCGTTCATAATTCGCCAGTTGAGCAAGATGGGCCTGATTCTGCTTGTCGAGCGCGGCTAGCTCCCGCTCCGACTTGATGAGGTTGTCTTCCACCTCGCGGCGATGCGTGTTGAGCCCCGCGATTTCACCCTGCTGAGCCATGACTTGCTCATTCAAGCGGCGGCACTGCGTTTGCGCAGCCGTCAACTGCGAATGAGAAACAAAAGGAGCGCAACCGCACGCGGAAAGCAGGCCGCACAGCGCCAGGGTCAAACAAGAAGAGCGAAACATCGGATTCGACTCCTTTCGAATCTATTGCATAGTATCCATCACGCTCCGCGTGATGCGTCTCTTCACGCGGAGCGTGAAGGGTACTTTGTCACTTACTTCTTAAAAAACATCTCAATCAGCGAGTCCATCAGACCGCTGTTTACGGTATACGTTCCATGCTCCCAGTTCCACATATTGCGAACCAGGTCCGCCATCATCATGCCTACCAAACACAAGATGGCAATGCACACGAACATCGCCAACACATTCCAAATCGAATACGGCGCCTCGGGTACGGCCGGCACCATCATCATGCCCGGGGCACCGGCCATCGCTCCCGCCGGCACCATCCCCGCGCCGCCGACCATCGTATCGGCGCCGCTGATATCTTCTTCCAGCATTCGCATGGCAGCCGCGCCGCCGACCTGCGTGGCCGCGTCTTCATCGAAACCTTCGATGCTATCCAGCGCGATCACTTGCGATCCGCTCTCCGATTCGTCTCCGGCCTTCGTCGTAGGCGTCAGCAGAAAGTCGTCGTCGCTGCGCAACTGCGTGGCCCCCGACACGTCCACGTTGCTGCCGCCGAGCGTGATCATGTCGTCTTCGCCCAGCACCAGCGAGCCGCCGTCGATCTGCGATCCGCTTAAGTCCAACGGCTCGTCGAGGGACAATCCGCTGTCGGAAGGATCCATCAGCGAAATGCCGCTGTCACCCGGCTTGGTCGTCACGTCGCTGCCGGAACCCCCCAGCACGAGATCGTCGTCGCCGGAAAGGTCGAGCGCCGAGCCGTCGAGATTGGAGCCCGTTGCCTTGCGGCTGCCCGATCCGCCGACGGCATCGTCTTCGGCCAATTGGAGCGTGCTGTCGCTCGCGCTCGGCGGGGCCAGTTTCTTCTCGACGTTCTTTCCAGAACCTGAGCCCGATTTTCCCGAGCCGACGCCCGATTTCGACGGGCCGGCATCCTCGAAATCCAGTTCCAGCGAGTCCAACTCCTCGAACTGCAAACCCAAATCAGATCCGGTTTCGCGGTTGCCAGCGCTGCTGCCGCCGGTGATGCCACTGGTACTGCCGCTTCGAAGCACATCGGAATGCTCGGCCAGCTTGACGTCGCTGCCCCCTTTGTCGCGCGGGCCATCGGCCAATCGAATATCACTTTCGGAGGATCGAGACGACTTGCCGATGATCGTGCTGGAGGTGGTCGGAGCCGAGCCCAGTTCCCGCTCGCTCAACAGAACGGAGCCACCTTCCCCTTCTTCGCTCGTCGGATCGGCCGCCAACTGGATATCGTCGTCGTCGTCGTGCGAGGCAGGCTTCCCTTTCAGGTCGGCCGCCACCTTTTCCACTTCTTCGGCCCGGAACTTCCAAGTTGCGCCGTCGCGAAAGCCGCGGATCTCATTGCGAGTCCGCATGTCATTGAGCTGCGCAGCGCTAACGCCAATCACGGTCGCCGCTTCGTCGATATCGTAAAACTTTTTCGCCATGTCTCGCGATTCTCCAGTCCGAAAGTCAGCGTACTTGCCGGTAAGCCGCGGTCAGACTCTTCCAAACCACGGCCCACGTTGCAATAACCCTTTGGCCAGGCACATGCCGGCCACAACTCTTCGGACTCCTTCCGCTTCCGCGACTCCATCCTCGCCTACGATTAGCGTTGTTCCACGAGCGAGCGGATCTCTTCGGGCTGGGGATTGACGCCGTTGAATTGCGTCATCCTCAGATCCCAACTGATATTCCGCACACTCTTGAGACTGATCTCGCCGTTCTTCGCGCCGATGTGATAGATGCACATCACCCGCTGCACGGGATCAATCACCGTCAGTTGCTGGCCCCCTTCCGCCAGCGGGGCCGACATCACCACTAACCCAGCCTCGCCGCTCCCCTTGCTTGCCTGTACGGCGAGCGGGGGAGCACTGCTGGCATTGGCGGTAGCCCAAACCAGACCCACGATTGACAGGATCCCAATCGCCATCGTTTTCATGTCACAGCACCTGAGGTCTGGACAGGACTGAGGAGATTGAGCCGCTAGTGTCCATTCTAGAAGCTCAATTTGCTATTTCAACAAAGGAGGCTGCCTAATCCTGAGCAATTCCCAGTAATCCCGCCGCTCCGCAGAAGGGTTCCAGGGGCATTACAACCGGAACCCGGCCTGCCGGAGCTCGACGAGATTTCGATTCAAAGCGTTGATATGTATTGGCTTACGAAGCAATCATCCGGCTATAAATTGAGCCGTTTTGGGTGTGGATGCTTCGGGCGATCGTTGCGAAGAGTCATGCGCGCGAACCGGTAGCGAGTGCCACACGACCTGGCGCGGGTGGGAGTGTAGCGATGCTAGGTGGCGTGAGCAAGCCCGAAGCGGCCTGCGGCAGGTGCTTTTTTGGGCGGTTGGGGCGCTGCATAATCAGAGCAGTTTGGACGATGGCAGCGGATTGCTAGCGGCGGTCGAAAACAAAACCTGGCTTGCAGGGTATAACTTGGGTATCACTGGACCTGCTGCCCTCATGAACTTTTCCATCCCCGTGCGAACTTTCGAACGGAGTATGAATCCAGTACGTAACATTCTGGCCTCGACGGCGCTGCTGGCCTTTGGATGGGTTCCCGCTCTCGCCGATCCGCCGGACGATGCGCACCAACCTCAGGATGCTCTCCCTCCGCAAATTGTCGCGGCCTGGGAACAGGCGGGACTGGGGTTCTTCTGGCAGCAAATGCCGGAACGCATTTTTCCGGATTCTCGGCAGTGGGGCCAGATGCGCAGGGAGGTGCTGCCGGCATTCAATGTGATTGCCTGGAAAGAGGGCGTGCTGACGAAATTGCCCGCCCCAGCGAAGCCATTTGCATTGATCGCCGCGGGGACGCGGGTTACGGATGCGGAACTGAAGGAATTGGCGGCATTGAAAAACTTGCAGATGCTGGACTTGAGTCATACGCAAGTCACCGACGCTGGCATGAAGGAACTCCTCGTCCTCAAGAAATTGGAAGTATTGCGTCTGCGAAAAACCAAGATCACGGACGCAGGCTTGAAGTTTTTGGCCCAATTGTCCAACCTGCAATCGCTCGATCTTTCCCAGACGGAGGTCACCGACGCCGGCCTGAAATCACTCGCCGGGCTCAGGAACCTGAAAACGCTTCAACTTTATGGTTTGAAGATTTCAGACAATGGCGTCAAAGAGATCGTGAAGCTCCAGAGCCTGGAGTCCCTCGCTATTGGCGAAGCCCAGTTAACAGACGCCGGTGTCGAAGAGCTTGCGCGACTGAAGGACTTGCAATCGCTGGACCTTGCCCGTACCAAGGTTACGGATGCAGGGGTCAAGAAGCTTGTCGGCCTGACAAAGTTACAGGGATTGTCGCTGTTGTCCACGAGCGTGACGGATGCGGCGCTGAAGGATCTGGCCAGGATGCCCAACCTGAAGACGCTCTATGTGGTCGATACGCAGGTCACGGACAAGGGGATCAAGGAACTGGAAAAGGCCTTGCCGAATTGTTATGTGCCGCATTAGTGGGGAACAGTTGAAGGACAGCCACCAAAGCCTTGGCAACGAGATATTCTTTTATTGGGCCAGTAGATGGCTTACTACCCTGCGAGAGTGAAGTCGTGTGAAAAGAGCATTCATACTGGCATGCATTGCCATTGCATTGCTCGTTGTCGTCCTCGCAGTACTTTTCATCAACAACTCAAGGACTCTGGCGACCAAAACCGTGAACCTGGGTCAGTCCGCCGTCGTTTTCAAGATTATTGACCGTCAAGGAAGACTTTACGCTACTGCTCACGAAAAAACACTGTGGTCACATGGGTGGCGCACTATGGTGTTCATTGGAACTGTTGCAGAAATAGGTGACAGTAACGCCGCTATCGTTTTTGATCGTGACCGAGAACGCGTGCAACTCAATGTAGGCATGAAAACTGTCGACTTCGACGAACATTCTCAGTCATTTCAGGTGCCCTAGTCGTGTCGCGATGCTACCCCACCGAGGCCGTGAGTTTTCATGGCGAGCCGCGTGGCGATGGTCCCGGCAGGCGTTGAAGCCGCAGATTACAGGGACTTCGCATCGCCGGAGGCTCGGCTCCAGGAAGCGGCCACGCAAAAACTCACAGCCCTTCCGCGACTGGGCCATGGGAGCTGGGAGTCAGAAATCCCGGTTGATGTTCCTTCGACTGGGCGGCCGGCGCGATGTGGGTTTGGGGGCGATGGTGGCATCGACGATGTTCGATGGCGGTTCTCCGCCGGTTGGCTGGCCTGTCATCATCAGATACGCGATGCTCAGCAATAACATGTCGAGCGGCAGCACCAGGAGTTCTCCTGCCGGAATCATGCCAGCCACCGACGTGATTCCGATCGAAATCAAAATCACCAGAAAAAGGTTCCACCAATTCGCCCAGGTCAGACGGATGCTCTCGATCAGAGCTTTGCGAGCCGACATGCCGCGGTCGATCACGAGGTAGGGGGCTGGGAAAAAGAGCATCATTGCCAGCACGCCCGGTACGATCAGCAGCAACAGTCCCAGGAGCGTGATGAAACGGACCACCAGATGCACGACCGCAAACGAGAACAGCCAACGGCCTCCGGAGAAGACATCGTTGGCGTGGGCGGGTTCTCCCCGCGCCATCCGCAAGCAAAACAGTGTCATGCCCGCCAGCAGCCAGCACCCGATCGTCACGATACACAGGCCGGTTGCAACCATGATCACGACCTTGGGCCAAAACGAATCGCGTGTCCCCTGCTCCACGCTGATGATCAGCATCGCGCAGCCCAAACCAAGGATGACCGCGGGAACGAGGATGCCCAGGAAGACGGTAAACGCCGCCAGGAGGCACTGGCCCAGATTGTCCATATAGATTCGCCAGGCGCGCAACAGAGCCTCGGCCGCATCAAACTTCTGCAGCACGATGGGCGGCCGAACGGCGGCACGCTGGGGGGCTGATTCAGCCGGCGGACGTGGAAGGGGGGCCACCTGAGATGGGTGTGGCACCGTCTGCGCAGCCGAGCAATTGGCACAGCGGATGTTCGTGCCGGCGGCTGTGTCGTCCGCGCACAGCAAGCTAAGGCATCTGATGCAACGGAACTCGATCGTCATGCGTTGGCCCCATTTTACGCCTGCCTCAAAATAGGTTGAAGCGGATCTGAAAAGCGCCAGTGGAGTGCATTTAGATTCCGATCACAGATCGTCCATCCTGAAATCGCCATGCAGACAGGAAGGTCTGCCCCACGGAGCGGTTCAGAATAGGCTCTCAAGCCATTGTCTTTCAAGCAGGTTGCGAACAGTGCGTTTTCGCGCGGGCAGCTTCCTTATTGAACCTGAACCCCTGGCCGCAGTCGGGTAGGGGGGGCGGAAGGGCATACCTAGCTGCGATTTTTTCCTGGCCTTTCTTCCTCCTGCTATGCCTGAGTGTGTTAGCAGTGACTCGTCAACCTATGCTCTCTCCGCTATATTGGCTTGTGTCCTTTTTCGCCGACAATCACTCCCCTGGATAAGGAAATCACCGTGGTGGAAGTTCAAACGGAGCGCGTCTTGGTGGTCCCGACGGAAGTGTTTCACAAACTGGGCCACTTCCAGGGGTTCTGCGGCGATGTGGATCGCTATCTCGACGATTTGATGTGTCCTGAAAACATCAGCTATCTACCACGTGCCGATGTGGAGGAGGATCCTTCGCTGAAGCAATTGATCCCCTACTGCATCCTCCGACATCAGGATGCTGCAGGACGCCAATTCGTGTTCCACTACACGCGAGGCAAAGGGCAGGGTGAAGGACGCCTCCATGCCAAACGCAGCATCGGCATTGGCGGCCACATTTCGGCCATCGACGTGGATGCGGAAGGGGCGCTGAATCCCTACGAAGAAGGAATGCGTCGCGAACTGGAGGAAGAGATTGAGATTGATTCTCCCTTCAGCCAGCGGTGTGTGGGCTTGATTAACGACGACGAAACCCCGGTCGGACGTGTTCATCTGGGGGTCGTCCACCTGCTCGATTTGGATCGCCCGGCCGCCCGGTCGAGGGAAGCGGACATTTTGGAAGCCGGTTTTTCTCCCGTCGAAGAACTCCTGGCCCACCTGGCGGGGTTTGAGACTTGGTCACAGATATGTCTCAAAGCACTCTTCGCGAGAGTATACTGAGGCAGGGCAAAGTGCATTTCTGGAACCCATCGCATGCCACTGGCGGTTCGATGCGATCGATGTGGCAAGAGTCAGTCGGTGCCCGACAGTTTGGTCGGTGAGCCGATCATCTGCAGCTATTGCGGTAACAAAGTGATCGTGTCGGCAGACGCTCCTTTGATGCCGCCTCCGCTGCCGGGTTCGGCGCCTGCCGCCGGTATGAGTCCCGAAAGGCCGATCGCTCCTCCCAAACCCGTGGCACCCACCAGCGCACCTCCATCCCATCGCCCCCCCAACGTGCCACCCCCGAAACGTGGAGCAGGTGCCCTCCCGATGTACCGGCCAAGCGGCATCCCCAATGCCGGGCCGCCGATCGCTCCCCCGCCAGCAGCGCCACCCCCGCTTCCCCCGCCGCTGACGCCTCCCCAGCACCAAGCCATTTCTACAACCCCAGGGCTCACTCCCTATCAGCGTCTCATCAAACAACAAAGGACTTCCATCTGGCTTTGGACCTCGGCTGGGGTCGTCACGGTCGTGATATTGATCATCGGAATCGTGGCGCTGGTCCTTCATCAGTCAAACCCTAATCCGCCTTTAGAAGCGATCCCGGACAAGCTGGTGGCTAATCCGAAAGCATTGGCAGTGCTAGGACCACGTCAAACAGCTCTCGGCTATTCGCTCCATCTCCTTTCCGACTTCATTCCAGCCGCCGCTCCGTCGATCGAAGGCTTGCCTGACGGAACACAATCCTTTGCCTGGCAGGCTAAGCCCGGCACCGAATCTGCCGGCTCCCTGTGCCGGATGTGGGTGATTCCCAAGGCGCTGAACATCGACCAAGAGCTCCAGTCCTTGCAAAGCATGGGAGGGTTGCTCGATTACCCAGTGACTATTCCGACAAAATCGACTTATTACCGCCTCGGAACCACCATGCTCGTAGTCCGTGGCGTGCTTGAGGGAAAAGACACCACGATTGAGCGCAAGGGAGTGATCTATTTAATTGCCGATGGATCCAAGACCATTATCGTGGCGGGCATCGCCGTGGGCCCAAAGATGAAAGAGGTGCAGTCGCTTCTGGATCACGCGATTCGCACCATTCAGAGGGACGAATCACCCGCGAAGCCGGCTCCTTCTGCTCCCGCGATGCCGGCGCCCCCAGCACCCGTGACGCCGGCGCCATCAGCACCTGCTAAGGCCACGACTCCTAAGAAGTGATTTCCCTATAATTGAATGTCTACGTACTGCTTGAGAGACGAGTCGAGGAATGGACGACGTGACCACGGGTGTTGTTTATCTTGATAATCATGCGACCACCCCGGTGGATCCGCGCGTCGTGGAAGCGATGCTCCCCTATTTCACGCGGTCGTACGGCAATGCCGGGAGCGTTAGTCACGCCTTTGGCTGGGAGGCCCGCGACGCGGTGGAGGCAGCCACGGCGACCGTGGCCAAGGCGATCGGCGCCAAGCCCAAGGAAATTGTGTTTACCAGCGGAGCGACGGAAAGCAATAATTTGGCCCTCCGCGGCATCGTGGAATCGCCGCGCCGCAAGGGGAAGCATCTGCTCAGCGTGGCCACGGAACATCGCGCTATCCTCGATCCTTTGCGCCGCCTGGAGAGACACGGCTGCGAACTCACGCTCCTAATTCCGGCGCAGGCCGGCAAGCCAGAAGCCGGCAGGCTCGACCCGCAACAGGTGGCTGACGCTCTGCGCGAAGACACCGTGCTGGTCTCCGTCATGCTGGCGAACAACGAAATGGGGGCCATTCAACCGATCGCTGAAATCGCCGCCATCTGTCACCAGCGCGGTGTGCCGTTGCACTGCGATGCTACGCAGGCCGTCGGCCGCATTCCGGTCGATGTCGAAACGCTCGGCGTCGATCTGATGAGTTTCTCCGGCCACAAAATCTACGGCCCGCGCGGATTGGGCGTACTCTACGTCCGTCGTCGCGTGCCGCCGTTGCGGCTGGAGCCGCAGATCACCGGTGGCGGTCAACAACACGGACTGCGCAGCGGCACACTCAATGTGCCGGGAATCGTCGGCATGGCCAAAGCTATGCAGTTATGCCTGGAGGAAATGGAGCAGGAGTCGCTACGGTTGGCGGCACTGCGGGAACAACTCTGGAAGGGACTCAACGACCAGCTCGAAGGCGTAACGCTCAACGGTCCCGAACTGCAACCGAGTGGCTGGCGCTTGCCCGGCAATCTTAATGCGGCGCTGAGCGGGGTCGATGGCGAAGCTCTCATGTTGAGCATGGGCACTTTGGCATTAAGTTCGGGCAGCGCCTGCACTGCCGCCGAGCCGGAACCCAGCCATGTATTACGGGCGCTAGGGCTGCCCGACGACGTGGTCCGCAGCAGCCTTCGTTTTGGATTGGGGCGGTTCAATACCGAGGCCGAGATACAATACGCCGTCGACACCATCGTCAGATCTGTAACACGGCTCCGCAAAATGAGCAGTCTGGCTAACTGATTCGGCCACTCCATCCACTTGATCCAATTCGTTGCAAAACGTAACATAACCTGCCTCACGAAACCGCCGTTTTCGGTAGTTCGGAGGAAGTTTCACGATTGGCGGCGTAGCTCAGTCGGTTAGAGCACCGGCTTCATAAGCCGGGTGTCGGCGGTTCGAGTCCGCCCGCCGCTACTCAAAATTATTGGGGCACTGCCATGCTTTGGGCATCGTGCTCCTGGCAAACCCACGGGACATGCGCCATGTTCGTCCGAGCGGTGGACAAGCCAGATCTGGTCCCATTCTCCATGCCCGATCGCTTCAAGCGTGACATCGCTTACTTCATGACTCCCAAAGGGGAGCCGGGAGTTCCACCACTGGGGCCGGGCGAGTATTGGATTCGCCAGACCGACATCCGCCGTTTTCTTGACGATGGCGTGCTGACTCTCATTTCTCCGCTGGACAGCCAGCATCAAACTGAAGTCGAGCTGAGCGAGGAACAGCAGGCTTGGTTGGAATGGATGCAGCAGCACGGTATCGAGCATGTGCGGCTCGATCCCTGACCCGCGCAGTTCCGCCGAAATATCGGTGAGAATTGCCGGTCATGTCAGTTCTGCAGGCTGCTGTGGCCCCATGACCAAGCCCGTTTGCTTGCCAGGGCAAAGCAACCTATGGTTCAGTAGTATGAATCGCGACAGCAATATATCGGTGAATTTCTTGTGCCGGCGGATAGGCCGATTCCTGGCAGACGAAGACGGCCCAACGGCCGTTGAATATGCTGTCATGCTAGCGATGATCATTCTGGCCTGCCTCGCAGCCGTGATTCTGGTGGGACAAAGCACTTCGGAAAGCTACACCAATTCGGCCACCTCCATCGGCAAAGCGATGGGTGGAAAGTAGTTTTCTTCGGCTTGCGTGGCAGCCGCCCGGCTCGGATAATTGGTAGCAGTGGCGCCAATCAGTGGTGCTGAGCTACCTATCCACAGTGCGAGCAACATCGCGTGGCCGACGACTTCAATCCCTATCAGCATTGGCTCGGCCTGTCCGTTTCAACGGGTTTGCCAGACCACTACGCTTTGCTGGGTTTGGAACAGCGCGACGTTGACCAGGAGCAGGTGCGCCGCTCTGCAGTGCAGCGCAAGGCCCGCGTCCGTGGCATCCGACCCGGCGAGCAGGTGGCCGCTTGGAGTCGATTGCTGGATGAATTGGAGGCGGCCCAACGATGCTTGAGCGATCCGGCTCAGAAGGCGGAATACGACACCCAACTGCGGGCACGCGATCCAGAACCACCCACAGTCGCGCTGAAAGCTGCACCCGTATACAATCCGATGCCGCCGGTTTGGCCCAGCGCAGCCATCGAGACATCAACATCGCCGGCCCCGCAAGACGCGGCATTGTCCCCAACCGCGACAACGCAAGCCGATCCTCAAGATACTGCAGTTTTGAATTCCGCCGTCGGGGCCACACCAAGTTCGACGGGAGTAATGCCCCGCATCGATTCGGCAAGCGGCCCAGAGAAACAATTCGTAACAGCCGCCGATTCGCGTTTGGATGCCAACCAACGAGGTAATGGTTTACTCAGTGGTCCGCCCGACATGTCGGGACTGTCTCATGAGTTCGTCGTTCCGCGAGTAGCACCTGTGGGACCGGCAGCACAGATCCTTCCGCCGACTGTCACTACGACTCCGGCCTCCCAGGGTGCAGCGCTCCTGTCGCCAGTCTTGGTGCAGCCCGGCATTACTTCCCCTACGCCCGTGCCGTGGTCATCGTTGTCTCCTTCCACTGCGCCAGATTTGGGTCCGGCTTCAGCTTCGGCGATCCCGGTGTTCGCTGCGCCCACGTCCCCTACTCCGAAGCGCACCAGTCCTTGGACTCCTGCGGCTCTGATCTCTGTTGCCGGCATCGGTCTGGCAATTGTGATGCTCACCGGCGCCATCGCTCTGGTTTGGAAAAACCGGCAAGATGAAGCTGCGAAGGCCGGTGGTGGCCAGGGCGCAAAAACGACAGGGGCAGTTATCCCAACGTCGCCACCCGAACCGAAACCTGGTCCAACTCCAGATCCTAGTCCGCCGAAAGAACCTGTCGAAAAGCCGGAAACCGCGCCCAAGCCAACCCCCGCACCCGAGCCTGCACCGGTCCCCAAGCCATCTCCCATGCCGGCACCGGAACCGCCGATCGTGCCGAAACCCCAGCCGCCGATCCAACCCAAACCAGTCCCCCAACCGAAGCCGCAACCGGAGCCAACACCCCTTGTGGCTCCTACTCCTGAGCAAATCCGCCAGGTGCAAGCAGCCTTGCAGAAGGCGCGCAAGATGTTGGCGGATCGCGATTCGGTGGGTGCCATGGCAGCGGTCAAAGAGGCGCAGCAATTAGCGGGAGAAGGACCGCTGCGGGATACGATCGCCCCCACCGAGGTGCTGACTCAGTGCGTCAGGGAGTTCTGGTCGGCCGTGGGGGACGCTTTACCGAAACTCACGGGGTCGGAGATCGAAGTAGGTGACACCCGCGTGTTCGTTATCGCATCGGGGCCGGATCGACTGCTGATTCGCTGGGCGGGAAAGAATCGAGAGTTCACGCGCAAGACGATCCCAGCCGGCCTGGCT
The DNA here is from genome assembly GCA_021413705.1 of Planctomycetota bacterium. Lineage (GTDB taxonomy): Bacteria > Planctomycetota > Planctomycetia > Pirellulales > UBA7805 > JAIOPX01. The sequence continues at coordinate 5,598 of JAIOPX010000164.1, read as the reverse complement.
CGCAAGATCGCTGAAGATTGGTTGGAGAAATCTCCAAACTCCAAAATGATCGTGGGTGCATTCCTCGTTGTGGATCCAACGATGGCCGCCAACTCGGGACGCGAAAAAGCCAGAAAACTCTGGACTGAAGCCGCTGCTGGGGGAGCGGATGTTGGCGAGTTGCTCAAGGTGTTGTCGGAGCCCGCGATGTAGTCGTGGTCAGCGCTCACTTGCAAACTACAATCCATCCATTGGCTCGCGCACCAGGAATAAACCACGCAGAGGCAAGCCTCTCCTTGTGCTCGCGACAAAGCGGTATAAGTTCGGCAATCCTCCAGCCACTATCCCACAACTCCTGCTGCAATTGACGTCGCGTAAACAAATGCAGCAATACGTTTGGAACGCCATGGATCGTTTGCTGCTTGTCTCCTAACTCCAACTCCGATCGCCGCACTTTGTCCCGAAAGTGCCCCCAAAGCCATTGCCGCCCAGCGGGATGCCAGAGGTTCGCCCACAAGTTGTGAACATGCAGCACGAAGGCTCCATCCGGGCGAACGATTCGCCGAACATGCCTGAGAAAGGCCTGCCGGGCCTCGCGTCCGCGAATCATGCCCAACGTACTGTAAAGACAGAGTGCGTTGTCAACCGATTGGTCGCGAATGCCGTCCAGTTCGACGAGGTTGGCCCGCAGCACATCCACCGGAAGTTGCTCCTGCGTTGCCTGTCGAGCGACGATTCGCAACATCGGCAAAGAGAGATCAACCGCCAGCCCGCGGTGCCCTCGCCGAGCCAGTTCCAAAATCGCCCGGCCGGTGCCGCAGCCCAGGTCGGCCACTAAGCCAGGGCGATCGCAGACTCGCTCGACGACCTCCATGTCGAGCCGACAGAGGTTGTCGTCCGCAAGCGAGGTGTCGTAGCCGCCAGCAATATGCTCGGCGGTCATGTATTCCCACAGCCCGCGCGGAACTCCGCGCGGCAATCGCCAGTCGGGACGATATTCAGGACGCTGAGTCATTGGAATGATTGTATTCCAGAATGGCTCGGATGGGTGAAACGATCGCCCTCTTATCTCCGAGTCGGGGAAATCGGTGTAAACCCGCAAAACTGCGATTCAACCGCTGCCCCATTTGCGCGTTGGCAATTGGCCTGTATAATCGTCCGTTTGGTTTACAACGCGTGGTTTCGCCCTTTTGACTTGCAGGAGATTGCCGTGGCTATTCGGGTTGCCATCAATGGATTTGGTCGGATCGGAAGACTTGTGTTTCGGAACCTGGCGGCTCGTACCAGCGAGTTCGAGGTCGTCGCCATCAATGATCTGACCGATACCAAAACGCTGGCCATGCTGCTGAAATACGATTCCACCCATCGCCGCTTCAACGGCGAAGTGGGATTCGATGAAAACTCGATCATCGTCAACGGAAAAGCTATCAAGATTCTTAAGGAAAGAGACCCGGCCAAGCTCCCTTGGAAAGACCTGAAGGTGGACGTGGTGGTGGAGAGCACCGGCTTCTTCACGGCCCGGGCAGACGCCGCCAAGGGAAAACCCGGCTACGACTCGCATCTTGCCGCCGGCGCCCGCAAGGTGGTTCTCAGTGCTCCGGCCAAGGATGGGGCCGATCTGACCTGCGTCCTGGGCGTGAACGACGACAAGCTCACCGCGGACATGAAATGCGTCTCCAACGCTAGTTGCACCACCAATTGCCTGGCGCCGATGGCCAAGGTGCTGCACGAGACTTTTGGGATCGAGAAGGGCTTGATGACCACGGTCCACAGCTACACCAACGATCAACGATTGCTCGACCTGCCGCACGATAATCTCTACCGTGCCCGGGCGGCGGCGATGAACATCGTTCCCACCAGCACCGGCGCCGCGACCGCTGTCGGTTTGGCCATTCCCGAGCTCAAGGGAAAGCTGACCGGTATTGCCCTCCGCGTTCCAACTTCCGACGGCAGCGTCACCGACCTGACCGCGCTCATGAAGAAGAATGTGACGGTGGAAGAAGTGAACGCCGCCATGAAGAAGGCAGCCGAAGGGCCGCTGAAGGGTATTTTGGAATATACCGAAGACCCGATCGTCTCGAGCGACATCATCGGCAATCCCCACAGTTCCATCTTCGCCGCCGACTGGACGCAAGTCATGGACGGCAATCTGCTGAAGGTCATCTCCTGGTACGACAACGAGTGGGGCTATAGTTGCCGGACGGTGGATCTCATCCAAAAGCTGGGAACGATGTAGGGATCCATGTTTGAGCCTGTTGAAGGATCGGTCAATTTCCCGGAGTTGGAGGCCCGCGTCGGGCAGTTCTGGCGCGACGAGAAGATTTACGAAAAATCGCTGGCCGCCAGGGCGGAGTCCGCCAAGTTCGTCTTCTACGAAGGACCGCCGACGGCCAATGGGATGCCCCACCCTGGCCATTGCCTGACCAGGGCGATCAAGGATCTTTTCCCACGCTACAAGACGATGCGGGGCTTTCTCTGCCATCGCAAGGCCGGCTGGGACACTCACGGCCTGCCCGTCGAGGTGGAAGTCTGCAAAGAGTTGGGTATCCACAGCAAAGAAGAGATTGAAGCCTACGGCATCGAGCCGTTCATTCAAAAGTGCCAGCAGAGCGTCTGGCGCTATATGAAGGAATGGGAGCGGCTGACGGAGAGGATCGGGTTTTGGATTCATCTTGATGAGGCGTATGTCACGTATCACCAGAGCTATGTGGAGAGCGTCTGGTGGGCGCTGAAGAACTTTTTTGATCGCGATTTGTTGTATCAGGGGCATAAGATCGTCTGGTGGTGGGCGCAGGGCGGAACGGCCTTAAGCGCCGGTGAGGTGGGGCTCGGCTATCGCGAAGTGGCCGACCCGAGCGTGTACGTGAAGTTTCCGCTGTTGGATGAGCAAGGAAATAAGACTGACACGTCACTGTTGGTCTGGACCACGACGCCTTGGACATTGCCGGCGAATCAGTTTGTGGCGGTAAACTCGGAACTTGAGTATGCCACTGTTTTGGATTCCGACACCGGCGAAAAGTTGGTGATGGCGGTCTCCTTGCTCGAAACTGTAGCAGGCAAAGCGAAACGAGAATTAAGTGTACAGTCGACGTGCCGTGGCGATGCACTAGTTGGAATGCGATATATCCCACCTTTTGATTTCTATTATGCAAGCTCGAAGCATTGGGGCGATTGGACCACGCCAAAGTTGCCGCCTTTGGATACTGACGATCGCCGTGCCATTCTTAAATCTCAAACTGATGTGCATGAAAAGGAGTTTGTGAACGGTGGCAAGTGTTCTTGGTTGCTATCGTGGCGTGTGAATAACGCTCCATTTGTATCCACCGACTCTGGAACTGGAATTGTTCATATCGCACCGGCATTTGGTGAAGATGATTACAGATTATTGTTTTCAATCATCAAAGAGAGTCTGATTCTGAAATCGGGGTATTATCAACCATCGCTGCTGAATCCAGTTGCACCCGACGGCAAATTCACGAACGATGTGCTTACATATACCGGCCGCTGGGTGAAAGAGTGCGATAAGGACATCGCTCGCGATTTGAAACAGCGCGGGCTGCTCTACCACCAGGAACAGTACCTGCACGAGTATCCGTTCTGCTGGCGGGCCGATCAGGATCCTCTCATCCAATACCCGCGCGAAAGCTGGTTCGTCCGCACGACGAAGTTCAAAGACAAGATGCTGGCCAACAACCAGCAGATCAACTGGCTGCCGGAGCATATTCGCGACGGACGGTTCGGTAACTTCCTGGAGTCCAACGTCGATTGGTCGCTGTCTCGCGAACGCTACTGGGGCACGCCGCTGCCGATCTGGGTGTGTGAGAAAACCGACAAGCGCGAAGCGATCGGCAGCTATGAGGAATTGCTCGCCAAGCCGGGTGTCCAAGGAACCGAAGTCTGGGCCGAGGCCAAGAAAAAGAATCCTGACTTGGTCGAGGATCTCAAAGTCCACAAGCCGTACATTGATGCGGTGACGTATAACTCGCCGTTCTCGCCAGGCGCGAGGATGCGGCGCGTGCCGGACGTCATCGACTGCTGGTTCGACTCGGGTGCCATGCCATTTGCCCAGTGGGGTTATCCGCACCAGGGGCAGGAGCTATTTCGCGATCAGTTTCCGGCCGACTTCATCAGCGAAGCACTCGACCAGACCCGGGGGTGGTTCTATAGCCTGTTGGCCATCAGCACGCTCTTGTTCGACGAAACCTCGAAGGATCCTGCATCCCCCTCGGAGCCGTTACCGCATCCCTACAAGAACTGCATCGTGCTGGGGCTGATGCTGGCCGAATGGTGGGAATGCAAACAAGGCAAAAAGCTCTTCCTGTCTGAGGACGAAGCCAAGGCGGGCTGCGGTGATTCCGGCTTTACGCATCATGTGGGCAAGATGTCGAAGCAGAAGCGGAACTACCGCGAGCCGGCAGAGATTTTTGACCGCTACGGGGCCGACGCCCTGCGTTGGTACTTCTTCGCCAATCAGCCGCCGTGGACCTCGATCCGCTACAGCGAACGGGCGATCAAAGAGAGCATCCCCGAGTTTCTGCTGCGGCTCTGGAACGTGTACAGCTTCTTCGTGATTTACGCCAATATCGACGGCTTCGACCCGGCCGCCGAATTGCGCGGAGAATTGGGAGAGTTGACCGCCAAGGAATTGGCCGCGGCGAAGTCTCGCCGACCTGTGAGCGAACGGGGGGAGTTGGATCGTTGGATCACCGGAGAGCTGGCCTCGACCGTGGCCGCGGTCATCGAGCGAATGGATGCCTACGACAATTACGGAGCGTGCGGGCATATCAAGCACTTTGTCGATGCCCTGTCGAACTGGTACGTCCGTCGCAGCCGCGACCGCTTTTGGAGCGAGGACAAGCAAGATCGCGACAAGCTCGATGCCTACTGGACGCTCTACGAATGCCTGCTGGAAACCAGCAAGCTAATCGCCCCGTTCGTGCCGTTTCTCGCCGAGACGATGTGGCAGAATCTGGCGGGCGTGTTCGGCGGGCGGGCGCCGCAGAGCGTCCATCTGTGCAATTATCCCGTAGCGGACCAGGCAGCCATCGACCAGCTTCTCTCCGAGAGAATGCAGCTTGTCCGCGAGATTTCCTCGCTCGGGAGGGCAGCCCGCATGGAGGCCAAGCTCAAAGTGCGGCAGCCCCTGGCCAAGGTCGAAGTCATCCTGACCGATGAAAAGCACTGCAACTGGCTCAAGTCGCACGCGGCGCTCATCGAAGAAGAACTGAACGTCAAGGCGGTCGAACTCACAACTCACGCCGAGCAGTACATCACCTATCAGGTGCAGCCTGATTTCAAACGGCTCGGACCCCGCGTCGGTAAGCTCATGCCGGCCGTCAAGCAAGCGATTGCAGCGGCGGATGCGGGAGTGCTGCTGGCCTCGCTCAAAGCGACCGGCAAGGCGCCGCTGACGCTAGCCGGGGGCGAGCAGGTGGAACTCACCAGCGAGGACATCCAGATCCGCCTGCAAGCCAAACGCGGCTGGGCCGCGGCGCAGGGGGAGCAATGTGTCGTGGTGCTGGCCACTGAGATCACGCTAGCTTTGGAGTTGGAGGGATTCGCCCGTGACTTGGTGCGCGTGATTCAGGATCTCCGCAAAGACATCGGCTGCCAATATAC
>JAIOPX010000163.1 GCA_021413705.1 Planctomycetota bacterium | reverse complement strand
CAGTCTGACGCCATGAAACGTGACCAGGCGAGCAAAGCTTGGTTCATTCTCTAACACCGTAAAGAAATGGGGGACACGATGTTGATGCGGTACTCTTGGCTTGCAGTTTGCGTGATGGTCTTGGGCATGAACTTTTCGACGGCCTGTGAGACTCGGGCGGATGCACCTGATACCAAGGGGAAACCGGCCGAGAAGAAGGAGAAGTCGCAATACCACGGCGCGGAGGTCGTGTTCGTGGATGTGCGCTACATACTTCAGCATTATTCGCCACTGAAGACTCAGCTCGATACCTGGAGCGGAGATCTGATGAATTTGGCTGTTCGCCGAGAAACCGAGCAGAAAGAAATTCAACAAAGAAAGGTCATGCTTCGCGATATTCATGAAGGAACCCAGGATTATGAGCGACTGGAGAAAGATATCGTGAAGCGCGAAGTCGAATCGGAGGCGACTTGGAAGTCCGAGCAACGCCAGCTCGTACGTAAGCGAGCAAAGATCTTTTTTGACGTTTACCAACTCATTCGCACGGACGTCAGCGAGTTCATGAAAGAGAACGAGATTCTGTCGGTGCTGAACTTCGACGGCAATCCAACTCCTGGCGCGCCTCTGGTGAAACCTCCCACGCTTGAGAAAAATCCCAACTGGCCAAACTGGGGATTGTCCCCCGTTGTGTTTGCCCGCGAGGAAAGCAATCTCAATCCTCACAACTCTCCCGAGAAGGTGGAGCAGATGATCTCAAGCAATGTGCTGGTCGTCAGCCCGAAACGAGATATTACCCCTTGGATCCTTCAGCGTCTCAATTCCAAGGTGAAGGTTGAAGAGGCAAAAAAGAAGGCAGAAGGGAAGGCAGAAGGGAAGGCGTCCGCGGCTGAGAAAGCGGACATAAAAGACGCCAAGAAATAGGTTGGTTGATGAGACGTAATCGCGAAGAAACAGGGGGCTTACGCCCCCCGCTCGTCTGGATTTGACGCTCGTCTGGCAGATAAAGAGTTTATTGCCGCCCCAAGTGGCTTCCAACTCCGCTGGCCGTCACTCATAATAATGGTGATGACCCGGCGCTCGCAGGCCGGCGAATGATCCCGCCTCGTGAACAATTGGCCCACCTCGATGTTCATGTCATCCTCATACAGTCGTCTACTTGTCTGCGCATGCCTGTGGGGTGCTGCTTCGGCGGCCGTGGCTGGTGACGCTACTTCGTCTGCTTCGTCGGCGGGAAAAATGCCGGCGGTTTCTTTCAATCGCGATATCCGGCCCATCCTGGCGGCCAACTGCTTTGCTTGCCATGGATCGGACCTGAAGAAGGCCGAAGGGGGGCTCTCGTTGGTCGATTTTGCCCATGCCACGGCGGAGCGCGAGGAGGGAGGCCCGGCGATCGTTCCAGGTAAGCCGGACAAGAGCGAATTGGTGTCGCGGATCTTCAGCGCCGATGAACCGATGCCGCCTGTGGAGAGTCACAAGAAGCTCACGCCGCGGCAGAAGGAATTGCTTAAGACCTGGGTAGAGCAAGGGGCCAAGTATCAAAAGCACTGGGCGTATGAATTGCCGGTGTTGACGCCTACGCCCCAGGTATCCACCCGCCTGGCAGAAACGGCGCGACCGATTTCTTTCCAGGACAATTATCTTCTGGCGCGGCTGGAGGCAGAGGGACTTACGCCGGCGCCGGAAGCGGATCGCGCGACGCTCTGCCGCCGATTGTATCAAGACCTGCTCGGTCTTCCGCCGACGCCCGAACAATTGGACGCGTTTCTGGCGGACACGAAGCCGGACGCCTATGAGCGGCTGGTGGACACTCTGTTGGCCAGTCCCCATTTTGCAGAACGGATGGCGACCTATTGGTTTGATCTGGTGCGCTATTCCGACACTGTCGCGCTCCACGGCGATCAGGAGCACAAGGCATCTCCCTATCGGGACTGGGTGATCGCGGCCCTGCTGAAGAACATGCCGCACGATCAGTTCATTCAGTGGCAACTGGGGGGCGATTTGATACCCGGGCTTTCGCCAGAAGACCACAACGACGCGTTGATCGCCAGTTGCTACAACCGCTTGATCGCCACCTCGCATGAAGGGGGTATTCAACTCAAGGAATACACGGCCATCTATGATGCGGATCGCGTTCGCAACACGTCGCTGGCGATGATGGGGGCCACGATGGGGTGCTGTCAGTGCCACGACCATAAATACGATCCCTACACCGCGAAAGATTTCTATTCCTTGGGGGCGATCTTCGCGGACATTGATGATCTGCAACATGTGCGGGCGCAGTATCGTCGGGAGAATAACCGGGAAGTGACCTTGCGCGAGCCGGAGATGGATTTGCTCTCCCCCTTGGATCGGCTCAAGCAGGCGAAGCTGATGGAGCTGGCGACCAAGGAAAATGATCCTGCCAAACGTGACGTGTTGAAAAAGCAGGCCGACGCCATCAAGCCGCGGACGGTCATGGTAAGTAAGGCGTCGAAGCCGCGTGAAGTCCGCTTGTTGACGCGAGGAAATTGGATGGACGAGAGCGGAGCGGTGATGACGCCGGAGGTTCCCTCCTTTCTCGGCTCGTTCTCCCAACTGGGTATCAAAGCCGGCCAGCGCCCTACGCGCTTGGATTTTGGCCGCTGGCTGACCACGCCCATGGCCCAAGGGGGCTGCGGCGAGTTGACGGCACGCGTCTGGGTGAATCGGCTGTGGTATCTGTTCTATGGCCAGGGTTTGTGCCCATCGGTGGATGACTTTGGAGGGCAGGGGGAGCCTTGCACGCACCCTGAACTGCTGGATCGCCTGACACTGGAGTATCTCAAGCTGGGCTGGGACAACCGGGCTTTCATTCGCCAACTGGTGACGAGCCGCTCTTACCGAATGTCTTCGGTTCCGTCTGCAGAGATGCAAGCCAAAGACCCGCGCAATCTGCTGTTCGCCCGGCAAGGGAGATGGCGCTTGCCGGCGGAGCACATTCGCGACACGGCGTTGGCGGCCAGCGGGATGTTGGTTTCCGAGATCGGCGGCCCCACGAGTCGGCCCTATCAGCCGGAAGGATATTATCAGCATCTCCAATTCCCGGACCGCACCTATCAACCGGACAAGGACGCCAAGCAGTGGAAGCGGGGCGTGTATATGCACTGGCAGCGGATGTTCCTGCATCCGGCACTCAAAGCGTTTGACGCACCCAGTCGCGAGGATTCGTGTCCCAGGCGGAGCGTTACCAACACGCCTTCTGCCGCCTTGGTGACGCTCAACGATCCGAGCTTTGTCGAAGCCGCCCGGGCGCTGGCGCAAATGGCAATGAAAATGGAAATGAAAATGGAAATGAAAACAGCAGGCGACGACGAGACATCACGCTGCCGCTTCATGCTTCGCCGCTGTCTCTCGCGCGAGGGGACACAGCAAGAAGTGGACACATTGAAACGAGTTGTTGTTTATTCTCGGGAGGGATTTACCCAACGGCCTGCGGATGCCGCGGCCTTGATTGCCATTGGGACATCGGTAGCGGACAAATCGCTGCCGCCGGTGGAACTGGCTGCCTACACGCAAGCCGCCCGTGTGGCGATCAATCTTCATGAAACGATGACGAGAGATTGAGTGGGATCAGCCGCAGGGCGCTAGCCCCCGGTTTTTTTTGCCGCTCAAACCGGGGGCTAGCGCCCGGCGGCTGATCTCAAAACCCTTTTGAAAGCAATAAACCCATGAACTACGACCCCCGGCAGATTGCGGATGAAATGGGGCGTGTGACGCGGCGTCAGTTTCTGGGGCGAACTTCCCTGGGGCTGGGTATGGCCGCGTTGGCATCGGGGAGCCTGGGGTTGCAGTCCACGTCGGCTGCTGCCGCATCGATGCCGGGCAATAGCTTGCCACCCATGCCGCATTTCGCTCCCCAGGCCAAGCGGGTCATTTTCCTCTGCATGGCCGGCGGGCCGAGCCACCTGGAAACTTTTGATTCCAAACCGGCACTGCAAAAACTCTCAGGCAAGCCGATGCCCGAGTCGTTCACCAAGGGGCAGCCCATAGCGCAGCTACAAGGGAAACCGCTGACTTGCATGGGGCCGCAAACCCGTTTCCACAAATATGGCCAGAGCGGGCTGGAGATCAGCGACTATCTCCCCCACATTGCGTCGATCGCCGACGAGATCACGGTCATTCGTTCGATGGTGACCGAACAGATCAACCACGACCCGGCCCACACGTTCCTCAATTGCGGCTCCATCCTGCCGGGCATGCCGAGCATGGGAGCCTGGGTGACCTATGGCCTGGGGAGCGTCAACGAAAACCTGCCTTCGTTCGTCGTGCTCACGAGCAAGAGCAGCCAGGGGGTGCAGCCGATCGCCAATCGCCAATGGAACGCGGGCTTCCTACCCGGCCGCTGCCAGGGTGTGGAGTTTCAAGGCAAAGGGGCGCCGATTCATTACGTTTCCAACCCCAACGGAGTCAGCCGCGTTGCTCAAGAGCATGTGCTGTCGGCGATCACGGAGATCAATCGGCTGCGCGAGGCCAAGGTGCATGACCCCGAATTGGAAACCCGGATCGAGCAATATGAACTGGCGTTTCGGATGCAGATGAGCGTGCCGGAATTGATGGATTTTTCAGATGAAACGCCGAACACGCTGGCCGAGTACGGCGCGAAGCCGGGCGACGGGAGTTTTGCCAGCAACTGTCTGTTGGCCCGCCGGCTGGCCGAACGTGGCGTGCGGTTCATTCATCTGTATCACCGCGGATGGGATTTTCACGGCGGCCTGGCATCGGGCATGAAAGAAAGCTCCGGCAAGACCGATCGTCCCACGGCCGCACTGATTCTCGATCTCAAGCGGCGCGGACTGTTAGACGACACGCTGGTGATCTGGGGAGGCGAGTTCGGCAGGACGCCGATGGCGCAAGGGAACGGGCGCGATCATCACATCAAAGGCTATTCGATGTTCCTGGCGGGGGGCGGCATCAAGCAGGGTTTGGTCTACGGCGCCACCGACGAGCTTGGATACAACGCGGTTGACAATGTCGTCAACGTCCGCGATCTTCACGCGACCATGCTGCATCAACTGGGCATCGACCACAGCCGCCTGTCGGTCCGCATCCGTGGGCTGGATATGAAATTGACCGGGGTCAAGCCGTCTCGCGTGGTCAAAGAGATTGTGGTTTAGGAACTGCCTTGTCTTGAGAGTTTTCCAAACGGTTCACAACCGGGCGTGAAAACTACAATGGCGAAACTAGTTGTCGCCTTATTGAAGCTCGTTTTCGCGTCACAACAGGAATCGCTCCATGGCGGTGTTCATCCCAGCCGAAATATTAAAGTCAAAGTACCGAGTGTTCGGCCACTTTTACTCGATCAGGATTCCAGCGCGTAAACCGATTCCTTGCCGAAGTGTGCTGGAACTCGTGTCGGAGGAAGTCGTCCCTCAGTCGCTGGATGCCATATCGCAGCGAAAACCTGATGCGGTCTTTGTCATGATGAATCCCGGCTCTTCCCGGCCCTTGGTCGATGTGGATACTCACGCCACGGCGAAGTCGATTCATGCCATGCCCATCTCCCTGGTGCCAACGAAGCCGGATACCACGCAGTATCAGGTGATGCGGTTGATGTTCTATTGCAAATGGCGGCATGTCAGAGTCCTCAACTTGTCCGACTTGCGGTGTTCCAAGAGCGGCGAGTTCTTCAAGGAGTTCAAGCGGATCGAGGAGGAAGCATCGTTCGACGCGCATTCCATTTTCTCGACCCACCGAAGCAATGAACTGACCTCGAAGCTCACCCAGTACAAGTCCATCCCGGTCATCCGTGCTTGGGGAGTGAGCGCGGAATTGGACCCGCTGATCCATCGCTGTGCCGCGAGAATCGCCAAGCACAAGTCGGTGCGCGGGCTGATCAAGGCGGGAACAGCGGATAAGTATCTCCACCCGCTGCCATCCTTGCAGAGGCAAAAACTTCTGTGGGTGGATCGAATGGTCAAGCAACTGTCAGGGGCTGGGTGTTGAGTGATTAGCTGTTTCAGATCGAGATGTGCGTCACTGCCGCGATAGCGAATCGTCGAGATCCACCACACAGCGAAACCCGACCGTGCCGCAGCGGTCCAGGCTGGGGGAGCAGAGCAGAAACTTGGTCGTGAAGCCGGCGGGGCGCAGGCCGCCATCGACGTACCAATTCGAGCCGCGGGCTGTGAAGTATGAACCGCCCCGGATCATGCAGAAACGGGTCCGGCCGTCGGTCCTCTCGCTTTCCGTCCACTGCCAGACGTTGCCGCACATGTCGTAGCAGCCAAACGGGGAGCGCCCTTTGGGAAATGCTTTGACGGGGGTCGTTCCGCTGGTTTTTCCGTCGTTGGCGCAGTCGGGTTGCATGGCGTTCCCCCACGGATAGCGGCGGCCATCGGTTCCCTGTGCGGCATATTGCCACTCTTCCTCCGTCGGCAGCCGTTTGCCTGCCCAGCGGGCGTATGCACGGGCGTCGTCCAGGTCCACATAGACAACAGGGTGATCACCCTTCCCGGCCGGAGGCCGGCCGTCACGCCAATGATGCAGGAATTTGTCCGGCTGTTTTGGCGCATAGCCGCTGGCCTTGATGAACTCGGCGAACTGAGCGTTAGTCACCGGCGTCTCGTCGATAGCATACGGTTTGAAAACCACGCGGCGGGGGAAAATCTCCGTGTTATTGCCGCCGCCGAGCTTGTGGTTTGGCCCAGGCATCGATTCGTAAAAGCCGCATTCTCGTGCCCGCATCTCAATCTTCAATTCGACGGTTCCTCCAGAGATCGCAACCATGCCGGATGGAACCTTGGCGGCACCGGCCGTCGGTTGGACCGCTACCAAGGTGGTTTCCCGCTTCGGCGTGGCAGTGTCGAAATTGGCGTCGGAGTTGATACGTGCCTGAGCGGCGAGGAACTTGGAGAAATCGTTCCCACGAGCCGGTGCCGAGCCTGCCAAGAATGCGCCGATGCCTCGGGGTTCCAATCGCCCGGACAGTATGATGGTTTTGTCGGCGGCCTGTTGTTTCGCTTCCTGGCCGGCAACAAGGTCGAAATAGCGGTCCGCTTCGCGCGTCGGTACGTCGAGCAGCGCGCCGTCCACGGGCTTTTTATTTCGGTTGACCACCGTCCACAGCCTCAGTCCGCTTCCCTCCCAGAGTGATGCATACACCCCAGGAGCTCTCGTGGGTACAAGGGGCGTCCATCCCTCGCTGGCAAAAATCGCCGCGTACCGGCGCTGGATCGGCAACATCGCGCGTAGGATTGAACGATCGCGCTGGCTCCAGGGGATCCAGGAGGCAAATACGTTCTCCCAAACCATGATGCCACTGCCGTTCATCCAGGCCGCTTGCAGTTCGCGCGTATGGTCGTAAAGCCAGCGATCGACCTGGTGTTGCATGTGGCGCGGCTCCAGCCATTTGTGGTGGAGCACGCCCGGCGTTTCGCTGTCGCCGAACCATTGAGCCCACGAGGCATGATGATCGTGAACACGGTCGAGCGGCAGAGCCAGTTCCCCCTCCAGAATTACGCCCGGCCGAACGGCGTCGAGTTTGGCCCGCAGATCCTCGCCGCCGCGAGTGAGCGTATCGAGAAAGATGCCGTCCACTTGTAGGGAGCGAACCATTTCGACCAATGCGTCCGCGTCGGAAACTGCCTCGCGCCGCGTCCCTGTGTCCCAAGGATTGTAGGCAACATAGACGCGCACTCCGCGCCGTTGCATCGCCTCGACCGCCTTTCGCAGTCCAGGCAACCCACCTGGGGCATCGCGGTAGAAATCGAACTGGTTACGCTCGTCCACTCCGATCCGTGGATAGGCCTGCCAGAGGATAACGCTGTCATAGCCGCCGAACTCGCGCTGGCCGTGATCCAGGAAGGCGTCGGGCGTGTACATACCCTGGCGAGGATCGTAAAACGTCTCGTCGCACAGCATAAGGAAGCAGCAGGAAAAATTGCGCGTTGACCAGGCAAAATCGGAGCGGCGATAGAGTGCATCGCTGTACTTCAACTGATGGCGCGTCGTGTCGCGCCATTCTTTGAGCTGTGTACGAAACGCCGGCCAGACCGCCGGGTCTCGGGGAGCGGGAATCATGTTCTTCCCGGGTTCAAAACGAAACGGTGCCGGGTCGGCGGCCTGCGCTTGTGGGATTATTCCTGGTATGGCGATGGCCGCCACCAGGGTCCAGAGAAATTGACGATGCAGGCGATACTTGTTCATTGGGGGGTCTCTGGGAATGCGTCTCGAAACGGTTTCTATTGTAATCCCCTACCGCGCAGACAGGGCGCTTTGTTGCTACAATAGCGGACAAGTGCCGGCCGCGATTCGGACCTGCCCCCGGCGGCATTCGCTCACCGTTATCCCTGGTATTTCATCCCTCCCAACCCCTGGGAAACCACCTATGTCAATCAATCGTCGCCACTTCCTGCGTGTGTCGGCCGCCACCGGCGTTGCCCTTTCCGCCGGCTCATTGTTGTCTCGTAGTTACGCGGCTTCCGAGTCTGCGTCGCCACGGCGCATCGGCGCCAATGACAAGTTGAATGTGCTCTCCATCGGAGTGGTTGGCACGATCGGCGGGAAAGACCGTTCCGAGGTGGCAAAACACCCCAGGGCGCGGATCGTGGGACTGTGCGACGTGGATTCCAACTACATGGCCAAGGCGGCCAAGGATCACCCTGACGCCTTTCAAGTCAAGGACTATCGCGAGGCATTCGACAAGCACGGCGACAAGTTCGACGCGGTGATTGTGGCCACACCCGACCACACGCATTGCGCCATTGGCACGTTGGCCTTGTCCAAGGGAAAACACTTGTATGGGCAAAAGCCGCTAGTGCAGCAACTGGAGGAACTCACGCTGATGCGCCGCGCGGTGGAGGCCAATCCGGGCCTTTCCACGCAGATGGGCAACCAGCGCATGGCGGCGCCCGGTCGCCGGGCGGCGGTGCATGTTCTGAAAACCGGCTTGCTGGGAAAGGCCAAGGAAGCATTCGTCGTCACTTCCTCCGGGCTCAACAACGCCGGCAGCTATTTCAACAACCGCCAGATCTTACCCGTGGAGACTCCGCCGGCGAATTTGGATTGGGAACTGTGGCAAAGCGGCATGGTGGCGCGGCGGGAATATCGTCCCGGCATCGCTCCGGCCAAGTGGCGCGCCTGGTGGGACTACGGTTCGGCAGGTCTTGGCGACTGGGGCTGCCACCTTTTGGATGTGATCTTCTATGCCTACCCCGACTTGGATAGCCCGGCCACGGTCAAGACCGTGGTGAAAGATCCTCCGACCGCCGATTTCCACGCCAGAGTGTGCCGCGCGTTGATGACGTACAAGGTGTCGTCCCCTGCCTTCGCCAGCGGGGAGTTCAAAGTGCATTACAGCGACGAGGGGCAGATGCCCGATCGCGCGGCGCTCGGCCTTCCCGCCGGCCGCTGGCCCGATAACAACATCACTTGCGTGGTGTGCGAAGGTGGAACGCTGGTGCTGGGCGCCCCCGGCGGCCTGGAAATCTGGCGCGATGGAAAGAATGAAGACTGGAACAAAATATCCGGGATGCCAAAATTCAAGCCGGTCAATCACTGGCACGCCTGGATCGACACCGCGCTGGGCAAAGAGAGCGAGCATTGGTCTCCGTTCCCCGTCGGCCTGAAGATCACGGAAAGCACGATCCTGGGCGTCAAGGCTTCGCGCTTCCCCGGCGAAGAATTGCATTGGGACCGCGCGACGCTGACCTTCACGAACAGTCCTGAAGCCACGCGGACGATTGTCAAGCGCGAGTACCGCAAGGGCTTTGAGCCGGTGCGAGCCTGATGAATTTCAATTCCCATCATGCTCATTAGCCAGGTTCTCAAACAGAGTCGCCAGCGCTGGCCGGAGAAAGTCGCCCTCTGGTTTGGCGGGCGTCCGTGGACGTTCACCGAACTGGATGACACAAGCGATCGCATTGCCGGTGCATTGGCCGCCAAAGGGATTAAGGCTGGCGATCGGGTGGCGATTTTTCTGCCCAATTGTTCGGAGTTGGTGCTTACGTACTTTGCCTGCTTCAAGCTCGGCGCGATAGCGGTGCCGCTTAACTATCGCTATCGACAGCCGGAAGCCGAGTATGCAATCGAGCATTCAGGTTCCGTCGCGCTGATTGTTCACCAATCGCTCGTGGCGGAAGTGGGAGCCTTGCCGCTGGAGAAGCTGGGGGTAAGACTCCGGTATCTCGTCGCTGGGAAACCAGGCGAGTCGCCGTCCTTCAGACCGTTCGACGAATTGATCGCCGCCGAGATGCGGCCCGTTCCGGCTGTGGACTTTGCTGAGCCTCAATTGGCCGCGATCCTCTACACCTCGGGAACCACCGCCCGGCCCAAGGGGGTGATGTATAGCCACGGGTCGCTCTATCGCAACTGCGAGATTCAGACTGAAAGTTTTGAGTACGGGCCCGAAGACGTGATTCTCATCTCCACCGCCGCCTGCCATGCGGCTGCCTTTACGGGTCAATTGCTCCCCGGGGTATTTGCGGGGAGTACCTGCGTATTGACGTTTCTCCCGAAACCGGCGGAGGTGGTGGAGGCGATTGAGCAATATGGCGTCACTCGCGTGCAGATGCTGCCGGCTACACTGGAAGATCTCGTCGAGCATCTGGAGACCTTGCCGGACGTTTCCCTGGCACCCTGGCGCTGCTGCACCGCTGGCGGTGATGTGGTCCCGCTCGACTTGCAGCGACGATTTCAGAAAAGAGTAGGCTTTGAGATTACCGAGTTGTATGGCATGACCGAGTTGCTCAGTTGCATCAGCAATCCGCCGTTTGGAGCGAAGCGATTGGGTTCAATCGGCAAACCGGTGGTACGAACGTCGCTGCGGATCGTGGACGACAAAGATGCCGAACTGCCTCGGAACACGGTCGGCGAATTGCTGGTGAAAAACGACGCCATGATGGTGGGTTACTGGCGGAATGAGGAAGCAACTTCGGCCGCGCTGCGTGACGGCTGGATGCACACGGGTGATGTGTCGAAAGTGGATGACGAGGGTTTTTGCTGGTTTGTCGGCCGCAAGAAAGAACTCATTATTCGCGGCGGCTCGAATATCTCGCCGCTGGAAGTCGAAGAAGTCCTGGATGAGCATCCGGCCGTGCATTTGAGCTGCGTTGTCGGCGCGCCGGACAAGCATTTTGGAGAAATCGTCACGGCCTATGTTTCACTGCGGCAAGGGCTGCAAGCCGCTCCGTCGCCCGAAGAGTTGCGGACGTTCGTGGCCGAGAGGATTGCCGCCTATAAGGTGCCCGAGAAAATCACTGTCCTTGACGAATTACCGCTCAATGCCACTGGCAAGGTGGATCGAAAAAAATTGCACGCCCAGATCGCCGCCGATTTGGCCAACTGAAACAAGGATCATCTGATGAACAAGTTCAGGCTTCATCTCGGCTGGATGGTTGCGGCGGCTTTGTGGAGTGCGCTGGCTACTGGGGCGCGCGGAGCGGACGCACCCCCTAGCGAAGCTGTGTTTGCACGGCAGGCCAATCGACTGGCGAGGGACTATTTTGCGAAGACGGGCAAGGCCGACCGCACGCCGCTGGAGGTCGAGGCACTGGGGACGTTTTTCGCGGCCAAGGAAATCTACGATGCGGGTCGTTTTGCCGAGTGCCGCGACCGGCTCGATGCCTTCTGGAAGCGTCGTCCGATGGGCAAAGTGGAGATCTGGACTAACGTGGACTGGCCGACGGGATATGTCCCTCTGCAGATGCTCACCGAGTGTGTCCATGCCCGGACATCGAAGGATTGGTTCCAGGGTAAGCCCGAGCCATGGCGCATGACTGCGGTGCTGATCGGCAAGACTGTGGGGAGCAAGGAAGTTACCGGCGACCTGCTCGAACTCGGCGATTCCAAGATTGCCGAGCAAGAAGTTCAGCGGGCCACGGCTTTTTTCGGCGAATATCTTAAAGCCATCACCAAGGGGCGGCTGCAGTTGGAAGTGCGGGTCGTCTCACTCAACAACTGGTCCCCGCCGCAATTCAAGGAGGGAGATTCCTTCGTCAGTGCCGTGGAGAAAGCCTTGCCGCCGGAGATCCGCCGGACGACCGACTGCTGGTGGATGATGCTCTCCACGACGAATCCCATTATTGGCTTCTGGGGGGGGACTTTGGTCGAAGACGACGGCCGGCAGCATTTTCTCGGCGGAAGCGAGTGGGTTCAGTCCAACCAATTCCGCAAGGGGCCGCCGTCGGACCAGGAATACCAGACCGGCGTTTCCAATTGGTTTCACCACGAATTTTATCACTACCTGTTCCATGCCTTTCCGGAGTTCAACCTGGAGCCGGTGGAGCACGCTTGGTGGTATCGCGACAAGTGGCCGGCGGACTTTGTGGGATATTATGAGACCGACTACTTCCTGGAAGGGTTGCATAAGCGGATTCATGCCAAAGGCGATCCGCCGATCCATGTGCGGCTCAAGTACAAACCGCCTGACGCCCCTGCCGCGCCGCAGCCGGCGCGATAGGTGGAGTTAGCCCAGGCACCCCCACTACACCTGTGCCTCCACCAACACTTCTGGATCCGTCAACAAGCCCTTCGCTTCCCACCACTGAGCAGCCTGCTCTCGGCTCCACTCACCCGCGGCTTCGCAACCGGCCAGGGCGGCTTCGAGATCGGCGATCGTCTGAAAACGGTCGTCCAGCGATTTCTCCAGGCATTTGAGCACTACCATGTCCAAGTCGTGGGGGATTTCCGAGCGGCGCTGTGAGGGGGCCACGGGCTTTTCGTTGCTGTGAGCGATGATCACTTTCAGCGGTTTGTCGCCATCAAAGGGTGGGCAGCCGGTGAGCAGGTAGTAGGCGACTGCGCCAAGCGAATAAACATCGCTGCGGGGATCGGAATCGGCTTCGCCGGTGGCTTGCTCCGGGGACATGTAAAGGGGCGAACCGGTGATCGAGCCTTCCTGCGTAAGTTGCGTCGATTCGATATCGGCGATCGGCTTGACCAAGCCGAAATCGAGCAGTTTGGCTACGTCGTAGATTCCGCCGCGTTGTGCAGCAAAGATGTTGCCCGGCTTGAGATCGCGATGGACCAGGTTTGCTTGATGCGCCTCGTTCAGTGCATCGCACACTTGCCGCAGCAAGTAGATTGCTCGCCCTGGAGGGAGCGGGCCGTGGGTTTTGACCAGGTCGGCCAGGCTCATGCCCGGCAGGAACTCCATGACATAGTAGAACGTGCCGTCGTCGGAGCGGCCGTAGTCGAAGATCTCGATCGTGTTCCAATGCGAAAGCTTGGCCGTGGCCCGCACTTCGCGCTCGAACCGGGCCAGCACCTTCGGATCGCCGGCTTTCTCGGGGCGAATGAGCTTGATAGCCACGGGACGTTTCATCAGCCGATGCTCGGCGAGGTGGACCTCACCCATGCCGCCGGAGCCGATAAGTCTGCGAAGGCGGTATTGTCCTAGCTGACGGGCTTCAAACACCTGGCGGCGTAAACGGCCGATCGTGTGGGTGCCGATGGCGCCCACGGCCACGGTGATGCTTAACAGCAGTGTCCATTCGATGATGGAACTGAAGTCGGTGTTGAGCACGTCGCGGACGGCGTCGTCGAGCCACCACATGGCTGCTAGCAACAGCACGGGGCCGGCGGCCATTCCACCCAGCACGGCGGCGGCACGTCGCCAGCGGTTGGGGATGAACATCGTGTAGACGAACATCAACAAGATCCAGGGGGCAATCACGTTGGGGATCATCTTGGCCTTGGTGGCGATGCGGTCGATCTCCACCGCGTTGATCAGCACGAAGAACGCCGCAGGCACCAGAAAGATGAGCGTCTCTTTGATCCTCAATGCGGCCAGCGACGGCTGACAGCGACGAAAGAGCAGGCCGCTCATGGTGGCCAGCAACAGCGTCACCCCCAGTTGCACCAGGTTCAGGTGGCGATCGACCGGATCGCGGAACTGGGGATTGAGGAAGCGGTAGGTGAGAAAGGCGGCAAACCCGCCGGCGATTACGCTGGCCGCGATTCGCAACCGCGATTGCAGAAGCGAGCGGGTCTCTTCGTTGATTGCCGCGCCGCTTCCTTCGATCAGGGCCACCTGGGCGCAGGGATGGGCCGTACCCGTGCCGCGGCTGGTGTTGCCGCTGCTGACCATGGAATTGGAGTCATCGCGCCGGGCGTCGAGCGTGACGTCGATGTGCGACAGCGGGGTGTTATCGCTCACGGCAGCATCCGCAGCATGGTGGGCCAAGGGCCGGGTCAGCTACTTATTTCGATGCTCCATGATATACGGCGAGGGGGAAATTGGGGAGAGAGTGCAGAATTTGCCACTGCTTGACAGACGCGGATCACGTTCTAGAACAAGCCAAAACGTGCCAATCGCGTCTTTCAAGCAGTGCGGATTGAGCCGGCTGGTCAGCACTGCTTGGCGGACGCATGGTGCGGCAACTTGCCTGAGGCTGATCGTGGCGTCCTGCAAGCAGTGGCACGACTAAACTTCTACGCCGCGCGGCGGGGGGAGCTTAGCTTGGCCAGGTGTTTGATCCGGTCGAGCGGCAGCGTCTCGAAGTGGTGGTCCTTCTTGGGATCCGCTCCGACATGCTCCACGAACAGCAGTGACTGCGGATGCAGCAGCCGCGGGACGTAGAACCAGGCCTTGGCCAGCGAATCGACATCGTGACCGGCGGAAACGATGACCAGATCGGTGCCGGTCAGTTCGTTGGCAGCCCGCGCCATGGCGCTGAAGGGGTCGCCAGGGACCAGCCGCACTCTGGCGCCGCTGGCGCTGAGCAACTTGTGGACACTCTTGAGCGTGGGGCCGGCAGTGCCAGCAGGGCGGGCTTCAAAGAGGTCGATGCCCGTGTAACGCACGGAGCCGAGCCGGCTGTAGCGCTGGGCCACGGAGATCATCCGGGCAGCCCGACGGCCGTCGCCGATGCCGACCTCGACGATTGTGGAAACCTTGCCGCTGCGCAGGCTCCGATAAAGGGAGCGCTCGGCCCGCGGGCTGGAAACGTAGGAAAGGTAGAGGTATTTTACCAAGCTAGCGGCAGGCAAGTTGCACCTCCATGTGCTGGCCGACCGAGGGAATCATCCTTCATGAGTTTCGGTTGCCAAGTGCGGTCGAGTCGAGAGGAACTGCTACACTACGGCCACGCAGGGTGCGCGGGTGACGCGGACCTTGCGGGCGAGTGACCGTAGGTCAGGCTATTGCCTGACGTTGTGCGAACTGGAAACTGTTAACCATCCCTACCTTGGTGCCGGAATCGTCAGGCAATAGCCTGACCTACTATGGGCGATGAACTTACCACCGAAGTTCGGCAAGCGGCTGAAAAGCTGGTCAGTGCGCTGGA
>JAIOPX010000162.1 GCA_021413705.1 Planctomycetota bacterium | reverse complement strand
CATGTCCAGAGGAATCCCCATGTGCCGAAGCCCAAGATGACTCCCGAACGGGAATATATCCTCTGCGAGCAGGCCTTTGGGCTCCGGGCCCGGGGGAAAACCTATCGCCAGATGGCCGCGCTGTTGGGCATCTCGGTCTCGGCCGCCTATGCCCGCGCGCAGACGTTCATGATTGCCGAGAACGAGCACTACGAACACTTTCCTTCTGACACTCGAGCTGAGTGCGAGAGCCTGCTGCGTCAGACGGTCGGTCCGGTGGTGGCCGATGCCCAACTGGGTAACCTGGCGTCGTTTCGCGCGCTCGTCTCCTATTCCAACACGATGCTCAAGTGGTCCAAAGTTCCCAACCCCTCACGACGCAAGCTCTGCCGCCGGGTGGAGCGGCTCAAGAAGTACATGGATGAGCAGGATCCCGATCTGTCCCCTACCCGGCAGAAGCAGGCCGAGATGGCCGAGCAGGCGGCCAGGGAAGCGGGAGAGCAGACCGGAGACTACCCCCGGGCAGAGCCCGGGGCTATGGGGCAGCAGGCGGAGAACACACCGGAGAACGCCCGGAGAACAAGCGGAGAACAGAATCAGCAACCTGTTGCCGAGCAACAGGTTGCGGCGGAGAACACGAAAAGCGCTCCAAGCTCTTCGAAGCGGCCCGGTAGTGGCGGCGGATCGGCGGGGATCAACGTGGTGCTGATGATGATTTTGTTGGCAAGTTGTGCAGTGGTCTCCGCAAGTTGTGACATGGTCTCCGACCATGTCACTGCCACGACCGTAGGTCTCGCTGCGTTGCCTGAAGAACCATGTTTAGGGAGACCTGCGGTCGAAGGGATGGGACGGTCGGGAGACCGTCCCGTAACTGGGGGTCCGACTCGGCAAGGTGGACCTACTTGCGATGCGCGGTTGAAGTGGAACACCAGCCGCGGCAAGTGGGTCAGTTCGGGCTCGTCCCGCTCGTCGGGGAGCACTTCGCGCTGGTTGAACCGACCGCTGGAAAGGATGTCTTCGAACTCGACGTTGATGGCTTCGAGCGTTTCTTCACTCAGGCGGCGATTGAGGCGAAACACCAGACGGTGCTTCACATACCGCATGCTGTGAAAGACCTTGTAGAAGTTGAGCGTCTCAGCCACTGCTTCATCCACGTTGTCGGTCAGCTTGTAGAGGCTCAAGTCTTCGGGCGAAATCAGGGCTGGCGCCTTGAGCCGCTTGATAACGAATTGCTGGAAGTCTTGCCAATAGCCGTCACCCGGGGCATCGAGAAACACGACCGGCACCAGGTCTCGTTTGCCAGTTTGCAAGAGCGTCAGCACTTCCAGACCCTCGTCGAGCGTGCCGAATCCGCCGGGCAGGCAGCAGACTGCGTGACATTCCTTGACGAACATCAGCTTCCGCGTGAAGAAGTATTTCATGTGGACGAGCTTGTGGTCGCCGCGGATGATGGGGTTGGCATACTGCTCGAAGGGGAGCATGATGTTCAGACCCATCGAGTTCTCGCGCCCGGCGCCCAGGTGGCCGGCTTCCATGATGCCGCTGGCGGCGCCGGTCACGACCAGCCAGTGGTGGTCGGCCATCGCCTTCCCAAAGCGCACGGCCTGCTCATAGGCGGGCTCGAATTTCTGGGTGCGCGCGGAGCCGAAGACGGTGACTTTGCGCCGGCCGCGGTAGGGGGAGAAAACCTTGAACGCATAGCGCAATTCGCGCAGCGTGCGGGAGAGGATCTTAAGATCGCCCCGGCTGGTATTGTCCAGCACCAGCTTGTCGGCCGATTCCTTGATCCGCTCGATCAGGTCGCCAATCCGGCGGCGCTGCTCGTCGTTGACTCCGGCGGGAAGGGAAGCGGCTACGTCCAGCAATTGTTCCAGCGGCTGGGTGACGTCGACCGGCTTGTCCGCCGGGAGGTCATCAAAATTCGTCGATTCATCCATCCGCTGCTACGCTCCGCCAGGCCTGCGCCGGCGGAACCATTCATGCCGGGCTCAAATCTCGCTATATCTATTATAGCGTGCTGGAGGAATGACGCATTAACTGAGCCGGATGGCGCTAGCCACCGGTATGTGCGAGACCGGCGGCTAGCGCCGTGCCGCTCACAGTCCCGGCCGCCTATCCACCCGTCATCAGGCCGAGGGGCGGCGGTAGTGCTGGTAGGCCAGCAGCACTTCGTAGAGGTCGGTGGAGATCGTAATCTCATCCTCCTCGAAGTCGCGGAGCCAAGTGCGTTGGCTGCGGACGGCATCGGCCAGGAGGGGGAAAATCTCACTCAGCGGGACGGAAACCGTCTCCTGCTGATGGCCCAGCGTGGCGCAGGCTTCGTCCTCGGGACCGTAGTAAACTCGCAGGTGGTTGCGATCCATAGCGTCGATTCCTTCCGAGATGGTATGCTCACGAGCCACAAGCACCAGATCGACGTCGATCCGAATGCTCGCCTCGCGACGGCGTGGCCGCTTCCTGCAGCCACCGCCGGGTATGGTGGGCCCACCCTGTCTGTGCGCCATGTATATCGGCCCGAGGCACCGTCAGGATTTGATCTAATTGCCGGAAAATGCCGAATTTCATGCCTCCCAGACGCTAGCACGACCCATCAGTTTCCGCCACTCTCACATTCGGCAAGGTTTCCTGGTAATCTAGGCAGACTGTCCGAATCGAATCCAAATGTTGACATCTCGCTGCCGCTCCTCTAAATTGCCCACGCTAGCCCATTGTGTGCTGGCACTATGACGTCCCTCTTAACGCTCAGCACCGATCTCCACGAACTGTCAACGCGGCTGAAGCTGCGCGCACACCATGTGGAAGCTGTGGTGGCCATGCTGGACGACGGCAATACGGTGCCGTTCATCACTCGGTATCGCAAGGACCAGACCGGCGGGTTGGACGAAGAGCAGATCCGCGCCATTCAGGAAGAGCTCCGCAGGGTACGGCAATTGGCGGAGCGAAAGCAGACGATCCTTCGCTCGATCGAGGCGCAGGGGAAGCTGACGCCCGATTTGGCGGCGCGGATCAAATCGGCCCCCACGATCAAGCGGCTCGAAGATCTCTATCTCCCTTATCGTCCGCAAAAGCAGACCCTGGCCACCACGGCCCGCTCGCGCGGTCTCGGCCCGTTGGCCGACGAAGTCCTCAGCGGAACGATCGCCGACACTGCGCTGGAAACCAGGGCGGCCGATTTCGTCAATCCAGACAAGCAACTGGCCAGCGTGGCCGACGTGCTGCTGGGCGTGGGGCACATTCTGGCCGAACAATTCAGCGAGCGCGTGGAGCTGCGCAGCGCGCTGCGCGGCATCTTCCGTCAATCGGGGCAACTGATCTGCTCCCGGATCGAGACGGAAGAGAAGAAGGAAAAAGAACCCGAGGCTGCTCCCGCTGAACCGAACACCGAAGCGATGCCCGCAGCGATTCCCGTCGAAGGAGCGGAAGCAGCGCCTGCTGCCCCGGCCGTTGCCGTCCCGCCGCCACGACGCGCCAAGAAAAAGAAAAAGCCGAAAGACGACGGGCGGCAGTATCGCGACTATTTTGAGTTTCGGCAGTCGGTCGATGCTGTGCCCCCCCATCGCGTGTTGGCCATTAATCGGGGCGAACGGGCTAAGGTGCTCCGCGTTCGGATCGAGGCGGATCTGGCCGCCATCGAGCGCAAGGCTGACGAACTGTTGGTTCCGGCCGAGCATCCCCAGGCAGAGTTTCTCCGCGGCTGTGGGCGCGATGCGCTGGCGCGGCTGGTCGTTCCCAGCCTGGAAAGAGAGCTCAGACGCGAGATGACGGAGCGTGCGGAAGCCCACGCCGTGCGTGTGTTTGCCCGCAATTTGCGGTCGCTGCTGCTGACCCCGCCGGTACGCGATCGTCGCACGCTGGCGGTGGACCCGGGCATTAAGAGCGGCTGCAAGCTGACGGCATTGGATCCCTTCGGCAAGATGCTGGGGCACGCGGTGGTGCTGCTGGTCGGCGGCGCTGAGCGACGGGCGGAAGCCCGGGCGAAGCTGCTGGAGATGATCAAAGAGCATGAGATTCAGGTGATTGCCATCGGCAATGGCACGGGCTGCCGCGAGGCCGAAGAGTTCGTCTGCGAACTGCTGGCCAATGAGCTGAAGGAAGAATCGGAGTCGGGGCGCTTGGCCTATGTAATCGTCAACGAAGCTGGCGCCAGCGTCTATTCCACCAGCCAATTGGGACGTGAGGAGTTTCCGGATTACGATGCTACCTTGCGGGGGGCGATCAGCATCGGCCGCCGGCTGCAAGATCCGCTGTCCGAACTGGTGAAGATCGACCCGGCCAGTATTGGCGTTGGTCTGTATCAGCACGACGTGAAGGCCAATCACCTGCGGTCTTCGTTGGATGAGGTCGTCGAATCGTGTGTCAACTACGTTGGCGTGGATGTCAACACGGCCAGCACGGCGCTGTTGCGCTATGTCTCGGGGCTCAATCAATTGACCGCGCGGCGGCTGTTTGAATACCGTCACGAACATGGCCCGTTCCGCTCGCGGGCTCAGTTGCGCGACGTGCCCGGCTTTGGCGAAGCGACGTTCGTTCAAGCGGCAGGGTTTCTCAAGATCACCGGCGGCGACAATCCGCTTGATTCGACGTGGATCCATCCTGAGAGCTACCCTGTGGCGGAACAGGTGTTGGCAAAATTGGGAGCCAACGGTTCTGCTCCCCTAAGCGATGCACCGTCCCCTGGAGTGGAGAGGGGCGTAGGGGTACCTGGGGCAAGTCTCGGACCCGCCGGGGTGGGCGAGGTGCCGCCCCAGTCCAGCTTCGATTTTGTTTCCGACGCTCAGCCGAACGAGAGTACTGCACCCGATTCTTCGTCATCGCTCCCCAAGAGTTGCGGCGTTGTGCCCGGCACTCCTGATCTGGCGGCCCGTGTGGCAGGACTCGATGTTACCTCCTTGGCGGGCGAGCTGGGCGTAGGAACTTTGCTGCTGTCCGACATTCTGGCCCAGTTGAGTCGGCCGCCGCGCGATCCGCGCGAGGCTCTTCCGCCGCCGATCTTCAAGCGCGGGGTGATGAAACTTGAGGATCTGAGCGACGGGATGGAGCTCAGCGGCACGGTACTCAACGTGGTCGATTTTGGAGCCTTTGTGGACATCGGCCTGCACGATAGCGGCCTGGTCCACGTTTCGCGGCTGGCCAATCGGTATGTCAAAGACCCCAATGAAGTGATCTCGATTGGCGATATTGTGCGCGTGTGGGTGACGGGAATCGACAAGAGCCGCCGGCGCGTGTCGTTGACCATGATCCCACCCGGTACGCAGCGCGAGGGCGCCCCGCGGCGGGGCCGTCCGCAACGGCGCGACGCAGCAACAGAATCGGGAGCCCCAGCGCCGGCGGGAACACCGACCGTACCTTCCCAAGGTCGCCGTCCACGACGGGGCCGCGGGGGTCCACCGCAAGGGGCGCCGGCCGCAGCACCTGCGACGCCGTCTCAATCGCGGCCACCCCAACGGAGCGGCCCGCCCCGCAAGCCCGATCGCCCCAAGCCTCTGGTGCCCATCACCAAGAAAATGCTCCAAGGCAAAGAGCCGATGCGCACTTTTGGCGATCTGTTGCAATTCGTCCAGAAAACACCTGAGGACGAAATTGCGGCTGAGAATGAAAAGAAAAAACGCGATGAGGCGAAGAAAAAAAGCGACGGCCCGACGAATTGACGCTGTTGATCTCTGAGAACGATTCTCAGCATCTGCGAAATCCATTTCACGTCTGGTCGGAGGCTAGCCTGGGCCGATATACTTCCAACGGCCGACGTTTGAATATTGACCCTCATCGCAGATACACAACGCATCCACTCCAGGAGCCGCTGACATGATCGACAAAAAGTTACAGGACGCTATCAACCATCAAATCAACAAGGAGTTCACCGCTTCATACACCTACTTGGCCATGGCGGCACATCTCGACGGGATGTTCCTGAAGGGTTTTGCCTCGTGGATGGAAAAGCAGAGCGAAGAAGAGCGAGGGCACGGCCAGAAGCTGCTGCGCTACATGCTCGACCGAGGTGGCAATGTGCAGCTTTCCGCCATCCCCAAACCGGAACCTAAGCTCGGATCTCTGAGGGAGGTGTTCGAACTGTCGCTCACCCAGGAGCGGGAGAACACAGCGGCGATCTACGATATTTATGAACTGGCCCGCGAATTGAAGGACTATGCCAGCCAGGCCCAGATGCAGTGGTTCATCGACGAGCAGGTGGAAGAGGAAAAGACCGTTTCCGACATCCTCGGCCGCCTGGAATTGGCCGGCGACGACAAGAGCGCGCTGCTGATTCTTGACGACCAGATGGGCCAGCGCCCGAAAGAATCGGCGACGGAGTTGGAATAATGGACTTCGAAGACCGGCTCGAACAGGCAATCGCCCGCGGGTCGCGAGCGAGAGTGACGCGTACCCAGCAGCAGGCCGCCACGGCGCTGTCGGCGGAAGAGTACAAGCGTCTCTACACCCAATACCG
>JAIOPX010000246.1 GCA_021413705.1 Planctomycetota bacterium | reverse complement strand
GTGGCGGAAGGTCCGGCGATGCGGTTCTTCGCTCGGTTGCAGGCGGAGATGATCGAGGAAGATCTCGTCGTGATGCGGCGCGTGGTGGCCAACGCCGCCGCGGCCGGGCGCGTGCAGGTTGAAGCCTTGGCGCTCGTCGAGATCCAAGCCGCCCCGCCGTCACTCAAGGTGCGCGACGAACGCGTGGAGACGGACATCAGCCGGATCGAATATGAGAGCGGCATCCTCAGTCCGCAGACGTGGAGTTTGCGGCGCGGATTGGACTACGATCAAGAGCAAGTAAACTTAGCGCAACACCGCGCACAAGCAGTGCGCGGAAATGAAATGATAACGCATCAAAACTCGTAGGTGGCTTTTTTTGCTACTTGATTTTTTGAGAGAATCTGGTATGGTGAAAAACATCAATCATGTGAGTGAAACAACAAGACAAGGCGATGCAGGGGGTATCATGATGGATGCAGCAGCGATGTCGGCGAGTGCCGTGCAGGCCGGTTCTTCAAGCGTTGTTGTGCCGGCCACTAAACCGTTGGCAGCCGAAGGCAATCCGTCCCGCCGATCACAGGTCGAAGCCTTGTTGGCGGAACTCCTGGGCATGGGGCTGCGAAAAGGTTTTTTCGGCACCATGGCCTTGACTCTGTCGTTTCACGACGGAAATATTCAACATGTCACCAAACACATCGAGCAAAAAGTCGTTCGTTAGATTCCGTAGGTCAGGCTATTGCCTGACGAAACAGACTTTGAAAAAAACGTGAAGGTTCAATGAGGTGAGTCAGAGTAAAGTGAGTCGCAGTTGAGTTTGAGTAAAAATTAAAGCGTATCGCGTCAGGTAATAGCCTGACCTACTACGAAGAGTTCCATCGACAACACGTTGGGTATCGGCGCCCGCTCCGTCTAGCGACGGGGTACCAGCGCGAGCTCACCGGTCGATCCTCCAAGGGGGAGGATCCACCGGTGAGCTTTTTTTTGGCCTCATGGAAAGGAAATGTCATGCAAACAGCGATTTTAAGCCCGAATTCGCAGCTTCCGACCGAGCCGGCGACACTCCAGACACCACGCTCTATGAGTTCTGCGACTGGCGCGATGTCACTCCGCAGATCGACCGCCCGCGCGGCATTTTGCGGGGCGTGAAGATTCTTGGCGTCCGTTCGCAAAACGGCCGCGTGTATTTGCCGGAGGCGCTGGCCGCCGCCGTCGGCCTCTACGAAGGGGCCAAGGTGAACGTGAACCACCCCAAGGGACATCCCCGGGCGCCGCGCGGTTACGAAGAGCGAATCGGCGCACTGCGCGGTGTGACGGTGCGTCCTGGAGAAGGGCTCTTTGGCGACTTCCATTTCAACCCGCGCCATGCGCTGGCCGAGCAACTGCTGTGGGATGCGTCCAACGCGCCGCAGAACGTGGGACTATCGCACAACGTCGAAGCCAGGCTGACGCGGCGCGATCAGCAATGGGTGGTCGAAGCCATCTCGCGCGTGGTGAGCGTAGACCTGGTAGCCGATCCGGCCACGACCGCAGGGTTGTTCGAGGAGAGGGCTACAACGGACGCCCACGGGTGGCTGGAGCATGAGGGTTCGGCCCAAGGGTGCCTGGGGCAAGTGGAGCGCCGCCCCAGCAAAGTGGACGCACTCGGTTGTGAAGCGACTGGGGCGGCGCCTCGCTTGCCCCAGGCACCCGCACCCGCAGCTCTCGCCGATTTGACGTGCGAGCAACTGCGCACCGCGCGCCCTGACTTGGTCGAAACACTGCTGCTGGAGTCGCACACCGTTCTGCAATCGGAGCTCGAGCAACTTCGTCGGCAGGCGAATGAATTTGCCGCCGCTACTTTACTATCTCAACGGCGCGACCAGATAACCGCGCTCTTGGCAGAATATCAACTACCGCCGGCTGGCAGCAACGATCCAGTAGCTAAGGCGATCACCAGCGAGGCGTTCGTCGCCGCGCTACTCGAAGCCGCGGATGAAGCGGCGATGCGGATTCTGATTGCCGAACGGGCAGAATTGATCGAAGCGGCGCGGCAGCGTATCGCCCCAGGTACGCCTACCGCACCGGCAGCGCGACCCGTATCGCGCAGTCCGCGCACCGTCGATCCACCGCCGTTGGACACCCCGTCTTTCGTTCGCGCGCTGCGCGGCTGAGGCTTACGACTTTTTTGTATTTCCCATTCCTATGTCACTTTGAAGCAAGAGGAGATTTGTTATGTCAAACACGATGCGATGGCGATATGGCGAGACGAACCCTGTGGTTTTGGCCGTGGCGGCTGAAACCGTGATCGAGATTGGCGATCTCGTCTGGGTGGATTCCGGCGCGGCCAAGCCGGCCGGCGATCTCGCAGACCAACTGACCGAAGCCGCCAACCAGGAGGCATTCCACGACGCTTTTGCCGGCGTGGCCCTGCAGCAATCGCGTGCCGGCGACACGGACCCGATTCGTGTCGCTACCACGGGCGTGTTCGAGTTCGCCTGTCCCAGTGGCACGTTCCAAGTCGGCGCGCTGATTGGCGTGGACGAAGCCAGCAGCGGAACGGAACTCGAAAACCAAGTTGCGGTCGGCGTGGCCACGCCGAATCTGGCGATTGGCCGCTGCGCCAAGCGAGTTCCCACGGCCGACACTCGGCTGCTAGTGGACATCGTCAGCACGATTCTTTACGGAGGACCGCAGGCAGCGGCCTAGGACACGAGTACTCAGTACCGAGTACTCAACATTTTCCAACCAACCATTACCAACAAACCGGAGAAACTAACATGACTATCAAATACCGCGAACTGAAACGTCGTTACGATCTCGAAGGCGCCGAAAAGACCACGGCCCATCTTTGCGAAGCGCTGCGCGAGCGGCATCTCAAGCCGGAGGAACTGAGCCTCCGCGATCTGGCCGAAACGCTCATTCCCGATGGGCCGCAATGGGTTCGCCAACTCGATCCCCGAGCCGAAGAGAGCGTGGGCCTGCTGGAAGCGAGTGACGGCGTCGATGTGACCGCGTTTCTCAATGTCACCGGCCAGGTGATCTACTCCAAGATCATGGAGGCCTACACGCAGGAAGCGTTCATCCTCAGCCGGCTGGTGGACACGATCCCCACACGGCTCGACGGCGAGAAGATACCCGGCATCACACGGGTGGCCGACGACATCAAGCCGATTCATCCCGGCATGCCGTATCCCAGTCTCGGTTTCGGCGAGGACTATATCGAAACTCCGTCCACCACGAAGCGCGGGTTCATCGTGCCGGTTACCAAGGAGGCGATCTTCTTCGACCGGACGCACCTGGTACTCAGCCGCGCCGCGGAAGTGGGCGAAGTGCTGGGGCTCAACAAAGAGAAGCGGTTGATCGACCTGGCGATTGGCGTGACCAACAACTATCGCTGGAACGGCACGGCTTACAACACCTATCAGGCCTCCGCGCCGTGGATCAATGTCATCGCCAGCAACGAGTTGGAAGACTGGACCAATGTCGACGCGGCCGAACAGCTTTTTGTGAACATACTGGATCCGCACACCGGCGAACCGGTGCTCGTGCAGGCCAACACGGTGTTGGTGATGCCGGCCTACCATCATGCGGCGAATCGCGTCTTCCACGCGGCGGAAATCACCTACACCGGCAGCGGCGCAGCGACGGCCACCAAGGCCGCCAACCCGCTGGGCAACTACCAAGTCCACGCCAGCCGGCTGGCCTATCGCCGCGTCTTGGCTTCCGGCGTTTCGGAAGCAGACGCCAAGAAGTGGTGGTTCATCGGCGACTTCAAGCGGGCGCTGGCCTACATGGAGAACTGGCCGATCACCGTGACTCAAGCGCCGATCGGCAGCGAAGCCGAGTTCAACAACGACGTGGTCGTGCGGTTCAAAGCCAGTGAACGAGGCGCCGCGGCCGTAATGAACCCGCGCTACATCGTGAAGTGCACGGGATAAAGCTATTTCAGATTTGGGATTTCAGATTTCAGATTGACGCGCAAGCGGCTCTCTGAAATCTGAACCCAAATCATCAATCATCAATCATCAATCTGAAATCATAAATCTGAAATTCCTATGACCGACCAACAACAACTCGAAACAATCAAATCCCTGGCCCTGGCTCAGCTTGCCGAGTTGCGGGCTGTGCCCAAGCCTACGTACACGCTCGATGGTCAAACCGTTTCCTGGGAAAGCTATGCAGCCTCTCTGGAGCGGACCATCGACTGGTGCGATCAAAAACTCGCGGCGCTCGCGCCGTACGAGATTCGTAGCGAAGGAATCACCTGATGAGCATTACTTTCAACACGGCCGATGATTTTCCCCGTGTCATCGATCGGTTCGAAACGGTGTACTTACATCCCGCAGCCGGTGGCGAGCCAATCGCGGTGGATGGCGCGCTGAAGCGTGGTCATGCCGCTCGTCAGCGCCCTGGGAGCGGCGGCGGGCTAGCCGACTCCGACGCGCGCTGGCACCTCCCGGTGTCCGTTCTCGAAACAGCACCCCGAATCAGCGATCGCATTGTAGATGGGGAGTCGATCGTGTGGACCATCGTTGAAGTGCATTACGAAGGGTCCGGCCGCTGGCTTTGCATCTGCCGCAATCTGGCGCTCGTGTCTGGGATGAGCGAAGTCATCGACATCCAGCGCGCCGTGTGGACCAAGGACGCCGCCGGGGCTGGCCGCTCCACTTGGCATCCTTGGGCTTCGGCGCTGCCGGCTCGGATTCAGCCGCTCGAAGCGCGTGTCGTCGGCGACGAGGGGCGGACTCATCTGTTGGCAACGCACCAGGTGCTGCTGGCGGAGGTCGTTGACGTGGATCAAGACTGTCGTGTGGTCGGTCCCGGCGGCACGGTCTATCGAATTCTGGGAGTGCGGCTTCCAGATCAACTCGGCTCGCCCCAGATCCTCGACGTGGTTGAGGAGGCGCATCCATGAACATCGAACGGGCGATCCAGGATCGTTGGCGGAGGGATGCGGCGCTATCAACGCTGTTGCCCGTCGAGCGCCTGTTCACCGGCACCGTGCCCGGCGATCCGCCGCCACCGTATGCAGTGCTGACGCGGCTCGATACGCAACCCGTGCTTCGCACCAGCAGCGGCACGGCATTGGACGAAGCGAAGATCGAAATGTCGCTCTGGGCCAGCGAACTTGAGTTGCTACAAAGCATCGTGGCGGAAGTTCAGCGCGGTTTCGAACGTGCCGGCTTTTTGCTGCGCGACGGCATTGTGCTCTTGATGCGCCGCGTGCAGCACGGCGAGCGACAAGAAGAGAGCGGTCTGTGGCGAGCCACTTTAATCTGGTTAGTGCTTTACAAAACATAGTTTTAGGAGTCGATATCCATGTCTGACGAACTTTCGCTCGATATCCGCGGCTCGCTCAGTTGGCTGCGGCAGGAGTCGTTACCCCTTTCGACCGTGGCCGACGCCGCGCGGCTGGAGTATGCCGTGAATCTGTCCGATGGCGACGGCGCGGGTGAGGTAGATGCTTTGTGGCATGGTGAAATCGAACTTGCCGCCGCCGCGCAGCAGGATCTCGATCTGACGAACCTGACGATGACGATGTTCGGCGACACGATCAGCGTGGACTTGGCAGCCGTCAAGGCAATGTTGATTGTCAACACGGCCACCGAGGCCGGCGACGATCTGCTTATCGGCGGCGCCGGCAGCGGAGGCGACGCCTGGGCAGGTCCCTGGAACAACGATCAAGACGCCAAGCAAGTTGTTGCCGCCGACTCGGCCGCACTGCTGGTAAACCGCCTCGAAGGCTGGCCCGTCACCGCCGGATCCGCCAACGTGCTGCGCATCAAGAACAATGGCGCCGGGCCGATTACGGCGCGGATCGTGATTGCGGGAGTGGCGGATTAACCATGTCCATTCTCACTGGAAAACACGGCAACGTCCTGGCCAACGGGCAACCGCTGGCGGAGATCACGCTCTGGACTTTCAAGACCACGCGCAAGCATGTGGCCTTCTCCAGCAGCGCCACCGGCGGGTTCCGCCGTCGCTTGCCCGGAGTGCGCGAAGGAAGCGGCCGATTCAATTTCGTCGTCGCCTCGTCGCAGGCCGCCGGCGCTGCGATTCAAGAAGGGATCGATGTGACGCTCACGCTGATCATCGATCGGCAGCGCCAATACGTTGTTCCCGCCGTGATCGATGTGGTCGCGGTCGAAACCGACATCAGCGGCGGCGGGCCAGTGATCGGCTGGGCCGAGTTCTCAACTACAGGGGCCTGGACCGAACCGGAAAGTGAATAGATGAACCACAGAGACACCGAGGACACAGAGAAGAAAGGCGAGGGTTTCAAAAATCCTTCCTTCTTTCTCTGTGTCCTCTGTGCCTCTGTGGTTCAAAACTGTCTGACTAAAACGAGCGACTACCATGAGCGTTCCATTTGAAGAGCTCGAAGGCTCTCCCACCGTCTCCATCGGGCCCGAGGGAACCGTCGCGCGGCGAATCTTTCGCGTGGCTTGGACCGATTGGCTCCCGCTGGCCCGCCAGTTGATCGGCTCGTACCGCCGTGTCGGAGAGCAATTCCATTTTGTGCCGCCGCTGGAGTTTCCCGACCTGCCGGGTGTGGTCGTCACGGCGCTCGATGTAGCACCCATGGATCCTGAGAATCCTGACGGCGCCGAAGTCCATTCTTTGCACAGCGGGACCAATCGCTACCCGGCCGCCGGCGCGCGCATCACAGCCACCTACGCAACGCTCCCCGATCCGACCGAACCGCCGCGGGGCGACTTGCCAGCCGTGCCGCATGGAACGTATCTCACGTTTCGAGCCGACCTGGGAAGCGACTTTATCACCACGCCCAACCGCGGCTGGCATTGGGAGGCGACGGACGATCCGCCGCTGCCGCCGGATGTTCACCCTGGCGTAGTGATCCCCACCGGCGTCTTCCGCTTGATCTGGCATCGGGTGGCGGTCCCGAACTGGACGGCCATGCGTCAACTGCGCGGCAAGGTGAACGCCGCTACTTTTGTCGGCGGCCCGCCTGGCACGGTGCTGTTTCTCGGCGCTCGTGTAGTGCGCGAGTTCGAGTTCGGCCGTGGCTTTGGCTTTTGGCGCGTGGAGTATCTGTTTTCGGAGCGAGCGATTGATCAACCCGACAGCGTGGCCGGCTGGAATCATATGTATAAGGAACAACCCGTTGAAGGCCAACACTGGGTGCGCGTGCTCAATGTCGCTGGCCAGTTTCAATATACCGAAGCCGACCTGACGCCTCTGTTCGCCTTCGGACCATAGCGGCAATTAGGAAAGGTTGAACCACAGAGACACAGAGGCACAGAGAAAAATACGAAGAAAAATACTGAGAAGA
This sequence comes from Planctomycetota bacterium, assembly GCA_021413705.1. GTDB lineage: Bacteria > Planctomycetota > Planctomycetia > Pirellulales > UBA7805 > JAIOPX01. The sequence goes on along the minus strand of JAIOPX010000246.1, from coordinate 17,058 downwards.
TTGGCATTAAGGAGGTGTCGAACCACCCGACTTCGCTCCGCGCGTCCTCTGTGTCTCTGTGCCTCTGTGGTTCAATCTTCATTGATTTAGATTCGTTTCAAGGAAAATGAGAATGGATCAACCCATCCGCAACGAGCCACCCCGGCTGACGGCCGCCGCGCCACTCTAGCTGCGCCGCCACCCTGGCGGCTCCCACGTCAGTCTTGCCCGGCAGCCGGCCCTGTGGCTGGTGCAGTTGACCGAAGACATCGCGGATTCACAAGCCAATCGCACAGCCGATCATCTTGCCTGTGATACCGAAGCAACCGGCGATCCTTGGTCCGCCGGTGAAACACAGATCGCAGAACTCGCCGACCCACAGCAAGGACTCTATCTGGCCGGCGAGCGGCACTTGGCCTGGTTCGAGTCCGGTTCAGGGCGCTTTGTGCCAGTCCCCGGTGTTCTCTGGCACCTGGGCAAAGCAGCCAGCACGATCGACGCGCACGGCTCTGGAACTGTTCGAGTCTGGCTCGTTGATGATACACCCGAGCATGTCGAATCAGCTCACGAAGTCACCGTGTACGACTGGCTGGGCCACAGCGCCGCCATCGGCGATGAGGTGATCATGATCGAGCACCTGCAAAGCCGGCGTTGGTATCTGTTGGCTGCCGCGCCCTCCAGTGGAACGAGCAGCAATGTGTGCCAGTTGATTCAGGTGCGACTTAGCGCCGCGGCCACACCTGCCGCTATCGACAGCAGCTCGCCGGCAGCCATTGCGTTTGACGAAGTGGCGCTTCGGCATGGCGAAGCGCTGGTCCTCGGCACGGACGATACTCTCGGTCAAGTGACCATCAATGCCACCGGCACTGTCGAGATCCATCACTTCGACGCGGCCGCCGTGGATAGCACACCTGGCGGCGACAACCTCACTGAGTGGTGGGTAGAGCGCAAAGCCCCCTCGGCCGCGGATTTCGTCATCATCGCAGACACCGTTTCGCGGCTCTACCATCCCAATCTGCACGATGGGGGCGCGACAACACTCACTCGGTATCTGCTGGCGGCGGCCTTTGGCGACACGTTGCGCGTCTGTGCGAAGCGCCTCGCGGGCAGTGACAGCCTTACGCCCGGCACTCTGGCCGATGGCGGACCGACCTGCCATCTGGCATTGCGGATGCTCTGCGGGGCGGACACATACGACCACACGGCCGATTTGACCAGCACGTCCGGCATGCCCTACGATCCCACGACCGGCAGCGGCGACTCAACTCTGAAACTGACGGCTTACTATCCTCTGGACGAAGCCGGCGCCACAGATAATCGCGCCGACTTTAGCGGCCACGCCTTGGACCTGCGCGTGCTGGAATCTCCCGGAGGCGCCATCGACGGCGTGACGGGGCACATTAGCACGGCCGCGCAATTCGACGCCGCCAGCGAGTGGCTCTGCCGCGGAGGCTTTGGCGATCCCAATCCAGAAGCCGCGTTTCGTCCCGTCTCGCAGCGCATCAGCATCGCCTGCTGGCTGACGATCGACAGCTTGAGCGGCGTCTCCGGCTCAGCGCGGCTCGTCGGCCTAGGCAACGACGGCTCGTGGTGGCTCGAGATCGACCCCAGCGGCAATCTCTCCGCCGTGACCGGTCAAAGCGGCGACCCTGGCCAGCCCAACGCCATCGCCACCGTCCTCACGCTCCCCACCGCCAAGCCGCTCTTTGTCGTCGCACTGTTCGACGGCCTGGCCGCCAGGGCAGAGCTGAGAGTGCGCGCCGCCGACGGCACCCTCGATCAATCGGCCAGCCACACCGTCGATCCCAAACCCGGCTGGGGCGCAGCGCCAAGCGACTGGCACTTCGACATCGGCTCGACCAGCCCCAGCACCTATGCGTCGTTCAAGATCGAACAACTGGGAATCTGGACCGATGTGTGGCTCACACCCGCGCAGCAGGATTTCATGTTCGCTGCAGGAGCGGGGAGAAGACTGCTTTGAAAAACAAAACCGAAGATTATTGAACCACAGAGGCACAGAGATGGAAGGAGAAAGAGTAAGATAAAGAGTAAGAGTTAGGAAGAAGATTAAGATTACGATTAGGATTAAGATTAGGAGTGATTGGAATCCTACTCTTACTCCTTCTCCTGCTCTTACTCATCTTCCTAATCTTAATCCTCATCCTAATCTTAATCCCGCCCTTCTTCTCTGTGCCCTCGGTCTCTCTGTGGTTAATCCGTCCCCGCTCACCGCGGCGGCAGGAGGGAAATCTTTTGAAACAGCACTTTGACAACGCCGGTGAGCAGGTCGCGTTGATCGGTTTCCAGGATCACGGCCACCTGGCGATGGATGTCCCGGTTCTGGTTGATCTGTTCGGCCGCCGCACGGACTCCTTCTTCGATCAGCGCGCCGCCGGTGCCAAAGCGGCTGTAGAGTTCGTCGAATTCGGCCGGCGTCCACCCGGCGAACAGGGCCGGTTCGGCGCAGACCACTTCGTCCACCAACGGATTGGTTTGCCGATCGAAGAGCCGCGCGGCGGTGTTGGCGCTGCTTTCCAGCAGTTCGTCGGCCGGCACGTCGAGCCCGCGGGCCAGTTTGTACAACGTGCGCGAATGGGGACGCACCTTGCCGCTCAGCACGCTTTTGACCGTCCGATCATCGAGGTCGGAGCGCTCGATGACGTCGCACAGCCGCAAACCCAGCCGCGCCATCAGCCGCCGCAGGTTGGCCGCGATCTCAGCCGGGCGAGGGCCGGGCAACGGATCGAAATCCAACTCCACGGCATCCAACCTCTCTGCGGCCGAATCGCAATCCAATTCCGGCGACCGATCGGCGGCAGGATCCGCAAAAATAGTCATCGTTTTTGCCCTCTGGCCTGATTTGGGAGGTTGACAACGATAATGTACTGTTGTATAGTAACGGCCGATCGAATGTCAAGCGATAAGAGGTAGGAGAAGCACCATGACGACGGCGGGGGCTGAGCGGCGATATCGCGTCTGGATCGTGACCTGTGAAGGCTGGCTGCCGCAGTCCCCGTCCGACGTCCCGCCCCACGCCATCGCCCTGGAGCCGGCCGAGGAGTGGCTCATGTCCGCCGAAGAGGCCGGCGCGTATCTCGAAGGCTTCAATCAAACGGTGCTAGAGGAGCAAACAGGGCACTGGGCCGTGGCCGTGCCGATTCAGGTGCGCTACGAGGGGAATATTCAGGAGGGAAAAGTAGTGCAATGTGCGCGATATGCAAGCACGAGATCATAAAGTCGCGACCGCTGGTCGCGGGATCGCGACCAAGCAAGCCGCTGGAGTTGGATCCTTTCACAGTGTACTTGAATGCACAATCGCAGACTGGCCTGAAAGGCCCAAAAGCAATTCTTGACATTGCCCTTCTGATGGGGGAGAATAGGCGACTCTTGATCGCGATAGCCACGGGATCATTGTGGCAAGTTGGGGTTTTCTTCAAATCATCTAATCCTCCGTCATCCTTTCAGCCATGGGCAAGGCTCGATGAATCGTCTCACAGAGAGCAAGGTAGTCTGTCCTCACTGTTGGAATAGTTTCTATCCCGATCAGGCACTATTCATCTCAACGCATCCGCAACTTTACGGGGATGCCGTCTTGGGTGAGCATGTGCATCAGCGATTCTCTTCCGCTGAGGTGAAGCGAGATCGCTCTGGACGCTTTTTCGATCCAAAAGGGGGTGCGATCACAGAACGGGCATGTCCCGTCTGCCATCTTCAAATTCCACGAACATTGTTGTCGGAGCGGCCGTACTTTCTATCGGTTGTGGGTGCCCCCAAGGCGGGTAAGACGTACTTTCTAACTTCGATGATCCACTGTATTCGTGATACGCTAACCCGTCACTTCAATTTGGCTTTGGAAGATAGCGACAGCCACGAAGTCAAGGTGTTTCTCGAATACGAGAAGAGTTTATTTCATCCTGCCGATCCTTCTCGCCTGACGTTGTTGCAAAAAACTCAGGAGCACGGAGATCTCTACAATACGGTTCATCTCGACGGTGCAGTTGTCGAATTGCCAAAACCCTTTATTTTCACGTTGCGCCAATCAACGCCGATGCCCGGAAACGCGGCTCGCGACTCGCAACTTCCCATCAGCATTGTGCTCTACGACAATGCCGGCGAATCGTTTCAAGTGCTGAAAGAAACGGAAGCTAATAGTCGCGTCACACAGCACTTGAAACGCAGCAATGCGGTATTGTTCGCGTACGATCCTCTTCAGGATCCAGCGGTTCGTCGCGAATTGGCCGGACGTTCAAAGGATCCTCAATTAGAAAAGGCAGCCGTAAACAATCGGCAGGAGCATATTCTCAAGGAGGCCATCAACCGTATTCGCCGACATAAGAGTTCGCTGGCGATGGATGAAAATCAGCGCATACCGGCAGCACTGTGCGTTTGCGTACAAAAATACGACGTATGGAAACCGCTCATTACACAGGCGATACGAGCGGATGGTACGTATGTGCGCCCACGCTTCGACCACGAAGTACCTGATGAGCCGGTGATTTGCAGCACTGTTGCGGGTGATATCGCTGGCATCGACATTGAGCAAATCAATCAGATGTCTTTGATTGTCAGAAGTTTACTGGAAAGAACAAATCCGCAGTTTGTTGCCCTGGCCGAAGGCCACTTCGATACCGTTCGTTATTTTCCCGTGAGCGCATTGGGCACCAGCCCACAATACGAACCGAATGCGGTGCCTGCTTCTTCATCGCCCCGGACTCTCAAGGTAAGGCCGGACTTAGTTCGCCCCAGCGGCGTGACGCATCCACTGCTCTGGCTTTTTCACCGGTGGGGATTAGTCCATCACGCCGCCCCCAAGTTTAAGGGAGTTGACCACTATCCGCACGCTCAAGTCGATCCCCTTGAAGGAGGCAGGATCAGGGTCATTAGTCCACTGACCAACAAGGTGTTCGTTTTGGATCATGAATATGCTGGCTGCACCATTGAAGACCCTGACAGCGGTCAAAGAATTTGGATACCGGCCATCCCAAAGCCAGTGTCAGTCAGTGCCGCTCCACTGAATGTACCACCAGTTTCTCCACGTTCAGGCATCACGCCTACAGCGTCAGGAACCAAGGTGCCGGAGTCGCTCAAGCTGGGTTTGGATACGCCTCCCAAGAGACGTCGTTTCCCCTGGAGTCGTTCCTGATTTCTTAGCATGAAAATCCAGGAAGTCATATATACCTCCGCTTCGGAACTGCTTGAGGATACCACCGGCCACCTCGGCATCGTCGCCAAGAGTCGCGGGATACCTCAAGACGTCGAGATAGAACTCCGCGCCCACCGCGCCTATTCTCTGCTTCCAGATATTTCGGTGGATGCCGTGGATGCGCATCCACCTCGATTCATCTTCAGTACCTATGGCCATGGAAGCGCCTTCTTCGGTGTGACTCGGATTGTATTTGCTGGGGCCGATCACACAGGACGCACAACACCACTGGCCCATCACCTACTCGTCAGCCGAGTGGAACTGAACGGGACGAGACCGGCCGAGTTTATAACGGCTACCAAGGAAAGCTATGTCGGTCGCTGGAATGGCCAGGCCCGCTGGATTGAGCCAGCCAGAGTAATCAGTATTCTTCCCCAGGGCGGGACATCACCGGCCTGCCTCGAAGAGTTGATCGGCGGCGGAACGACTCTTCTCGCTACCTTGAGCCGCATTGCCGAGACTCTCGTTCTTTATCCGATTGCGCAGCGCCCCGTTGTTGTCTGTGTCCCGCGTACCGCGAGTACACGGATCCTTGAACTGATGGCGGTGATTGTGGATATGTTGCCGTCGTCGATTCAGCTCGAGACGCACGGAGTTTCCCACGTTATCTCGCCCACCGATCAGCCACGCGGTTTCGCATTGGCACTGACATACGCTGACACGCCCTTCATGAGGCACTGTACCGAAAGGCAGGATGAGCGCCGTCCCGTGGTTGCCGATCTGACGCGAGTCTCAACTCTTCCCAAAGCCGTGGAAGGAACTTACGGCACATTGGTGGCCAACGCATTGAAATCAGGGGGAATGCGTGCCGTGCATGATCTAGCGATCGCATGGGATGATATGGGATTGGACACGACGCTCATAGAGCTTTTCCCGGCGGTTGTCAAACTACGCGAAGGCCTGGCAGGCGAGTTTCTCTGTACTCCAGGTTCGGCTAACAGGCTGGCGTCTCTCTTGGGTGAACTCTCGGCCGGGGTTAAGCTTCAGCAACCTGTATCAGACCTCTGTTTAGCCGCCGTTCAGAGGCTGGGCAACAGTTCCACACCCTCGCGTTGGGAGACCCTGGCCTTCATTGGAGTCGACAGACGTTGGCCACAGAACGCGCGAGAGTGGTGCCTCGACTTTATTTGCTACGACAGAAGTGCGCTAAAGCAACTTGTGCTACTGGGGCACAGTAGTTCTAGCGATTCTAATGTGACCGACGCACAACTGGGAGCACTTATTGCCGCACGTCCACAACTAATATCAATCGCGATAGAGAGCGCACGAAGCACACTAGACAAAGCAGATATTGAGGTATTATCGCGAATACTGGAGCTTGCCAAGCTTCGCTTTGAAGAGGGATGTAAGCTACTTCCTCACATCGCTTCACTGCCGTGGGAATCGGACGGCTCGCTGTTGTCAGCGTCCTGTCATATGGTGCAGCGCTCCATTAAGTCGGCGGACCATATTCTGCGTCTGTGTGCCACCCCTGACTCCGCACCATACAAGCCGCTTGTGGATCAGGTTTGCCTACCGCTCCTTATTAAATCGCTGAAGCAGGTCCAAGAACAAACTGCCTGGCACGAACTCTCGCAGTGCTATCTTACGCTCGGCCTACAACAAAATCGTGTTCGGGAACATTTGCAGTGGCTTCTATCCAATTGTCGCGAACGTATATCCGATGCGACTGTAAACAAATGGTTGAAGGATGACCAGGGTGCCCCCCGTTATGGTAGGGAATTACGCGATATTGTGGAACAGTTGCAACTGTTGCCGGCCCCACCTGTAGGTGGAAGCGAACGGCGGTTGCCGACTCCGCATGTGCCGCAAGTTTCGACTCTTATTCTTAAGGAGTATCATCATAAGGGTACGTCTGAATCGACAAACCCTGGGCCGATGCTCTTACCTGCGATAGTGGGAACGCTCACACTGTTAATTGGGATTGGGCTTACGGTCTACCTCTGGCAAAACGGCTTTCGGACCAAAGACATTCTACCAATATGGTTTGTATTGCTTCCCCCTATGCTACTGTGGCGCATCGCAGAATTCATGCTGCCGCGCATGATTCATCAGCCGAAATGGTTTTGGGTCGGCCGCGACATTCGCTGGGGGATTACAGTCGTAATGATGCTAGTCTATTGTTCTTTGGTGGAAGACATTTATCAGATACTATTCGCAACGTAGCATCAGTGTGCGACGGTGTCATGACATTCCCCAACATTGACGCTTAATAATGCATCACTCATCTCACAACGGTCTGTACGTTGAGATGCTGCAGCCGGGATTGACTGGGAATGAGGCGGTCGAACCGACTGCTGCAATTCAGGATGGCACGCTTCTGAACGCGATGTACGTCGTCGTGCAACTGTGGGCGCAGCTCAATTCCGAGATTCCTAGCGAGTTTGGGAGACGGTTTCGTATCACTCGTGTAACGCGACAACCAGCTATGTTCGTAACTTCCGAGGTAGAGCGCATGACTCGATCTCTGAAGAATGTTTCCGAACCTTTCATTGATGATGCAATTGACCGAAGCCGGTGGAGTACTAAGGATCTCTTTGCTTTGGATCTTGCCACGCCCATGGTCTTTCCAAAAGAAGCCTGCAAGGTCGAAACTCGTTTGCGAGGTCAAGAAGATACGGAGCGATGCAAGACGTGCGAAGGTGAAGGACAAATGGCCTGTGCGACATGCGAAGGAGAACGGCGAGTATCCTGCCACGACTGTCACGGTAAAGGTAACGTGATTTGCCAGCGTTGCGAAGGAGAAGGCGTTCATTTGAATGTGAGTGGCAAGATTGTTGATTGCATCATATGCAAGACTGCTGGCACGGTTCTATGCGTCACATGCACGGGAAAGGGAAGGATTGCATGCGGAGCATGTGAAGGGAATGGAACGCTTGGGTGTGAATCCTGTATAGGGCAAGGACAACTCAAACGTTATTGGGTTCTCATTACAGAGATAGAGACAAATTGCAGGGTCTGTTCACGTATGGCGGAACCTTGGAAAATTGATATCGCCTTGGCTGCTAATGACGCCGCAGTTGTTGACAGAATCCAGTATCCATGGCCTGAGTCTTCGCACGCGGACGTTGCATGCCCGACCCTTTCGATTGCAGCCCGAGATATGATGAGAGCAACACTACAAGAGCAGTTTGCCATTGCAAAAGGGTCGGGCAGGGATAGCAGAATCTCGGGTTTGCGAGTTAAACTTGCCGCAACCTATATCTATTCCGTGGAGATTGAGTACAAAGACTCGCCGGGGAGGATCTTTCTCGGAGGGAATCACAACATTATTCTGGCCAGCTATTTGCCAGTCAAACGACGTACCGTGCTTCGCACTTTGGCGACACGAGTCGCTCGAAGTTTTGCTTCGGAATTTCCGGACGAGCGCCCTAAGCTGACTCCGGAATTCGTCGCAAATGTCCGTGCCGGTTATTCACACGTTCTGGACACAAAAATGCTTGTCCCATCGTTGGCGGAAGGCACGCCCTGGAAATACGAGGTATCACGGCGGGGTTATCAAATTGACGTGGCGAGTCCAGATTCTGCTGGACGAGGTGTGAGCTTTCAATTGGAACTGCGGAGCGCCCCAGCAGGGGGATTGTTGATCGGAGCAAACTGCGTGCTGGGGAGAGCATTTCGAGATCAATACGTTACTCTGCTGGAACTGAATCGCAGGATGAGTTTTGGTCGCATCGCTATTGCCCCAGTGAATGGTTCTGACGGAGAGTGGCTTTTTGCCGTCGATTGGCGGTCCTATGAAAGCCTGTCCCCATCGGGGTACCGACAGATTTTGTCAACGATGGCTAGTGAACTCAGCAAAATACGGGCAAGCGGCTTGGCATCCTGACTTGGTAAGCGAATAAATGGCTACATTGATCGAAGAACTTGCCAGCGTGCTACGCCGCGTGAAGTCGCGACAGGTGGCCGTTCGAAACGATGAAAATGCCATGCTCGTGACTATGTCGACCATGGAAAACAGATCCCAATCCGTCAAGATATCCTACTTTCCTGGAGGGGAAGACAGTCCGGCCGTATTGCAAATCCAGTCGAGAGTATGTGTCGCGAATGGACCAGAAATAGTGCGTCGTTGCCTTAAGGCAAACGCAAAGCCTCGGATCGGAGGATTCGCGTTGGAGTCGTCAACCGATCCCCCAGTCATCGACATCGTGCATAATCTCTTGGCAGACGAAGTCGATTTCGCAGAGTTTGCGATGACAATCCAGGAGATAGCCCTGTTTGCAGATAGTGTGGAGATGCGGCTTACTGGGCAGGACGAATTCTGACGGCGACTACTCGAACGCGTAACATTTCACATCCCCCAAGGATTCGCCCAGTCGCCCCAGCGGGAGAGATATTCTTGATAGGCTGGCGTTTGATCGGAGCGTTTGATGAGCCAGGTTTTGGTTTCGGCGATAATCCCTTGCTCTTCATCGAGCGAGAGTTGCCCGAGCAAAACCTGGCAACGGAGAAATACAAAGTAGGTATCCAGCACGTCGCAGCGGCAGTAGTCGTTGATCTCGGCGATCTTGCCGGCGTCGTACATGTCTTGCACCATGTGGCCTTGCACGTCCATCTTGCCCGGCTTGCCGATCAGGTTGGCCACCAGGTTCAGCCCGCCGGTCAGCCGCGTGGCGCCGAAGTTGGTCAGCAACTCTTGCAAGTCGAAATGGGCCTGCTGGTTGAACCGGTTGCGGGGTTGCTCGAAGCTCTTGGCCGTCACGGCAAACCACTGCGGCAGCGGCAGGCCAAACCGGAACGCGGCCAGCTCCATCAGCGGCAGGTCGAACGTGCGGCCGTTGAAGCTGATGAGCGTGGGTTTGCGATATTTTTCCCAGCCCCGCCAAAAGTTTTCGCAGATCACATGGGGCCGGTACTTCGGCTCGTCGAGCGTTACCAGGTCGATGATCCGCAGATCGGAGCCCACCTTGGCCACTGCCACGGAGACGGGCAACTGAAACGTATAGGGGACAAAATCGCTGTCGAACTTTTCCATCAGCTCGCCGCGATATTTGGCGATCGCCTGTTGCGGCGTCAGCCCTTCGCCAGGGTAGCGCAGCCGCGACACGAGCGTGCCGTCGGTGACGCTTTCCGTGTCGAAAACGAGATAGCGAACATTGGAACTCGATGCGGCAGGCATGGCGCGGGCGTCCGTGCAGAGGATGGGTGAAATGGCTACAATATGCAGACGTTAGGTTACCAGATTTTTACCACGGAGACACGGAGGCACGGAGAAAGCAGCGGAGGGGATTACGATTAAGATTAGGAACAAAAGTAGGAACAGGACCGGCACAAACCATCCTAATCTTAATCCTAATCGTAATCTTAATCCCCTTCCCGAATCCTCCTCGTACTCTTTATCCTGCTCCTTCTCCTCCGCTTCTCCGAGCCTCCGTGGTTAGTTCCCTTCATTCGTAAATCGCCCCATGAACCGACAACGACTGCTCGAACGATTTCTTCGCTACGTGAAAATCGACACCACCGCCGGCGACGGCTCGGCAGGCTATCCCAGTTCGCCGGGGCAACTGGAGCTGGGCCGGCTGCTGCGCGATGAACTGGTGGCACTGGGGCTGACCGATGTGGTGCAGAGTGAGTTCGGCATTGTTACAGCTACGGTACACCATAGTATCCATCACGCTCCGCGTGATGCTTCTCCTCACGCGGAGCGTGAGGGATATTATCCGCCGGTCATTGCCTTCTGCTCCCATCTGGATACTTCGCCGGAAACTACCGGCCGTGGCGTGCGTCCCCAGGTGATCGAGCGATATGCGGGGGGCGATATTTCCTTGGGTACAAGCGGCCTGACGATCCGCGTGGCCGACAACCCTGAGTTGGCCAACATGCAGGGCCGCACGCTCATCACCACCGACGGCACGACGCTGCTGGGTGGAGACGACAAGGCGGGCATCGCCGTCATCATGGAAGCGGCCGCCCACCTCATGGAGAACCCTGCCGCGCGGCGCCCGCCGATCAAAATCTGCTTTACCTGCGATGAAGAGATCGGCCATGGCGTCGATCATATCAACCTGGCGGCTTTGGGGGCCACGGTCTGCTATACACTCGACGGTCAGGGTCAGGACGAGATTGATGTGGAAACATTTTCTGCCGACTTAGCTACGGTCACAGTGCGCGGAGTGAACATTCACCCGTCGATCGGCAAAGGGCGGATGATCAATGCAGTTCGGGTGGCGGCTGATTTGGTCGCCCGGCTGCCGCGCACGGAACTGGCGCCGGAGGCGACGGCCGATCGCCAAGGTTTTCTCCACCCGTACATCGTCAGCGGCGGGGTAGGGGAGGTGACGATGCAAATTCTGCTCCGCGACTTCGATACTGCCGCACTACATGCCTACGCGGCACTATTAAGGCATACCGCCCAAGATGTGGCCACCGAAATGCCCGGCTCGCAAATCGATGTAAAAATCACGCCTCAATATCGCAACTTGGCGGAGGGGCTGAAGCGTGAGCCCAGGGCAGTGGCTTACGCTGAAGAAGCGTTGCGGCGGTTGGGCCGGCAACCGAAATGCACAATCGTTCGTGGCGGCACCGACGGCTCGCGGCTTACAGAGCTCGGCCTGCCGACTCCGAACCTTTCCACCGGCCAGCACAATCCTCACTCGCCCCTGGAATGGGCCTGTCTTGATGAAATGGAGGCGGCGGCGGAGATGCTGGTCGAGTTGGCCGCGGTGTGGAGCGAAGCGTGATTGATACCGCAACTCCAGAACGCATGTTGATCGTCGGCGCGGGTTCCTCCGGTCTGGCGGTGGCCAAGAACTTTCTTGAGCACGGCATTCCGTTCGAGTGCATCGAGCGCGAGGACGACGTCGGTGGCAATTGGTATTACGGCCGCCCGGCTAGCAGCGTTTACCGCTCGACGCATTTGATTTCGTCCAAGCGGCTGACCGAGTACACCGACTACCCGATGCCGGAGGACTATCCCGAGTATCCCAGCCAACAGCAGGCTTGGGAGTATCTCAAGAGTTATGCCCGGCATTTCAAGCTCTACGATGCAATCAGCTTCAATACGTCGATCGAGCGGCTGGAACCTTCGGACGGTATCTGGCAGGCGAAGTTGTCCGATGGCCGCGCCGCCCGCTATCGGGGAGTCGTCATCTGCAACGGACACAACTGGGATCCCAAGTGGCCGGAGCTACCCGGCCGGTTCGAAGGCCTGTCGCTCCACTCGGCCGCCTACAAGACACCGGAGGTGCTGGCTGGCCGGCGGGTGTTAGTGATCGGCGCCGGCAACTCGGGTTGCGATATCGCGGTGGAATCGGCCCAGCACGCGGCCGTCACCATGCACAGCGTGCGGCGCGGCTATCACTATCTCCCCAAGTTTCTCCTCGGCAAGCCGATCGACGAGTGCGGCGAGCGGCTGTTGAATTGGCGAATACCGCTCTGGCTGCGGCGGGCGATTACGCGAGTGCTGGTGCGGCTTTCGCTCGGCCCGCCATGGCGCGTCGGCTTGCAGGCCCCGGACCACAAGCTCTTTGAGGCCCACCCGATCATCAACTCGCAGCTTTACTATTACCTGGGCCACGGCCGGATCCGCCCCAAGCCCGACGTGGCCGAGCTGTTATCCGACGGTGTGCGCTTCGTGGACGGAAGCCGGGAACCGTTCGATGTGATTGTTTACGCCACCGGTTTCAAGATCAGTTTCCCGTTCATCGACCAACGGCACCTCAACATCCAGGACGGCCGCCCGAACCTGTATCTTAATATTTTCCACCCCACCGATGACCACCTGTTCGTCGCCGGCCTGATCCAGCCCGATAGCGGCCAGTGGGGACTGGTCGATCTGCAAGCGAAACTCATCGCCCAGGTATTGCGGTTGGAGATCGATGATCCTGCCGCCTACGCCCGTTTCCGTGAACTAAAACGAGAGCCGAAGAACGATCTCGGTTCCGGCATCCGTTACCTGATGAGCAGCCGGCACCTGCTGGAGGTGGAGCATCATTCTTACCGGCGGCGGTTGCAGAAGATGATTGGGCAGTTCGACGGTACGGAGTGAGCATAGCGATTGCCAGAGTCTCTATAAACGGTAGTTAGATGGCGAGTCCCGACAAAGGCATGAGCAGTTACCGCATCTAGCGCCTAGAATATCCGTCGCCGCCGTAAACGAAGTGAGCAACATTGAATAATGAGTGACTCTATTATGCCGCCGCCTGTTGCACTAAGCAGAAGGTGCCTACGCACTGCGGCGTGCCTTGTTGGCCGCATGTTTCTTGGTTCGACCGACTCGTCGCTCAGCGTCGGCATTGCTCGGGTAAGAAGTCGCGGGTGTTAGGGGGGAAGTTGCTAGGTTTATCGTGCAACGCCTCACATGCGTTCGCCTTTGCGTTTGGAGTGCCATAGCGCAACAAGACTACAGCCGCCCAGTAGCGGACGGTGGGATCGTCATACTGACTGGTTAACGCCATGCCGGTCGCTGCAGGTCCACCTGCCGATGGTGGATTATCAATCGCTTCGATAATGTGGCTCTCTAGTGTCTGCACTTTCTTGGCAAAACTAGGATCCTCCTTGCACCCCACCAAGCAGAGTAGCAGACTACGCATAACCGGTTCTGAAGGAGGATTGTGATTTGCTGCAATGTCCAGAAGCCTGCCAGCGGTGGGACTATGGAGATCGGACTGCCACGCTGAAACAGAGTTTATGATAACCTCGAATAATGCCGCTGCCTGTTCTCGTGTCCTCGCATCGTTGCTCGCTAAACCTCGACACAAGTCGTCTAGCAGACGTTCTGCTGTCTGGCGTTGTTGTATAGCGTAGTACCATGGGATGCTTCCGATGACCGATTCCGATCGCCGCCTGAGCGTCTCGTCTCCGCCAAAAAGGCAGCCCATCATTGCTTCAGCGATTGGAGGTATCGCATTAGCCGCGCGCTGCCGACCTGGAACGAATCCAGTAACGCAATTCTTCCATCGAAAATTATCGTGGCACTGCCCCAACACAGTTGCAATCACGTCGAACGCAGCCAAACGCACTTTCTCATCCCAATGTGTTAAGAAAGGAGACGTTTGTTTCACGGATTCAGCACCAATATGCTGCAAAGCAGCGACGGCCTTCTGCCGCTCCTCGTTGCTTCCGGATTCGAGTATGCCGACCCACTCGCTCGTTGATTTCCCCTCGTAAACGGACTCTGAGAAAAAGAGCTTCCAGACTGCAATGGCCGCCAGCACCAAGGCAACCGCGAGAAACATTCGCCGTTTCATTGCAGGGCTCTCAAGGCAAAATCACGAGTAACTGACGTCGTATTATATTGTTATGCGCGCAACGGAGTGCTAGTCGTCAAAGTATCGGAATGAAGGTTTACTTCACGCAGTTTAGCATATCGAGGCGGGAAATCGTTAAGGCGAACCAGAATCAAAGCAAACCTTCGTTTTCCAGCGTTGCGGTTCGCAACCCCATAGCTAGCCGTAAGTTGTGGCTGATCGAATTCAACAACTCATGTCAAAGTGCCTCAAAAGTTCAAACTTTCCCCGGATTAGACGATCAATTCCTAGGGCGTCGATCAGAGTGAACCGTGGATGCTCAACTCTTTCCGCCGTCGGGTACTCACGCGATTCCCCAGACTTCAAAATAATGCCATCTGCCCCGTTGGCCCCACGGGCGGGCGGAATTGAGAAATATCCAAACCCGGCAAGCCGCGATCGAGGCCGAGTTTTTTCTTGAACACCTTGAATGTCGCGGCGATCTGCTCGGCATAGGGTCCGCTGCCGCGCATCCGGCGGCCGAATTGGGCGTCGCTGAGTTTGCCGTCGCGCATGCCGCGGATCAGACCTTCAACCCGCTCTTGCTTCAGCGGATAGTGCCGCGCCAGCCAATCGCGAAAGATCGGCTCGACAGCCAGCGGCAGTCGCAACATCTGCCAGCCGGCACTACCCGCGCCCGCTTTCGCCGCGGCGGTGAGGATGGCCGGCAGTTCGTCGTCGGTCAGCCCGGGTATGACGGGTGCCGCCATCACGCCGACGGGAACGCCGGCGGCGCTTAGTTCGCGCACCGCCCGCAGCTTGGCCTCTGGCGTGGCGGTGCGCGGCTCCAGTTTGCGGGCCAACTCGGCGTCGAGCGTGGTGATGCTCAAAAAAACGTGGATCAAGCGCCGCTCCGCCAATTGGCGCAGAAGGTCCAGATCGCGCAGCACGAGCACATTCTTGGTGATGATGCCGCATGGCTGCCGCGCTTCGAGCATCACTTCCAGCAGGCCCCGCGTGATGCGAAAGCGGCGCTCGGCCGGTTGGTAACAATCGGTCACCCCGGAGATGGCGATCGTTTCCGGCACCCAGCCTGGCCGGTTGAGTTCCTTGCGCAACAGCCGCGGCGCGTCCTCCTTGAACATGATCTTGGATTCAAAATCGAGCCCCGCGTTCATACCCAGGTATTCGTGCCCCGGCCGGGCGTAGCAATAGGCGCACCCGTGCGCGCAGCCGCGATAGGGATTGATGCTGAAGCGGAACGGAATGTCCGGGCTGTCGTTGTTGGTCAGGATCGACTGTGTGGCGTCGGGCAGATATTGCGTGGGCGTCTTGCGAAGTTGCTCGAAGAAAGTTTCGTCGTCGGTCAGTTGCTCGAAGTCGTCTTCGGTGCGCGCAGACTCAAAGCGGTTCGGCGGATTGATGCCGGCGCCGCGGCCTTTCACGGTGGGGCGGGTACTGGACATGGTTACAGTATTGTAACGCGCTGGTGGCCCAAGGGGACAGTCCCATTTTTGCTCCACAATAATTGGGACCCCGGCGCGCCGGGATTAGTAAACAGTCCCCTGGCACTACTTCCACACGGCCGGGCCTTGCCAGAAATAAATGAACGGAATTGCTACCGTCAGCGAACCGGCCAGGGCCAGGGCGATGGTCGCGAGGCGGCCGAAGCGAACTTGGGAGAAGCGCAGTGCAGCAGTACCTTGGCGGTAGTAGACGAAAGCAGTCAGCAGCGGCGTGTAACCCAGGACGCCAGTGAGCATCAGCATCAGGCCCACGGTGGCGAAGGGAAACAGGAACAGGCCGAGCAGCATTGCCACAACGCTGCCGGAAATCAGCGCGCCACCCAGGAAGGGAGCGGCCGGGCCGGTGCGTTGCCGGGCCAACAGCCAGATGAGAAGCAGGGTGATTTGTACCGCCGTCATTGCATAGGCGAAATTGGAGTAGGTCCAGAGCCACGGACGGGAAACGTGGGGGGCTGGACCGAAGACAGTGGTTGGCACATTGGTAACCGGATCGTAGGCAGGGGTCTTGAAAAGAAAGAAGTCGGCCCACAAACAGAACACCGGCAGCAGGATGCCAAAGAGGATGTCGAATATCCATTGGCGGCCCGTCATGCGCCCGTCGAACTGACGACGCCAAAAACCCGGCCGAGCAATGATCGTGGGTAGCTGCCGTGTGGCTCGGAATAGCAGCACGATCAGCAAGGTATAGAACAACCCTGGCAGCCCCCATTCGCCCAGCGTCAGCAGACCGAGGATGGTCGAGGCCACGGTTGTGACGGCCAGCATGGTTCCCAGCGTGAACTGGAACCTCCGCGGCGCCGGCGGAAGCGACGACGCGGTGGGAGAAACATCCTGAGCAGGTGATGCATCCATAGGCCTGCGCGGAGTATAGTCGCAGGGCAGGGGAGGGGGAAGAGGTCGGTACTGAGTACTGAGTACTGAGTACACGTCGCGAAGCTGTATCGGTCATACCGGATGCGCCGCGGGGCGCGCACTTTATCAAAAGTCTCGGTACCGAATCCGCGGCATAATCGGGCAGCAGCTAAGGCCAGCCTCTGGGCCCGGACGAAACAACGTCCATGGCAGAGAGTGCGCAGAGTTCGAGTCCGCTTAGCCGCAGTGCGCGGGACTATTGGCGTCAATCGCGGCGGCCGTTGGCCAGCTTGCTGTTCGTGCTGCCGCTGCTGGCGGTGTACGAAGGGGG
>JAIOPX010000245.1 GCA_021413705.1 Planctomycetota bacterium | reverse complement strand
TGGTAGACCCCGCGATAGCTGCCGGCTGCTTCCAATGCCATCAAGTCGCGGGGCTGCTCCACCACGCAAAGGACTGCCGGATCACGCCGCGTGTCGCGGCAAATCGCGCACAGTTCCTCCTCGGTGAGATTGAAGCAGGTTTTGCAATGCCGCACGTTCAGCTTGACGTTGCGAATGGCATCCGCCAGGGCCAGAGCCTCTGTCTCGTGCTGGCGTAATACGTGATACGCCAGCCGCTCGGCCGATTTCTTGCCGATACCCGGCAGCCGAGCGAACTGCTCCACCAAATCACGAACCGACTGGCTGACCTGGTCCACTAGGACTTGTCCTGTTCCGCGGTGAGAGTTTTCAGTGCGTCGTCGAGTCCCGGCAGGTTCATCCCGCCGGTCATTTCGCGCATCATGGCGGCGTGCTGCTCGCGGGCTTTGGAAACGGCTTGGTTGACGGCGGCCGGAACAAGGTCTTCGATCAATTCACGGTCGCCGCGCGAGACCAGCCCCGGGTCGAGCGTCAGCCGCAATACTTCACCCAGGCCGTTGACCTCGACTTCGACCATGCCGCCGCCGCTGGCGCCGGTGGCTCGAACGGTCTTGAGGCGCTCATTGATTTCCTGCATCCGGGCGCCCATCTGCTGCGCCTGCTTGAGCATCGAACCGAGATTGGTGAGTCCCTGGAACAAGGCGTGGGCCTTTCGTTGGATTGGCGTAACAGAAGTCGTGAGACTTCTGGTTATTGCCGTGGATTGACCTACTGTTTCGGAACTCTCACAAGTTCCGCTACGCGAAAAATAAAGTTTGCAATGCGTTTATTCTACGATATCAATTTTCGAGCCGAACAGTTCGGATGCCCGACGCACCATGACATGTTCGTGGATCACCTTCATCCTTTGCGCGGGTGAAACCTGCCGAGGTGCTTCTGCCGCCGCAGCCGGCGCCGCTCCTGCCTGGGTAATCATAAAGTTCACATGCACTTCCGTACCGGCGATTTCACTGAGCGTCTGCTCCACGACTCGCCGCCGCTCGTGCTGTTCAAAAAATGACTTGCAGAAATTGTACGTCTCACTGAACGTAACTTCCAGTCTTGGGCCTTTCATGGCCACTTTCTGATAGTTCTTGCCCCGTGCCGCCACCATGCCGGACAGTTTTTCGAGGCAAGCGTTCCACGCTTTTTCGGCCGCCTCATCGCTGGGGAAAGGAGCCTTGGATGATGAGGAGCGCGGAGCATCATACGATGTTGGCTCGTCCAGCGTCGAAGCATCGCTTGGCTCGTCGTAGGCGAAACTCTCGGGTTCCACTTCCTGACGCGAAGAAGGAACCGACACATGGGGCGCGGGGATGGGGGCGGGACGGACCGCCACGGCTGCCACAGGTGGAGTCTCCACTTCGATCGGTGAAGCGGAGGTGTTGGCGGGCACTGTCTGGGGCGGCGCCTCGCTTGCCCCAGGCACCCGCGCCTCGCCCACCGCGGCGGGTCCGAGACTTGCCCCAGGCACCCGGGCGGGACTTTGCTCTGGCACACTTGGTGCTGACTCGCTGACTGGCTGACTGCTGACCGCTGACTGGCTGACTGCCACAGGAGCCGTCAGCGGTTCAGCGGGAGGTTTTTTTTTTGCTGCCAAGTCGGCGGCAGGTGCAGCCGATGCCGCACCGGCAACGCGCGGGGCAGGGCGGGGTGCGCCTCCTGCCGGTGGTGTTCCCCCTTGCGCAAGTTGTGCCGCCAGCGTGGCAATCGTTTCCAAGTCCTCCAGCCGACAGAGCCGCACCAAAGCGACCTCCGCCAACGTGCGGCGATGGGTGGAATAGCGAAGCCGCGAGAGCGTCTCTTCGACGATCTGCAGCATCGCCAGGATTCGCTCCAGGCCCAGCGATTCTCCTATTTTGGCCACTGCCTGCTGCTCGGCCGTTGAAGTGGCAAATAGCATCACTTCGCCGCCGCATCCGGCCAGGGCGGTCATTGCGTCTCGCAACAGCCCTAGCAGTTGTTCCAGCATTTCGCCGACGTCCACCCCTTCGGTGACCGCCGTATCCAGTTCAGCCAGTGCGCCAGCGGCATCTCCACCCGCTACCATCTCGGCCAGTTTTAGGAGCCGCTGCGTGTCGGCCGTGCCAAGCAGCGCGTGAACATCCGTCACACGAATCTCCTGCCCGCCGAACGAAAGCAATTGTTCCAGCAGCGACTGGCTGTCGCGCATCGAGCCTGCCGCGCGGCGGGCCAGGATGGCCAGTGCCTCGGGCTCGGCATGCAAACCCTCGTTGGCCACAATCTCTGCCAACCGCTGGGCGATCGACGTGGGCTGGATGCCTGCAAAGTCGAACCGCTGGCAGCGGGACAGAACCGTGACTGGAATCTTGGTCGCTTCCGTCGTGCAGAAAATGAACTTCAC
>JAIOPX010000244.1 GCA_021413705.1 Planctomycetota bacterium | reverse complement strand
CCGCACGAACCCCACATTGAGCATCTGCCGCTTCCCATCGGTCGATTCCTCCAAGCGTTTGGCAAATGCCTGATAGGTCTCGCTATCCGGCACTTCGCGCGCCAGCGCCGCGGCCGTGGCATAATCGCCACAGAAATAGGCAGCGTCGCTGCGGCGCGAAGCCAACCAGCCGCGCAAATGCTTTTCTTTATCCATCAGCGGATAGTAGGGAGCCAACCGCTCATAACTCTCACGGGCCTCGGCATACATCCGCAGTTCAATCTGCACGGCAGCCATGTGGGCAATGACGTCGCCGCACTCCAGGCGAGTTGCGGCCTCGGTCAACAGCGAGAGAGCCTCTTGATCTCGCCCCAAATCGAGCAGTCCCGCAGCCAGACTCTGCACGGCGGGACGATAGAATGGCCTGAGTTCCATGGCCTTGCGCGATGCGGCCAGGGCTTCTTCCGGACGGTCTCCCATCGTGAGGATCGCAGAGCGCTGCACCCAGGTCCAAGGGCGATTGGGAGATAACTCCAGCGCCTGCTCCAAATGGCGCTCGGCTCGATCGTGGTCGCGCAGCGCCGCCAGCACATGGGCCCAAAGACCGTGCCAATCGGCGCGGAGCGACTCGTTGGCGGAGGCATAATCACCCAGGCTGCGCAGCGTCTTCCAAGTGCGCAGCGGTCCCCACGATCTGAACATCACCAGCGTATGGAAGTAGCCGGCATAGAGACTCTCCCGATCGTTGCGCCAAGCCAGGCGCACCAACGCCTGTCCCAGTCGAGGCGAACCCAGGTTGGTCGCCAACCGCCCCGCCAACAGTCGGCCCTGAGTGCCGGCCCAGGCAGAGAGCGGCCCCAGGGCAGTGCCGGCTTCATAGGCCGACAGATATTGCCCGGCTTGATAGCGGGCATCAACCTCTTGCAGCACTTCGGCCGCAACGATGGGTTCTTCGGTCGTAGACATGGAACTGCCCCTGTCTTCCAAGAAAAGGCCTTGATCCAGGCAAAGGGACGAGCTTGGATTCTAAGTTGGTCGCGTTGAATCGGCAAGTATTTGCGCCCGCACATTCCCAGACCGATTTCAACGGCGGGAGGTTCGCGGCATGGCAATCTATCACATCGGATTCTACAAGCCTCCCGTGGCCTCAAACAGCAGCAGAGCCTCGCGGACGGGGCGCACGTCGTGGACTCGAAGAATCTGCACGCCTTGCCGGGCAAGCGATAGCGCAACGCCAACCGTGCCGGCGGTCCGATCCGCGTCCTTGTCGCCAATCACTTTCCCGATGTACCCCTTGCGCGAATGCCCGACCAACAGCGGCCGGCCCAGTTCGTGCATCCGCCAGCAGCCGGCCAGCAATGTCAAATTATGCTCATGCGTTTTGCCAAATCCCACGCCAGGGTCGAGCGCAATTCGCTGCGGATCGAGCCCCGCCCCCACCAGCGCGCCCAAGCGGGATTTCAGATAGGCAAACACTTCTTCCACAACATCCGCATAGGCCGGATTGTCCTGCATTGTCTGCGGATTCCCCTGCATGTGCATCACGCAGACGGCCGCGCCGGTATGACGAGCCACTTCGACCATCGCGTGGTCGCCGCCCAGCCCAGTCACGTCGTTGATGATCTCGGCTCCCGCGTCGAGGCACGCCTGAGCCACTGCCGCACTAGACGTGTCGATCGAAATCGGCGCTGTGGTCTGCCGCGCCAACGCAGTGATCACCGGCAGCACGCGCCGCACTTGCTGGTCGTTGCTCACGGGCTGCGAATAGGGCCGGGTACTTTCTCCACCGACGTCAAGAATGTCGGCCCCTTCGGCAACAAGCTGAAGAGCATGATCCACGGCTTTTTGCGGATCGAGAAACCGTCCGCCGTCGGAGAAGCTGTCGGGCGTGACGTTGACGATGCCCATCAACAATGGCCGCGAGCCGAGTGTGAGCGAACGGGTGCGAAGACGCCAGGCGGTGGCGCGGCTTTGCAGGGCAGCTTCCGGCACGGGGCGATCCGACGAAGGGCGATCTGAAAAAGACTTAGATGAACTCATGCCATGCAGCTTACCACGGCAACTCCATCATGCCCACTATCTGCGAGGCCAATCGGTCGATCACGTCTTGCTGATTCGTCAGCAGCGATTGGCCGACTTCCGGGACATAGTTGCCCGTTTGTCCCGCTTCGACCAGCCCCGCGGGAAGCGGAATCACCAGCGGCTGGGCGATCACTTCGCCGCGAGTCGTAGTCCAGGAAACCTGGGCCCGCAACGTGGTTTCCATTTCCCGGGCGTTATCGTTGAGATCCTCGACCAGCACGCGCCGCTCGTCGGCAATGATCCGGCCCGAGAGAACGCTATCGGCGGTCGCTGGGCCGACCACTTTATAGGGCGTTCTCAACCCAATCTGCTTGATCACCGCCTCGGTGAGTCGCTCGCCAAGGTTACGTCGGAGGCTGTCGGATCGAAACACCGGCACATGGACGTAGCGAATGTTCTGAGGATAGAGCGTGTGATTGCCAAGCTGGTAGCCGGCACAGCCAATGGGGATCAGCACGAGGGTGAGCATTGCCAGGAGGAGCCCTAGGCGAATGCGAGGAAATTGACTGGCGCTGGGTGCCATGCCCACGTCATACAGCCGCCTAAGTACAGTACGAATTGAATGCAACCAGTGAACCCCAAGATGCAATTCTCGTGGGCATGTTTTGAGTGCCAGAACAATCTCAAAGCTTCCATGCCCGCGCGAACGTGACCATTGGCCTTGATAGGAGGCCGAATTCGCGATGTTAATTGATGCCGTCTCAGGCGTGGGCATGGTACCCATTTTCCTCTCTCCCTCGCTCGCGCGTCGGGCTAGTGAAAGCGCACAACCGGTGCTATCGTCGGATCGTCGCATCAGGAGCAGGTTGGGGATTGAGAGTCAGCCGCTTGGGGTCGTGAGGCTCGGGCATGATGGCCGACACCCAGGTCAGGCGCGGCTCAGGTTCGGCAGGCAGATCGTGTATCTCCGCGATGCGTTTGCTCACCAATTGAGCCACCTGAGAGTTGGGATAGTCCTTGAGCATTTGGCCGTAATAGAAGCGGGCGGCAGCATTGTAGCCGCGGCCTTCATAGTATTGCGCCGTGTGCCAGTCGCGCTCCGCCCTGGCGGTTACGATCTTTTCCTTCAGTTCCAGCAGCCCCTGCCGTTCTTCAGGCTTGATCTCGCGGAATTGAGCCAGCGTCTGGTCGATCAGCTCCTGCGCACCCTTAAGCGGAGTGCCGTCGTAGCCGGGACCTTGATAGATCCGCAGCTTGGCCTGCACGCCCCGCAGGTGCGCCTGATATTGGTGATCGCTCTTGGGATACTCGCGCCTCAGCAGGGTGAAGTTGTAGTCGGCCTCGGGAAAACGCTCGCGAACGAAGTAGGAGTTGGCCGTCACCATCAGGCTGTCGTCGGCCAGCGGTCCCGTCGGGTCATTGAGCCGCACTTTTTCCATAACCTTCAAAGCCGAACCGAGCGTGTCGAGCCGCGGCCGCGTTTTGTCAGTCAAATTGGGTTGCAACATGGCGTGCGGCTTGGTGTCGTTGATCTCGAACCAATAGCGGCCGATGGCGAACTCGCGAGCTACGGCTTTTTCCAGATGCCGCGACCGTTTGTACTTTGTGAGCAAGGTTTCGTATGCTTCGAACGCGGCCGGATATGTATCGGCAAAGAACAGGCACTCGGCCCGCATGAAGAGCGCGTCTTCCTGCAAGGGCGAGTTAGGCCAGTAGCTGGCGGCTTCTGCGTAGAGGGCTTCGGCTTCCGCATATTTCTTCTCGCGGAAGGCCTGATCGGCGGCGGCCTGCGCGGTCTTGGCCTTCGGCTCGGACTTTTCTTTCTTGGTGAACCACCACGAACCAGATTCATCGTCGTCGTCGTGCTTCGTCTTTCCCGTCATGCGGTCCCAGGCGGTCATCGTGCCAGTCGATTTATCTCCCTTGCCGTCCGATGTTCCGTCCGCGGCGCCCGGGGGTGCGTAGGTGGAAGGCCCGCCGGAACTGGCGGTCGGCTCGGGTTGGTACGAGGCCGGCGCAACATTGCCTTCTGCTTGCGGTCGCATCAAATGGCCGACGGAGTCGAAATGGCCGTCAACGCCAGGAATGACATAGCCTTGCTGTGGCACCCAACGGGCCAAATGGCGATTGGTTCGCCACCACTCCGCCTGTTCTGCCGTAAGATCGGCGGCCGGTTCGGACAGGGCAGGGGGATGGCCACCCACCATGCCTGACGCCGCGGTTGATTCTGGTTTAGGTTTCTGACCGGTGATGCTTTCCCAAAGACTTCCCGCCGAGTTTCGCTCATCTGCGGCTACGGCGCCCGCAGCAGCAGGCGGAGCAGCAGCCACCGCGCTGGCGTCGCTGGTCAGCGGACGACCGGAAGCGTCGAAGTAGCCAGGAGTGCCGGGTACCTGCCAACCTTTGCCCGCCACGAACTTGGCCTGCGGCGCGTTGGCGGCCCACCAGCGTTCCTGCTGCGTGGTTAGTCCGGCGGCGTGCGAAGTGCTGCCTCCCCACGGCGACACGCAACCGGGAAGCACAGTGATTAACAGCGCCAAACCCAGGAGCGTCAGGGTCACATTCAAGATGCGGCGAAGAAAAGTCATATGAGTCTACTGCGCCAGGAAGCCGAGATAGGGATGCATGCGAGGGCGATGGCCCAACAGGTTGCTCATGTAGTGATTGACGACGCCGCGAATCTCCCCGCGCACCGCCGCGGGCAATTCCACCGTTTCCCAACTCGTGCTGGCCTCATCGGTGAAAGTCACCATGCCGGCCAGCGCCGTTCCGCTGAGCGACACCACTTGTCGCTTCCCGGCACGGCATTGGTTGCACAAAACTCCTCCGGCCAACTGTCCGAACGCCACGCGCTTGGCCGGCTCGACGCGCGTCCCACACTCCACGCAATTGACCAGCGACGGCAAATGCCCCAATTGTCGTAAGGCCAACAACTCGAATCGCAGCACGACGGCTCCCACCAGAAGCCGCGTCTCACTCAGTTCCTTCAATGCGAAATCCGCCAGATCGAAAAGTTCTGGATGAGGATCGTAATCGTCGGTCAGGCTCAACAGCAGTTCAGCGAGGTAATAACCGGCATACAGCCGCGCAACGTCTCCCGCCGGGGGACGAAAGCGCCGCTCCAAACGAGCCTCGGTCAACAGGTCGAGCCCGCCGGACGATTTGCGGAGGAACACTACGCGACAGAGCGTCAACAGGTCAAGTGCGGAATCGAACGGCGCCTTCGCCCGCCGCGCCCCCTTGGCCAATGCGCCTATCTTGCCGAATTCGCGCGTCAGCAGCGTCACCACGCAGCTTGTCTCGCTGAACTCGACCACGCGAAGCACCAGGGCAGTGGCTTTTTCATCGCTCATGAATTGACAGCAAGGCTAGCGGAAGCAGGGACCGTTCTGAGAGAGTATTTTCCCAAGAGAGCAGCGTCAGCAACAGCCCGGCAATGGTCAATGGCATTTTTGCCACTGGCGGTATAAGCGGTCCCGCCGTAGGATCGCGCTTTGGGGAACAGTTTCCTTCCTCGTACTTCCGCCTCCGAAAAGCGGCGACCGATAGTCGCCTGCCAAACTATGCTTCCCCTCGAAACGATCGCTCAACGCGAAGCCCTGCTGCTGGCTCCCTACGCCATGCACACGGCTGCCTCGGCAGGCAGGCGCTATCCAGAGCCGGTCCATCCTTATCGCGGCGCCTTCCAGCGAGATCGTGACCGGATTGTCCACAGTTCTGCGTTTCGCCGCCTCAGCCACAAGACGCAGGTCTTCACCGGTGACCTGGGTGACTACCACCGCACGCGGCTTACACACACGCTGGAAGTGGCTTCGATCGCCCGCACGTTGGGCCGGGCACTGCGACTCAATGAAGACCTCATCGAAGCTCTGGCCCTGGCCCACGACATCGGTCACCCTCCCTTCGGCCACGCCGGCGAGGACACGCTCCATGAGTGCCTGCACGACGCAGGAGGTTTTAGCCACAACCGCCAGGCACTGCGTATTTGTGAATTACTGGAAACCCGTTATCCTGAGTTTCCAGGGTTGAATCTGTCGGTCGAAGTTCTCTCCGGCCAGCAATCGCGCGCCGAGAAAGGCTCGGCAGGCGCCAGCCCGCTGTTGGAAGCCCAAGTGGTGGACGCGGCCGACAGCGTGGCCTACGACGCCCACGACGCGGACGATGCTCTGCAACTGGGACTGGTCACGCTGGAGGAACTAATTGAAGTGCCGCTGTGGCGATCGGCCGCGGATCGCATCCGCCGCCGCTTTGCCGATCTGGAGACCGAGGCGCTGCGACGCGCCGTGGTCCACGAACTGATTGATTCGCAGGTCAGCGATCTGCTCACCGCCACCTCGGCGCGGCTGAACAAAGAAGTGCCCGCCACCGCGGAGGCCGTGCGCGCCCTGCCGACCCTGGTTGCGCCGAGCCCTTCACTGGCCGCGCAGAAAATCGAATTGGAGCGATTTCTCTATGCCAAGGTTTATCGCCATCCCATGGTTTTGGCGACGCGCACCAGAGCACAACTTTGCTTGCGGGAAATGTTTGAGCGGTTCATGGCTCAACCGGCCTTGTTGCCGGAAAACTTTGCCGCCCGGGCCGCGAGCGCCGGATTGCCACGCACGATCGTCGATTATCTGGCAGGCATGACGGATCGCTTTGCGCTGAAAGAGCATCGCCGGCTGTGTGGAGGCGATGCGTAGGTCAGGCTATTGCCTGACGCGCTACATCCGCCAAGTTGTGCAGTGGTCTCCGACCATGCCACGGCGATGACCGAAGGTTTCCTCTTCGACGAAGTATCACCGCGCAATTGTGGAAACCTGCGGTCGGCAAGATGCCACGGTCGGGAGACTGTGCCATAACGCGAGAACAAACGTGCAGCCTTCACAAACCGTGTTTCGTCAGGCAATAGCCTGACCTACCCGTACTGGCATAAAGCTCGTTGGCAATCTAGAATAGTGAAACGACTCTGCCGCACGGGGACCGCTATTGGCGAGGCAGATCGTCGCCGTGGATGATCGATCTCTCCAGCGTGGAGGGATGAACCCGGCTCCCACCTGACCGGGCTTTTTGCAGCAAAACCAAGCGCAGTGGCGCAC
>JAIOPX010000065.1 GCA_021413705.1 Planctomycetota bacterium | reverse complement strand
ATGGAAACGCCTCCGCACGATAGGTAATGAGGGATTTTCCCGTCGCTGGGGGTTAGTGTACGGATGCATCCTATACAGTCAAGCGGGGTGAGAGAGGATTTTTGGGAAGGGCGGAATGGGCGGCTGGCGTTCCAATCATGGGGCTAGCTGGGTGTCCCCGGGCTCCGGTCTGGAGCTAGCTGGGTGTCCCCGGGCTCCGGTGCCATTGCAAAGAGATTTCCCCAATTGCAAGATAGAGTTCGAAGCCAAACTACCACAGCCTGGTGGATTCCTCGCTTTTTTGGATTTTCGCCTATCCCCGTTACCATGACCCCGCCCCGCTTCCAATTCACTATCAAAGGGTTGCTGTGCGCCACGTTCTGGGCGGCGGTGAGTTTGGGGGCGTGGTCGATTGTTGCTAACTCAGATTATGTATTGGTGGAACTTGTATTCTTTCTGCCAGCCGTGTTGGCACCTTTCATGTCGATTGGCGCTTTGTTCAGTCGAACTGTGGGAGGGCTGCTTTGTGGAATTACGGCGATCTGTATCTGTTTCATGATTGCCGCAGTTTCCGTTCTCTTCGGATTCTAGACCGGCAACTCACGATTAGGACACTACCTTCTGCTTTTGGGGCTTGCTTGAGCGTTGAGCCATACCACTCTTATGCCGTGTGCGGCCGGGGAGTCAGCGGCCTTGCGCAAGGTGGTAGAATCAAGCTATGCCTAATCGCTTCCACTTTTACCGCTGCCGCGATTGCCGCTGTGCATTGAGCGATTATCATCGGACTTCATCGTGTTCGTGGCTTGAGAGTATTGGCGTACTGCTCAAAGAGGACAATCCCAAGGTTTGGGCGGAGTCCATGTGGCCGATTTGTAGCAGGTGCAATCCCCGCGAATCCACCGTTCGCCACCGGGGATTTTGATGGTGGAATTAGAGAGTTCCGCCATGAGTTCGGCTGGTGAGAGTAAAAGGAGATAGCCCGGTGATCTTGCAAAACGATATTGAAACAAACCGAGCGGAGATTCTGCGTCTTGCAATGATCCACGGGGCGAGAAAAGTTCGCCTCTTCAGTTCAGTGGCTCGTGGTGATGCCCGACCAACGAGCGATGTTGATTTCCTCATCGATTTGGAACCGGGTCGCTCGTTGCTCGATCAGGTTGGTCTACAACAGGATCTCGAACAACTACTTAACCGCCGCGTGGACGTCGTGGTCGAGGGAGGGTTGAGTCCCTATTTGGAAAAACGTATTTTGGCCGGGGAAGGGAACAAGGGGACAGCCATTCCGGCCGATGCTTCCCGGCGGTAATGTGGCGAAGCTGTGGTAGAGCAAAACGCGTTCACTGCTTTTTTATGGAAACTACGGAAGGATGGCTGTCCCATGGTAGTCCCTCAGAACCGGGAGATCCTGAAGGAAAGAGAGCGGCTTACACACCCTTTGGCGCAGCCCAGCGGACGTTAGAATACGCCCATGCCCCGCTTCCCCCGATACAGTTTGCGAACATTGCTATTCCTGACGGCGGCCGTGGCCGTGCTGCTCGGCTGGGGTTCGTTGAAGGCCGAAAAACAGCGCCGAGCGGTTGCCACGCTGGAAGGGCATTCCGCAGTTGTCGGCTACAACTATCCCCCATATTTTAGTCGCGAATATGTGCCGGCATTCAAGAATTGGCGCTATCGCGCGAATCGAGTCTATTTATTTAGGCCGCCATCCGAAAGCGATATCGCGGCCTTGCAGGCGCTGGATGGCCTTGAGGCTGTGTACACAAATAATCTCTACCCGGAGGAATTAGACCTACTGAGAAA
The DNA here is from genome assembly GCA_021413705.1 of Planctomycetota bacterium. Taxonomy (GTDB): domain Bacteria; phylum Planctomycetota; class Planctomycetia; order Pirellulales; family UBA7805; genus JAIOPX01. The sequence goes on along the minus strand of JAIOPX010000065.1, from coordinate 6,375 downwards.
ACTCTTGCCGAAGTGCCGCGTTTATTGACCACAGGTCAAGGATGGCGGAGATTCTTTCAAGTATTTTCTATCTCGTTTGAGATTCCCGGCTTAGGGCGAGTGTGTGGTTCTAGAGGGACAGTGCCACAGGTTCGGCGGCTGAGACATATCCACCACAGGAGCACCTCGATGCGACCCGTTGCGATCACTCTGGCCGTCTTGGCGGCCGTCTGCCCTCTGGTCTCGAACGCGGACGAACCGGAGAAGCGGTCCGCGGAACTGCAAGTGCTCGACCGCTTCGTGGGCACTTGGGATATCAAAATGACTGTCAAAGTTCCTGGACAGGAGGCGGTGAACCGCGAAATCTCCGAAACCCGGAAGCTGTCGCGGGGCGGGGCGGTCCTCGAGTTCGAGAACGCGAAGCCGCCCGAATTCCATATGCTGTGGGGCTACGACCCGAAGTCCAAGAAATACACGGGCGTCTGGATGTTTGGCGGCGACCGAGGGTGGCTGACTGGCACCTGGAATGAGCGGACGAGCACGATGAAGCTTGAGGGAGCCGGCGCCGACGCCAGCAGTTCCATCACCACGTTTCGGTTCCTCGATAAGGACCATTCTGAATCGTCGGCGGTGTACCGCGACCGGGACGGAAAGGTCGTGTCGGAGGTTACCTGGAAGCACACACGCCGCGGGAAGTAGCGGCCGCCGAAGAGCGGCACTAGATTTGTTTAGTTGGATGGTCCAACCGCCAATGATGAGTGATTATTCATCGTCCCAATCACGCGCTGTAATTCGTCCAGCGAGAGCGGCTTGACCAGGTGAACGTCGAAGCCGGCATCCTGCGAGCGCTGGCGGTCCTCTTGCTGGCCATACCCGGTGACCGCCACCAGCAGCAGCCGGTTTCCATTGGGCTGCCGGCGCAGCTCGCGGGCCACTTCATAGCCGCTGATACCCGGCAGGCCGATGTCCAGCAGCACGACGTCGGGATGAAACTGCCGGGCGGCCTCCAACGCGGCTGGGCCATCGTAGGCGATTTCAACTGTTTGTCCTTTAGCTTGCAGGAGGCGAGAAACCATCGTGGCCGCGGCCTTGTTGTCATCAACCACCAGCACGCGGAGCGGAACCTGGCCGCTGGGCTCCGGGGTAGTCTGTGTTGACACCTCGTCGCGGCGGTGAAGTTTCGCCGGCAGGCGCACGGTGAACTCGCTCCCCTGACCAGGGCCGGCGCTGGAGACTTCCACTCGGCCGCCGTGCATCTCCACTAGGCTGCGAACGAGTGTCAGGCCGATGCCTAGGCCGCCTTGCGACCGTTCCGGCGATTGATCGGCCTGGGTAAACAGATCGAACACATGTTGTTGCATGTCGGGCGTCAGGCCGATACCTGTGTCGCTGACGCGCAGGTTCAACTGATCATTGGCAAACGCAACGCTCAGCCGGATCCGGCCTCCCTTGTCGGTATACTTGGCCGCGTTGTTGAGCAAATTGGCCACCACCTGGGTCAGGCGGACCGGGTCGGCCTGAATCTCGATCGGCGTTGGCGGCAGTTCGACGGACAGCTCATGCTGTTTGGAATCAATCAGCGGCCGGGCGACTTCGACGGCCCGCGTCACGATCGTCGAAATCTCCACCGGCTCCGGGCGAAGTTGCACTTTGCCGCGCATGATGCGCGAAACGTCCATTAAGTCGTCCACCAGGCGCACCATGTGAGTTACCTGCTGGCTCATCGTCTCATGCACCCAGTGGGTGGTCGCCGGATCGTCTCCCTTGATCCGCAGCAGATCGAGGCCGCTGCGAATGGGGGCCAGTGGATTGCGCAATTCGTGGGCCAGCATGGCCAGAAATTCGTCCTTCCGCCGATCGGCCTGCTGCAACTCCGAGTAGAGCTTGGCGTTATCGATGGCTACCGACGCGCGATGCACCACGTCCTGGGCGATCTTCAAATCCTCCGGGCCATAGCGGCGGTTCGACTCGGCCGTGGCGAAGGTGATGATGCCAAATGGTCTCCCCCGCACCATGAGCGGTACGCAGATCATCGACTTCAATCCAAGCGCCCGCAGCATTTGGAAATGCTCGTCGTTCTCGGCTTCACCTCGCAGCACGGAGTCTGGGATCTCGGAGAGCAACTCCGCTTGCCAGGTTTGCAGAACATGCTGCGGGCCGTGACCGCGATTGTGATTGTCTGGAAAACGACGGAGCATCTCCTCAGCCGCTTTGACCTGTTCGGGATTGTGATGGGCGACGACGACCCGATGCAGCGTACCGTCGTTTTGCACCGTGTCCACGATGCACCAGTCGGCGAAGAACCCGACCGAGAGCCGGGCGACGCTCTGCAGCGTACTTTCGTAATCGACCAACGTGGCCAGCGAGGCGCTCGCTTCTGCCAAAAAGCGGAAAGTGTCTTCCGATTTTTTGCGATCGGAAATGTCATGTAAGAATGCACTGAAGAAATATCCTGCGCCGCTAGGTATGGCCGAAACCATCAACTCGACCGGTATCTCGCGGCCGTCCTTGCGCAGCGCCACAAGTTCCACACGATGGCCAATCACCGGGCCTTCTCCGGTTTGCAGAAATCGCTGCAAGCCGGCCGCATGCGCCTCGCGAAAGCGCTGGGGAATGATGGTTTCCGCCAGGTTCCTCCCCAGGGCTTCCTTCGCAGCCCAGCCGAGCAACTCACCCGCTTGTGCATTGAAGTCGATGATGACTCCCCGGTCGTCCATGGCGATGAACGCATCATAGGCTGCGTCCAGAATGGACTGCGTTCGTTGAGCGCCGGCCAACAGCGATTCCTCCGCCCGTTTGCGTTCGATGAACTGACCGATCTGGCTCCCCACACCCCCGATCATCCGCAGCATGGCGTCGTCTGGCTGCCGGATCTCCGGGCTGAAAAACTCGACCACGCCCAGCACTTCGCCGGAGAGCTCGATGGGGAGTGCGAAGGCTCCGTGCAGCCCTTCGCCAGCCGCGACGGGGGCGCGGGGAAAATTAGTGTCGCACACCACATCCGGAATCCAGACGGGCTGGCGACTCGACCAGACGCGGCCGGGGAGGCCGACGCCCCGGGCAAAGTCGCGCTGCCGCGTGATCGCTTCAAACTGGGGATAGGGTTTGTTACCACGATGACGAACGTCCACGCAGCGCAGCACGTTGGCGTCGCGATCGACGATCCACAGCGCCCCGACCTGCCAGGAAAAATTGTCGCAAATGGCGTCGATGATCCGCGGCGCCGCTTCGGCCAGCGTTCCTGCTTCCGCCAAAGCGCGCGTCACGTCTTCGGCTTTGCGCTTGCTGACCTCCGCGCGACGGCGCTCTGCTAATGCCGCTGCGAGAAACAGACCGGTAATCGCCACCACACCAAGGAAGGCCTGCGCGCGCAACAATCGCTCTCCCAAATCTCCGCGCACGAAAGGCCCGACTCCCCACAGCAAACCCCCGATCGCCAGCCCCGAGACGAGGATGATCACCACGGTGGCGCCGCGCTGCTCGAAACGGAGCGCGGCCCAAACGATAAAGGGAAAGATGCTATACGCCCCATGGCCTGAAACCCAAGGGCCCATAAAGAAAAAACCGGCCACGGCGAACACACTGACAAAGAGCAAGACTCCTTCGGCAGCACGGCCGGGGAGTTGTCGGCGTGGATTGGTCGCCCAGGTCAACAGCAGCGGGGCCACGACGAGGTTGCCCATCGCGTCTCCGAGCCACCATTCCCACCACAGTCGGCCAAAACTTGACCACGGTTGCACGCCTCCCCAGCAGAGGCTGGTCACGCCGATGGTGGCGCTGATCATCGTGCTCAGGAGCGCCGCAAGGACCACGAGCGATAAGACATCCCGGAGCCGTTCCAAGGCGTTGTCGAATCTGGCGGCGCGCTGTAAGAGCCAAGCGCCGGCCAGAGCTTCCAGCGTGTTGCCTGTCGCAATGCCGCAGGCGACCGCCAACGGCTCGTTGGCCATCCAATTTGCCAGCAGAGCGCCCAGCGCGATGCCGGGCCACATGCGGTAGCCAAAGAGGAGGACTGCCGCCAGGGCGATGCCGGTGGCGGGCCAGACAGCCGAGACCTGTTCGGCCGCGGCCCCCGCAGACCCCAGCGAGAGGCCAAACCTGGCAGCTCCAAAATAGACAACCGCCAGCAGCAGGATCCCGAAGATCCAACTCAGCGTTTTGCCAGTCTGGGAAGATGGAGCTTGGAGCATATCGCCATTATAGGGGTTTTCAGTCAAGATGCAGCGGAAATGGCCCCCAATTACACTGGAAAGAGACGTGCCACATCGACTTCCTTGCTGTACACCTTGAGAACTGCAACCATGCGATCGGCTTTGAAATTGTTGTGCCCGCTCGGGCTTCTGTTGGCGCTTACTCATACTGCCCCGGCCGCCATTGAAGTGGGGGATCTGGTGGCTGTGACGGCCGAGACGACTGTCCGCGGCGAAGGGGGCGCCACACAGAAATTGGTGCCGGGGGCTGTTGTGGTGGTCGAGCAGGTGGACGCCAATCGACTCTGGGTAAGCGCCTTGGTGTCGGGCTGGATCGATGCGACGGCCGTGATGGATCTCGACAGCGCGATCAAACATTTTGCCGACCTGGCAGTTAAGTTCCCGAAGGATGCCGCGCCGTTGCGTGCGTTGGGCAATGTGTTGCGAGCCCGTGGCAAACTGGAAGCGTCGCTCGATAATTTCTGCCGGGCGGAGCGACTGGCGCCGGACGACGTGCTGACGCATCGCTGGCGGGCATGGCTGATTCTGGCGGCGCAATTCCCTGAGGAGGCAACGAGCGATATTTGTGCCGCGGTGCGGCTGGCGCCCAACGACCCGGCGGCGCTGCTTGACCGCGGAGCAATCTACTTGAGTTTGGGAAAGCTGGACGCGGCCTTGGCCGATTATGACGCGGCGCTGAAGCTAGTGCCGCAGTCGGCCGTGGCGCATGTGGGACGTGGCGACGTGCGGGCCGATCGAGGTGACTTGCCCGGTGCGATTGCCGATTACACGGAAGCGCTGAAGCTCGATCCGCATGACGCCCGGGCGCTGATCGGCCGCGCCGGTTGCTATGCCCGGCAGCAGCGCGAGGATCTGGCACTGGCTGATCTCGAAGCGGCAATCAAGGCCAACCCCAAGTCAGCCAGAGCCTATCACCGGCTGTCGCTGCTGGAACTAAATGCCGTGAGCGACAAGATTCGTAGCCCGGCCAAAGCGATCGAACACGCCCGGCGGGCCTGCGAGCTTTCGCGGTGGCGGTGGATGGAGCCGGCCATGACGCTGGCCGAGGCTCATGCGGCGGCCGGCGACACGCCGCGAGCGGTTGAAATGCGGATTGCCGCGTTGCGGATTGGGATGGCGGAATCGTCGCACATCGCCAGTTGGCGGATGCGGGCTCATTTTGAGGAGTGCCGGCTGCTGCGGGACGTGAACAAGGCCACCGATGCGGACGCTGCCGACGACGATTTCCCCCGGCCGGCTGTCACGCAGTAGATACGGCTGGATGGTGGGACTGAAATCTCGGAAAGTGACGTTTCTTATTTCACCAATTCTCAATCTGTAAGTGATTGATGTGGGCGAAGTGTTCGTCGCGACTTGCCAAGACCAGTCCAAATTGACGGGCAATGGCAGCGACCCAAATGTCGTTCTCTGGAATGGGTTGTCCTTTGGCTTGCAGTTGCGATTTGATCACGGCATACTCGTAAGCCGTCGCGGCGTCGCAAGGGAGCACGACACTCGCTTGAGTAAAGTCGGAAATGCGCGAGACATTATCCGCGCTGCGAGATGACTTGAGGGCGCCAAACAAAAGCTCGCCAAGTACGATGCTCGGCAAAAATACCTCTTCCGCCAGTCCAAGAGCCTCGGTTGCCGGCAGCTCTCCCGCGAAAATGGCAATCACGACGTTTGTGTCAAGAAGGTATCTACCAGGCATGAGGATCTACTTGCTCACAGGCTTCGTCAATCGCCTCACGCAACTGCCGCGACTCGTCAGCGCTTATCGTACCTACAAATCGAACGAGATCGGCACCTCGCGCGCCGCGTGGCGATTCCAACGCTGTCTCCTGCGCGAATTTCACGACCCGTCGCTGTAACTCAGGAGTCAGCTTGTCGAATTGTTCCAGCAATTCGTCTTTGATGTGCTTCTGGATCATGGAATTTGGCTACGGAAAGGAAAGTTTCTCAAACCGTCGGCATTATAGTAGTATCCCTTGATCTGTCCAATTCCATTGCCCTGGTTCAATTGCCCCCGCCGGGGTATGTTTGCGGTTTCCCGCCTTCGCCCGATGCCGCCCCCTGCGGCTTGCGGTGCGTAACACAACCATAGACTGCTGGCTCCAACTGCGGAGCTTCGGTGGATCAAATCACGGAGAGCGTTATCATGCATTTGCGTTGGATATTCCCTGCGACGACTGTGGCCCTGTGCTTG
>JAIOPX010000249.1 GCA_021413705.1 Planctomycetota bacterium | reverse complement strand
CCCCAGAAAATCGGCCAACGAGGCAGCGTGGGCAACAACACGCCAAAGAACATGCCGACTCCTAGTGAAGTCAATCCATGAATCAATGTGGCCACAATCAGTCCCGTGGCGCTGAACTGCTCTGGATGCTCGGCCACCGAGGGAAGAACCATGCCGGCCAACAAATTAATCGGATACCAGATGCCGCGCCCGCTGATGAGCCCATAGGCCAACGCCGTGGCCGCCATCGCCGCGCCGCCGACCAGGCCGCCAGTTGCTCCGGCGGAATAGGGATGGACCTTCTCGGGTAGCCGGGCTCGATGCCCTGGCATGCCGGGCTTGAGGGGAGTGACTGGGATTCCCGAGGCGACGATCGGTTGTGGACGCTCACTAAGGGAAACCCACGGCACATGAATATGTCCCACGCCGGGCAGCAATTGATAAATCCAGCCGGCGAGTGCGGAGACCACCAATACGGCGCCCAGGACGGTCATGGCATAATTAGTGACGATTCCCGCCAACGACAGCGTCAGCCCCAACGACAGCACCAACGGCCAAGCCGTGGGCCGCGGCATCTCGACAGTGCCATCACTCTTCTGCTGCGAGTTATTGTCCGTGTAGTTCATATCGAAGTTCGGGGTAATTCAGCGGCCAATAATGTAGACGACCAGCAACAACACAATCCACACGCCATCAACAAAATGCCAATACCAAGATGTCAGCTCGACCGGCTCGGCAAGAAAGCCGGCCTCTTTGTGGTAGCTCAGCAAAAACAAGAGGCAGCTCATCGCCACAATACCTAGTGTCACGTGCGCCGCGTGAAATCCGATCAGCGTAAAATAGGTCGTGCCAAACAGGTTCGTGCTCAGGGTCAGTCCCTTTTCAATCAAATCGAACCACTCATGGGCGGTGACAGCCAGAAACGCACAACCCAGCAATACCGTTGCCACTAGCCACCGAACTGCCGCCTCGCGACGTCCTGCCGCCAGTGCGGAAGCCGCCCAGGCAATCGTTACACTGCTGGAGACCAGAAGCGCCGTATTAACCAGCGCGGTCGGCAGGTGAAGAAGCTTAGCTGGCGTATGACCGCCATTGTCGGCGCCCAGGAACTTTACATAAGCGACAATCAAGGTGCCGAAGAACGCCACCTCACTGGCTAGAAATGCCACCATGCCGCAGCGGCCAGCATGGAACACGGGCTCGGCGTGTGCGGAGGCAACCGACGATGCCCATTCGCGCGATGATGTATTATCGGCACTGCTCATTCGTGCTTCCAATCCGGATCGTCAGGATGTTTGAGATCCCACAGCGGGCGGCGGCTGCGAACGACCGGCACCGTTTCGAAGTTGTATTCCGCCGGTGGAGACGTGGTGGCCCACTCCAGTGTCCAGGCGTCCCACGGATCGTCGCCGGCCGGCTCGCCGTGGCGCAGTGAGACCAGCACATTGATAATGAACAACGCCATGGCAATCCCCTGGATGACTGCGCCGACCGAGGTGATCTGATTCCATATCTCCCAGCCTTGTCCGGCTTGATAGGTGTAGATGCGGCGGGGCATGCCCAGCAGGCCGGAGACATGCATCGGGCCGAACGTGAGATTGAAACCGATCAGTAGCAACCAGAAATGCCACTGGCCGAGTCGCCGCCCGAGCATTCGGCCTGTCATCTTGGGCCACCAGTAGTACAAGGCCGACATCAAACCAAACACCGTGCCGCCGAAGAGCACATAGTGAAAATGTCCCACGACAAAGTAGCTGTCGGTCACCTGCCAGTCGATCGGCGCGGCGGCCAACATGATGCCGGTCAGGCCGCCGATGACGAACATGCCCAGGAACCCGACGGCAAACAGCATCGGCGTCTCGAACCGGAGTTGGCCACCATAGAGCGTTGCTATCCAGTTGAAGACTTTGATGCCGGTGGGGACGGCAATCAAGAGACTGGCTCCCGCGAAGAATGAATCGAGGCCAGGGCTTAAGCCAACGGCAAACATGTGATGCGCCCAGACGCCGAAGCTGATGAATCCAATTCCGACCGAGGCGGCGGCCACCGACTCGTAGCCAAAAATCACCTTGCGGGCGAAGACCGGAATCACTTCCGACATGATGCCAAACGCCGGCAAGGCCACTATATAAACTTCCGGATGTCCAAAAAACCAGAACAAATGCTGCCACAACAGGGCCGAACCGCCCCCCTGTACGTCGAAGAAATGGGCGCCGAGTTGCCGATCCAACAGCAGCATGACCAGCGCCGCCGTCAGCGGAGGCAAGGCAAACAGGACGAGAAACGCATCAATGAGCATCATCCACACGAACAGCGGTAACTTGCCGAGCTTCATACCTGGGGCTCGCATCGCCAGGACGGTGGCCGAGAGATTCACCGCCGTGGCGATCGTGCCGACGCCACTGATCAACAGCGACAAGATCCAATAGTCGGTCGCTGTGGACCGGGCAAATGTGTATTCCGTCAACGGAGCATAGGCAAACCAGCCGACATCCGGCGCCCCGCCGGCAAAGAAACTGCCGTAGAGCAATAGGCCGCCCAGCAGCGACATCCAGAAACTAAAGGCGTTGAGCCGCGGAAAAGCCATGTCGCGGGCGCCGATCATCAGCGGCACCACGTAGTTGGCCAATCCAAAGATCATCGGCATAGCGACGAAGAAGATCATCGTCGTGCCGTGCATGGTAAACATCTGATTGAACGTCGTGCCGCGGAGCACTTGGCCATTGGCGGTGAATAACTGCCAACGCATCAGCAGCGCTTCGATTCCTCCGATGACAAAGAACACCAGCCCGCTGGCGATGTACATGATCCCCAGCCGCTTGTGATCAACCGTGGTTATCCAGCCGTGAAGACGCGTCGTGATATCGACACTCGGGGCGACGGTGGTATCCAGGATGGTGGCCATAGTTGAGCGGTGGGGCAACGCCCCACGTTTTTCCTTCGTCGTGCCGGTACTAATCCAAACTCCCCAAGAAACCGACCAAATCCTGAATCTCCTTTTCCGTCAGCCGCAACGACGGCATATCGCATCCTGGCTTGTCCGTCTGCGGGTCGCGAAGCCAGCCCGCCAACTTTTCGGGAGTGTTGTCGATCGCTCCGGCCGCTAATGTCTTGCGAGTTGCCAGATGCGTGAGATCCGGCCCGACCGTGCCTTTAGCTTCGGTGCCACGGATCGCGTGACAGTTCACGCAGGTTCGCTCCATGAACACTTTAAGCCCCGCGGCAAATTGTGGATCGACTTGTTGCGGCGCGGCCTGATGGGCGGCCCAGGTCTTAAACGTGTCTGGCGAATCCACCACGACGCGGATCAACATGTTTGCATGCTGCGTTCCGCAATACTCGGCACACTGGCCTCGATACACCCCTTCCTGCTCCGTCTGAAACCACATCATATTTTTATGGCCAGGTATCAGATCGGTTTTGCCGGCCAGCCGTGGCACCCAATAGCTGTGAACCACGTCGGCCGATTCAAGTTCGAGATGAACCGGACGCGGGCGATCTTTTGCGGACCCAGGAACATGCAGTTCATTCGCCGTCGTCAGGCCAGGGTAGTCCGGATATTGATATTCCCACCACCAGCGATGCCCAATGACGCGAACCCGGACAGGTTCGGCATCCTTCTTGATCTCAGGCCGGCGCGTGTCGGCCACGGTGCGAATCACCACCATCAGCAGCACGAACACTGTGAGCAGTGGAGCCACGGTCCAAGCCAATTCAATCGGCTGGCTTCCGTAGAGTTGTGGAGGCTCCCCTCGATCCGACTTCCGCTGGCGGAAACGGATGATGCAGTAGATCAGCATCCCGCCGACCAGCAGCAGAATGACGCCGGTGATTGCCGTGACCAGATAGAAGAGGTCACGGATCGAATCTGCGGGGGGAGAAACTGTGTCAAAGACCGAGTTGATCTGCGTAGAATCCTGGCGAGCAGATCCTTGGCGAGCGGGGGGCGTAAGCTCCCCGTTATCCCCCGTTTCAGCCCCATCGACGCGCCTGCCAGCTAGTGCAACAACCACCAACCCGACACAAAGCCACCCCGCCCACCACGGCCTCTCGCCGCGGGACACCGAGATCGCGCATTGCCTCGACTTCCATGACATCGCCCATCCTCGCGGATCGTCCTACCGCGTCACCCCCAGCTCCAAGCCGGTTCCGGGATTGTAGTGGATACGGAGGAAATCGAGTAGTGTATCTGGCCACCAAGATTGATTCTCGCGCGGACATG
>JAIOPX010000064.1 GCA_021413705.1 Planctomycetota bacterium | reverse complement strand
GAATATGGTTCCGAAGGCCAGATCGACTTGAGTTTCGAAGATGTGGATACATCGTTGATCCCGCCGCGGCCACGGCTGTATGGTCTCGTCGGCGCGGAAATCATCGAACAGGTTTGGAAGGAACGGCAAGCGGGACGAAACACAGCCGATAAAGAAACCCATGACGGCAACGGCGCAGCCATTACCAAAAAGGCTGCCGCCACGCCGTAGCCCCGGGCTCCGCCCGGGGGTTGCCCTGGTTGCCCGGGTTCGCACAACTTGTACGGAACACTATGAGCCACACCAACGGTGATCATCCTCCGAAATTCTTCGAAGTCCGCGTCCTGCGCCAGGATGCGCCTGGCGAGCGGAGCTATTGGCAGCGGTTTCGTGTCGAGCGCGAAGCGGACATGAACGTCATTAGCGTTCTGCAGCGGATCGCCGCCATGCCGCACACGGTCGATGGCAGCGATGTGGCCCCTGTGGCCTGGGATTGCAATTGCCTGGAGGAGGTGTGCGGCGCCTGCACAATGGTCATCAACGGCCAGGTCCGTCAGTCGTGCTCGGCGCTGGTCGATAAGCTTCTGACAGACGGTGCGACCGAGATCGAACTGCGACCGATGACGAAGTTTCCGGTCGTCCGCGACCTGGTCGTCGATCGTGCCCGGCTGTTTCGCGGCCTGACAAAAATCCAAGGCTGGGTGCCGGTGGACGGCACCTACGACCTCGGTCCCGGCCAGCGGCAATCGCCCAAGGAACAGGAAACGGCCTATCCCTACAGCCAATGCATGAGCTGCGGCTGCTGCCTCGATGCCTGTCCGCAATACTTGAAGATCGAACTGACCCGCCACGAAGGTGAGACGGAAGCCGAGTTCCGCAAGCGCGAGCAGACGGCGTTTGACGAAGCCTTCATCGGCGCTCACGCCATCGGTCAGACGGTGCTGCACAATACGCATCCCACAGGCCGGATGATTGCCGATGAACGGCTCGACGCCATGATGCAATCCGGCGGCATCCAGGATTGCGGAAACGCACAGAACTGCGTGGCGGTTTGCCCGAAGCTGATTCCGCTGACGACCGCCATTGGTCAAATCGGCCGGGCGACGACAGTGCGGGCGATCAAGAAGTGGTTTGATCGGTAAGATTGGAGACGCGAAAGTATCCCTCACGCTCCGCGTGAGGATTTTCAAGAAGACATCATGCGGAGCGTGATGGATACTATCGCCATGACCCATCAAGACCAATTTCTCGACGTCATCGACCGCGACGAAGCAGAGCGGCGATTTCAAGGAGCACTCAGCCTTGATCCGCTGCCGACTGAGCCGATCCCCATCGCTCAAGCCCTGGGGCGCGTCTTGGCCGAGTCCATCGTCGCTACCGTGGACGTGCCGGGTTTCGATCGCTCGAACGTCGATGGATTCGCCGTCCGCTCGGCCGATACGATCGGTGCCGACGAAGAACGGCCGTTGCGGCTCCGATTGCTGCCGACGCAGATCGACACCGGCCAGATCCCGCAGTGCGAAGTGACGGCCGGCACTTCGGTCGCCATCGCCACCGGCGGCATGTTGCCGCGCGGGGCCGACGCCGTGGTCATGGTGGAGCACACCGACACGGAAGGAGAAACTCTGCTGGTCCGCAAATCAGTCGCCGGTGGCGCGGGACTGACGTTTGCCGGGACGGACATCGCCGCCGGTGAAACCGTGCTGCACGCCGGACGCGTGCTGACCAGCCGCGAAACAGGCGTGTTGGCGGCAGTCGGCCGCAACACGGTGCAAGTTCATCGGCGTCCCCGCGTGGCGATCCTTTCTACCGGAAATGAATTGATCGCACCGGGCGAAGCGATGCGCCCTGGGTTGGTCTACGATTCCAATCAACAGATTCTGGCCGACGCGGTCCGGGAACTTGGTGGTGAGCCAGTGTCACTGGGGATCGTCGGCGATAACGTAGAACAACTCAGAAAACACCTCCGCATCGCCCTCGACTCAGCCGACCTCGTTCTGCTCAGCGGCGGCACGAGCAAAGGGCAGGGGGATCTATCGTATCGCGTGGTGGCTGAGCTGACCGATCCCGGCATTGTCGCTCATGGCGTGGCATTGAAACCCGGCAAACCGATCTGCTTGGCCGCAACAGGTGGGCGAGGTGTGGTGATCCTGCCCGGTTTCCCGACGTCGGCGATTTTTACGTTTCACGAGTTCGTGGCCCCGGTGATCCGCCGTTTGGCTGGTTTGCCCACGGCGGCGAAGGCGACGGTCGCCGCCCGGCTGGCGGTGAAGGTCAATTCCGAAATCGGCCGCACGGAATACTTGCTGGTGGGGCTGGTAGAGCAACAAAGTATCTCTCACGCTCCGCGTGAGGATCAGCATCACGCGGAGCGTGATGGATACTATGTCGCCTACCCCATGGGCAAAGGCTCCGGCTCCGTCACCACCTTCAGCCAGGCCGACGGATTCGTGACCATCGGCCGCCATGTAGAAATCGTCCCAGCCGGCGCAACGGTGGAAGTGCAACTCCTGTCGCGTGAATTGCGAATCGCCGATCTGGTCGTGATCGGCAGCCACTGCGTGGGGCTGGACTATCTCCTAGGCCTGTTAGAGCAACAGGGCATCACCACCCGCTTCCTGGCCGTCGGCAGCACTACCGGCCTGGCCGCCGCCGAACGCGGCGAGTGCGACATCGCCGGGATCCATCTGTTGGATCCGAAAACGGGCGAATACAACCGGCCGTTCCTGAAACCTGGGCTGTCGCTCATCCGCGGCTATGCGAGGAAACAAGGAATCGTCTTTCGTCGAGGCGACGATCGCTTTGAAGGGCGCACGGCGACCGAAGCCGTAGCCGCCGCCTGCGATGATCCGGCTTGCACGATGGTCAACCGCAACCAGGGGAGCGGCACGCGGATCCTCATCGACCAGTTGCTCGCCGGCCGTCACCCCGCCGGTTACGCCGTCCAAGCCCGTAGCCACAACGCCGTGGCGGCGGCTGTAGTGCAGGGGCGAGCTGATTGGGGCGTGGCAATTTCGAGTGTAGCCGAAAGTGCCGAGCTGGATTTCCTGCCATACAAGGATGAGCAATACGACTTCATGGTGCCAGATTCGCGGCGACAACGGCCGGCGGTGAAGGCATTTGAGAGGCTGTTGGCAGAACCTACAATCAGGGAAGAATTGAGTGTGAGAGGATTGAGAATGGAGTAGAGCGTGCTCAGTGCTCAGTACTCAGTACTCAGTACTACTCCGGCGGCCTCTTTCTGAACATTTCCGGTCTTGGCTGACCGGTGATTTGTTCGTACCTGCTCCACACCTCCTCGCTGAAATCGACTTGTTTGCGAACATGCTTGACCCCAGACCCGTGCATGACCATCGAGCGGATGAATGCCACGGTCATTTTGCGAATCTCCGTTCCTTGTTGGAACAATTCGTCAAACTGAGCAGGCGGCAAGTATTCCCTGTCCACGGCCGCGCAGAGATGCGATTGCGTAACCCAGGAAAACGAGAAACTCCCCCTGCGTGCCGCGCCCGAAACCTTCCGCGATGTTGGACATGACCGATTCGGAGGAGTCGTTCACTTGAACCACCAGCCGGCGATCCGAACTGAAGAGACTGTGTTTCGTATGTTGAAAAATAACCTTGGACCATTGCCGGGCTTTTTGCCAGATGAGTAAGTCAGTGAAGTTGCTGACGCCGGACATGTTGCACCCCCAGATGGACTTTGTGAAAGGATGAATGAAAGTAACGCTTCACGCTTCACGCTTCAGTACTCGGTACTCGGTACTCGGTACTCGGTACTCGGTACTCGGTACTCGGTACTCGGTACTCAGTACTCAGTACTCAGTACTCAGTACTCAGTACTCAGTACTCAGTACTCAGTACTCAGTACTCAGTACTCAGTACTCAGTACTCACACCCGCATCAATATCTCCCCCCGCCCTCCTTCAATCAAATCCCCGTGATAAAGATCGAACTCCGCCGACTTGATCGCCGGATCAAATCGATACTTTAACTCCTCCAACTGCCGCATCACCAACGACATCACCACCGGCCGACATCTTCCAGCGGCGCGGAATGTCGGCAATAGCGGCGGTCTCGTACCGAAGAATCCGAGCGTGCCGCGGCTCATGGCGGCGCCGGGGCGGATGCCGCAGTCGCCAAAGACCAGGATCGTGCCAGCGATCATGTTGAAGCCCACGACGTCGCCGGCGCTGCCGACGGCGATCAGGCCGCGGCGCATCGTGTGACCTAGTTCGTTGCCTACTTCCCCGGCCACCAGGATCGTGCCGCCGGTCATGCCGCGGCGGCTGCCGCGGTAGGCGGCGCCAACCAGGTGCCCTGCCCTGCCCCGCACATGGATCAGCCCGCCGTGCATTTCACCGCCGACCCAGTCGCTGGCGTCACCGTCCACGTAGATTGCTCCGCCGGTCATTTCGCTGCCGACGTGCCGGCCGGCGTTGCCTTGGACTTGGATTTCTCCCTCGGTCATCCCGGTCCCAATCCAGTGGACGCCCGATAGGTCGCCGCAGAACTCGATCCGCCCGTCCGACGCCTCGCCGCTGACTTGGAAAAATTCTTTCAGCGGCAACTTCTGGTTGCCGTGTTGAATCTCAAATCGCTCGATCTCGGGCAGGCTCATGCCGCGCACCGCGTCGGGCGTGAGTCCTTCGACTTCGACAGGGATAGGTGTTTGGCCGTTGTATTGAAGTGTGAGTGTCATAGGCGAATTCTGCTAAAATGAGTCCCATGCAAATCGGAGGAATTATTCTTTGTGGCGGACGCAGCACCCGGATGGGTTTGGCCAAGGCCACGCTTCCGTTCGGGCCGGAGCCGATGCTGGTTCGCGTGG
Organism: Planctomycetota bacterium; assembly: GCA_021413705.1. GTDB lineage: Bacteria > Planctomycetota > Planctomycetia > Pirellulales > UBA7805 > JAIOPX01. Next base: position 21,079 of record JAIOPX010000064.1, on the reverse strand, counting down.
CTCGGCTCCTGGGCGAAGTCGTTCCACGTTGCGTTGTCGTGGCCGCGCCTCAGCAGGAACTGCCGCCGCTGCACGCCGCCGTGGTCGTGGCCCGCGATCGACGCGAGGGTCGCGGTCCGCTGGAGGCTCTGGCCGCCGGGCTTTCGGCTGCAACCGATGCCGGTATCGAGGCCGCTTATGTCACCAGCTGCGATGTGCCGCTTTTGGTTCCTGCCTTTGTGGAGCGGATGTTCGCCATGCTTGGCGAATACGAGATCGCCGTGCCGCGGGAAGGTGAGTTTCACCACCCTCTGGCAGCCGTTTACCGCGTCAGTGTATTGAGCGTGGTCGAGCGATTGTTGAGCGAAGACCGGATGCGGCCCTTTTTTCTGTTCCAGGAATGCGATACGCGCGAGGTCATGCCCGCTGAGTGGCACGATGTCGATCCTTCGTCGGCGACGCTCAAGAACCTGAACCGGCCGGAAGATTACCTTGCCGCCCTGGCAGAGGCCGGGTTTGAAGCCCCGGACGATATCGCCAGCCGCTTGCGGTAGGGTACGCGCAGCGTACCAAGGGCCAATGGAGCGAGCAGTCGTTGGCTTCAGGTCAATCGTGCCTTGTGAATTGGTACGCTGCGCGTACCCTACTTGGGCTATTTCGGATTGCATGCCACCGTCTCCGGCTCGTGCAGATAGTCGTCCGTCACTGGGTAATTGCGGAACCGGATCGAGTAGAACTTCTCGAACCAGTCGGCAATATCAGCCTCGCGAGCCACGTCGTAAGCCGGCGAAACGTGCAGCGTGCTACCCGTCGGCGTACTGCGCAGCTCCGTGTCTTCGATGACGATCTCTCCCCGCTTGATCACGATCCGCGGCATCTCGAACATCGTCTGCTTGTTGTCGTTGGGTGTATAGATCGTGATGTCCGCGTCGGCTCCCACGCCCAGGTGGCCTTTGTTCTTGAGTCCCAGGATGCGCGCGGGGCCGGCCCGCGTGATGATGGCGATCTCGCTGAGCGTATATTCGCGATCCATGTGCGGAAAATGGCACCGTTCCCGCACGGCAGGGTGGCACAGCTTGAGCATCTCCTGCCGATAGGCGCTGTCCATTAGCAGTCGCACGATTTGCGGATAGGCCATGAACGAAGCCCCGTTGGGATGGTCGGTGCTCATCACCACCCGCCACGGGTCTTTCATCATCAAGTACCAATCGAGCCCGATTCCCCATTGCAACGAGTGGACCAGGCTCTTGTTGCGATACGTGATCGGGGCGATGCCGCAGCCCGATTCCATCTCGGTGTCGCCGTTGAACCACTTGGTGCCAAACAGGTTGGCCAGAAAATAACCCAAGGGGCCGTCGCCCGTCATGCTGGTCGTCGAGCCGAACATTACCTGGCCAACGTCGATCGTGATGTTCGGATGCGACTCCAGGTACTCCACTAGCGGAGCGACTTTGGAGTTGAACGTGTTCTCGTCCCCTTCGCCGCCGCCGTAGCTGTGGAACTGAATGTGCGTCAGATGGCCGCGATGGCCTTCCAGCGCCTCCATGGTTCCCAGCGTGGTTGTCCAGTTGCCCGGCATGCCCAGGTTGTTGCAGTGGATATGCACCGGATGAGGCAGGCCCAGTTCATTGGCCGCCTTGGCAACTCCGCTGATAATCTCACGCGGAGTGACATTGAAGTAATCGACATTGCTGTCCAGGCCTGAGACGTTACCGGAAGCGTGGTGCTTCCACACTTCAACTCCGCCAGGGTTGACCAGCTTCGGCGCATAACCTTTGGCCGCAGTCAGGAGCCAGGCAATAAAATGCTTCAGTCGCTCTGGTTCCTTGTCGTGAATCGCCTTCATTACATAGTGGTTGTTCCCCATCAGGACATAAAAACCTTTGTCCAGGCAGGGCGTGTCGTCGAACTCCTCATGCACGTGTCGAGCGGCCAGCGGTGGAATGGCTGCGTCGAACGCGGTGGTGTAACCGAGGCCGGCGTAGGTGTATCCGGTCGCGAACGTGGAGGGAGCGCTGCCGAGAGTGCCGCTGTGAGTCGTCGCCGTGCGGTGGATCTTGCGGGCCTTGCGCTTTTCCTCGGGACGCATCTTGCGTGCCACGTTCACCTTCGGCCCGGCGATGTGGCAGTGCATGTCGATGCCGCCGGGCATGACGACCAGTCCTGTGGCGTCGATGATGCGGCTGGGGGGCGCCAGGGCGTCCGTCGGCGCGGCGACAATCCGCCCGTCCTCGATCCACAGGTCGCGCACTTCGCCGTCGATGTTATTGGCCGGATCGTAGACCGTGCCGCCGGATATTTTGAGCATGGATACGCCGCGGGGTTTTGGTAATGGTCAAACCCTATATAATAGCAAACCGAAGCACGGTAGGGTGGGTGCTTGCACCCACGCGGTACTTTGGCTGTCCAGGGTTCCGACCTGCAAGCGAAGTGTGCGCGAAGCAACAGCGTGGGTGCAAGCACCCACCCTACGTCCTACGCCCGAGACGGAAAGCACCCAGTACAATGAACGAACGAATTCAATTCGCTTTGGAGGAGGGCGTGACGCATATCGCCTGGCAGGTGGGGCATATCGCCATGGCCCAGTTTAGGCTTTGTTTAGAGCGGCTACGCGACTTGCAGCCGGGTGATCGCGACCTGATTTCCAAGGATTTTATCCGGCTCTTCAGCAAAGGGACCGTGCCGGCGACCGACTCAAGCGTCTACCCGCCAGCCGCGGAAATCCGGGCCACGTTCGACCGAGTCTATGAGGCCGTGATGCGCGAAGCGCCCGCCTACGCCGGCAACGATCTCGAAGCGCCCCTGTCCAATCCCCATCCGATGTTCAAGACCAAGCTCGAAGCGCTCTTGTTTTCGTCCAAGCACGAAATGCTGCACGCCGGGCAGATCGGGCTGCTGCGGAGGCTGCTTGGCAAACAGCCGCTGCGGTAAATTGTAGGGTGGGTGCTTGCACCCACCATTATTTGAGGCCGCGAGAAACCGCGTGAGTGCAAGCACCCACGCTACCTTTGTTGCGCTAACCTTTAGTCCACTGCTGCCACAGTAACATCTCGGCAATAACGAGGGATGCGCACCACATCGTAAAGATGAAGCCCAATATTGGCCCCATGTATTGACGGACGCCTGGCGGAGCATTCACATCGTCGGTATCGTCATCCACGAAGTGAGGATACGGGAAAATGCGATAATAATAGTAGTCCCATCTATAAGAAAAGAAGCCTGCCCAGCCGCCATACACAATTCTACCGATCAATAAGAAAACCGGCGCATTGACTCCCACGAGCAACCAACCCCACCATTGCCGCGAGCGACCTTCCTCCTCCGCGGCTTTTTGCTTACGGGTTTGGATTGTGGCTAGATGCTCCAAAATCTGATTGAGCCTGGAATACTCCATTCCATGATCTTTGGCAAATTGCTCCTGGTGTTTTCTGTATTCCTTGGAGGCTGTTTCCTGATCGATTTGCCCGCTCGCAAAGCGATTCGCGAGTTCTTCATGCCACCTCAGACTTTTGTCAGAGATTTCTAGTTCGTGAATGGTGATCGGAGGATCAAGCGTCAGGGCATGTTTTGCCGGACGTTCGTGCGTCTGTATCCAGACCAATGCGCCGAGTGATAGTGTGGCGATGAGTCCCGATGCCAAGAGTGACCACCGGGTCAGCGTTCGATAAGAGTCGTCTGTGGCAGCATCATTCGTCGTCATGGCTTGCCGTTCCAGCAATTGGGGTTCGTGTGCAATCTGCTGCTGGGAGACGCAGAAACAACAAGCCACCTACCGCGTGGGTGCAAGCACACACCCTACTTTTGTTGCGCCTTAAGCTCCTTCACCCGCACCTCAATCCGGCTCAGCACTTCAAGGTCGCTCGGGTGCGGCGAATCGAAAGCCGGACGCAGCGGGATCGGGACATCGTCCATGCGGTAGACGGTGCCACCGGTGTTGATGCCATACGTGGCAACCTTAAAAGCCACGGCCGCTGCCCGGGTGGTGGGCGTGTCTTTGGGGTCCAGCGCCACATAGGGAATCCGCGCCAGGTGTTCCCTCGCGGCTTGCGAGAAATTGGCCATTGGATCGCTGGCGATGATCAGCGCCGCATCGGCCTCGCCTCGAGCCAGCACGTCGGACGTCGTGTATTCGCCGGGATTAAACCGAGGATAGCCGCGCGACAGGTTCACGCCGAACGGGTAGCCGGTGCGCCACGAGACCACGTTGTCGGCCCCGGTCACGTTGCCGTGCCCTCGGTTGGGCTTGGCCACAAACCGCGTGTGGGCGTTCATGTCGCGGGTCAGGGCCAACAGCGCTTCGCTGTTGCAGTGTTTGCCGCGGGTCATGGTCAGCCCCATGCCGAAGAAGATGACGCCAAACTTAGACGCCTTCATCTTGTCCATAAGTTCCTGCCATTTTTCCAGCGGCGTGCCCGTCTCGGCCTCGACGATCGCAGCATCGAGCGGGATCCCGCGTGCTAGCGCCCGCAAGGTCCACAACGCCTCAAAATCTTTGCGCGGCTTGATCTGAATAAAGATGTCGGCCGCCTTGGCGCTCTTGGTCCTCCGCACGTCCACAATCACGCAGGTCCGGTCCTTGCGGCCGTTGGGCGTAAACAGACCCTTGGGCATCAGGCTGTATTTGGTGAAATGGCGCGGGTGGCTTTCGGCCGGGTTGCTTCCCCAATAGATGATCATGTCGCCGCGGTTGATGACTTCGCCCAAAGTGCAGGTCACTTCGCCCACGCCTTGGAAGGCCATGCCGCTGGGACCGTGGCAGACGCTGGTCGTGGTGTCGATATTGCCGCCGATCCAGTCGGCGATCCCTACGGCCTTGCGCTGCGCCTCGCACGGCGAATCGCTCAGTCCATAGACCTGCGGATAGCGGGCCGAAGCCAGGATCTGCGAGGCCCTTTCGATTCCTTCCTCCACGGTGGCCGGACGTTGGTCGATCAAGCAACTTGGCCCCTCCTCGATTTCATGGTTGAGGAACCAAGCCTTACCCAACACGCAGGCCCGCTTGGCCTCGGTGATGGTGTGTCCCTTGACGGTCAAGTCGATGTCATCGCAGACGCAGCCGCAAAACGTGCAGGTGGCGTCCTTAATGATCTTCAATTCAGAGACGGGAACCGGCGCGGCGACCGTTAGCGTTGCGGTGTTGTCTGAAATCGTACTCATCTCGGAATAGCTCCGTTGAGATTCTAGGCGATCTTTTCCATCGTCACATCCATCCCCTTGCTTGTCGGCATCCCGGAGCCATGCGTGTCGGCTCCCATCAAGCGACTCGAAAGGTCGCCATAGGCGATAAACAGCAGACCCGGGGGCAGTTCGCCGTCCTTGGCCGCCCGGATGGCCACGTCGATCTGGCCAAACTCACCCGTGACGCGAACCCTGTCCCCCTCGGCCAACCCCCGCTCCTTCATATCCTCTGGCGCAACCTGGAGTGTATTGATTTCGCTCTGATAGTTCTCGCCGAACTTGCCCTCGCTGATGCCGCAGCCCTGCTTGCTGGTGCGGCCGGGTATGAGGATATAGGTGGCAGACATCGCCGTGGTGGAGTGAAAGCAGAGGCCGGCTAAGTCAGTTCGTCCGGGCCAGAGGCATTATGACCGCAGATTCACGCCGAGGCCAGTCCAGCAAAGGTGGCGTAGGCCGTAGGCTCCTTCTGCCGGCTGCAACTCCCGGCGCGCCGGGGAAGGTGGGGTGGCTGCTGGCAAGCCGTAAAACGGGTGCTCCTGCGAGGCGAGCTCGCAGGGGGCGGGGAACGAAAACGGGACACAACATGGAGTTTCCAAACCACAGCAATTTGGCAGGTCAGGCGAGCGCTACTTCCGCTCTTTCAACTCAATTCGCTGCTGCTTGGCATTGGCGCCGTGGTGTGTCGTGACCGTGGCCGGGTAGACTACCTTGCCGAGCGCGGGCACGTCCAGCGTCACCTCGGCCGTGCGGTAGTCGAAGAGCTTTGTCGGCGTCTCTGTTTCGTAATCGACGTGCCCAGGCCAGATTCGCCGCAGTTCAAACTTGATCGGCTTGCCTCGGTAGTTGCGGATCGTGTCGGTCCACTTCGTGCGCTCATCCCAACCGTCCACCCATTCGCGATTGCCGGCCTGGCGGAAATGAAAATTGAGCCGCTCGGTATCGGCACGCACGGCGTCGTAGACCACCAGGTCATCCGGCCCAAGATTGAGTTCGATATCGGCCTTGATCGGAACGTAGCGAATCTGTTGCTGCGAGAGGAAACTCAGGCCGTCGCGCCCCGTGTCGCGGAAAACGCGGACCAGGCCGTCGGGAAGTGGGCTGTCTCCCAGCTTGTGCTGGTCGTCGTTGCGCCAGGTGTAAAAACGCACGGGCCGCGGGCCGTATTGGTATTCCCGCATTCGGTAGACGATATCGAACTTGGCCTGGTCCACCTTCACGGCCCGCATCCGCTTCGACCAACCATTGCGGATCGTTTCAGTGCCATCGACGCTGAACATGAAATATTCGCTTAGCCCTTCTTTGACGATCGCCTTGGGCGCGCTGGCTGGCATCCTATCGTCGTCCTTGCCCTCCTGGGCCTTCTTCTCGGCAGCATCGATTGAAAATCGGTAAACCTCTTTTTGGAGCTCCTTCAGCTTGTCGGCCTCGCCCGGAACGGGTATTCCTCGCCGCTGCGCCAACTCGGCAATCTTCTCGACCAGATTGATCGTGCCCACAATCAGTCGCACCTGGGCATCCTCATATTCCTCGCCCGAGTTATTGCTGACACGAACGTGCCCGGTAAACTGCATCGTGGTTTCTTCTGGATCGGTGATCGCCACGTAGTCCATCTGCCACGACAGGCCGCTGGTGAAGTAGGTGACTTCGACCGGCACCTGGCCTTCGAACTGGGAATTGATGTTCCAGATCAAATGTTGCGGCTTCTGGCCGGGGAACACCGTGTCCGCCAAGTCGATCTCGGCAGCGTGCTCCAGTGCCCGGAACTCAACGCTCGAAGGGTCGATCAGTGTCCCGGCCCAAGAGAACTGGAGTTTGTTGGCTCCCTTCTTGAGCGTGATGAACCGCGTCTCGCGGACGAGCGTGATGTCTTCGCTATTGTAGATCGTAAGTTGCACCGTGGAGCGCCGGGGCAATGTAGTCAGATCGACGTTGGCTGCCGGGGCGGTAGCACCCACCAGCGATATCGCCATCACTACCAACAAAGCTATGGGTGCCATGCCCACGTTGGAGCGAACTCGGGAATAGGGTGGAGCGTCAATCACTTTGGGAGTTCCTAGGAACAGAGCTACGTGGGCATGGAGTCGGCCAAAGAATACATCGTAAGCCTCACCCCTAACATCATGCCCACGTAATCGGATTAAGGTCCGGTACCGCATTCTTAGCCGTCAACAGTTACTTTTATTTCTCTGACGTGGGCATGGCACCCACGGCACCTGATTGGTCATCTTTGCTACCGCTTCTCCTTGAGGTTGATCCGCTGCTGCTTGGCGTTGACACCCTGGTGCAAGAGAATCGTGGCAGGGTAGGCCACCTTGCCGAGCGCCGGCACATCGAGCGTCACTTCAGCCGTGCGGTAGTCGAATAGCTTCGTCGGGGTATCCGACTCGTAATCCAAGTCACCATCCCAAATCCGCCGCAGTTCGAGCTTGATCGGCTTGGTGCGATAGTTGCGGATCGTGTCGGTCCACTTGGTTCGCTCGTCCCAGCCGTCCACCCATTCTTTTCCGCCCGCCCAGTTGAAGTGGAAGTTAAGCCGCTCGGTGTCGGAACGCACGGATTCGTAGACCACCAAGTCATCCGGGCCGAGATTGACTTCGATCTCGGCCTTGATCGGCACGTAGCGAATCTGCTGCTGGGAAAGGAAGCTCAGGCCGTCGCGGCCCGTGTCGCGGAACACGCGGACCAGGCCGTCCGGCAAGGGGCTGTCACCCAGCTTGTGTTCGTCGTCATTCCGCCAAGTGTAGAACCGCACTGGGCGCGGGCCGTATTGATGCGCCCGCATCCGATAGACAATCTCGAACTTGGCATTATCCGCCTTGACCGCCCGCATCCGCTTCGACCAGCCGTTGGGGATGGTCTCCGTGCCAGCGACACTGAACATGAAGGATTCGCTCAGTCCCTCTTTGACGATCGCCTTGGGGGCCATGGCGCCCGCGGGAGCAGCAGCGGCCAGTTCGGCCTGGCCAAAGGCTTCGTTCGCCACGTCGCGCCGCATCCTGTTCCACTCTTCGCGCTTCCCCCCATCCGCAACCGGCTGCGGCACGGGTATTCCTCGCCGCCGGGCCAGGTCGGCAATCTTCTCAACCAGATTGATCGTGCCGACGATCAATCGAATCTGGGCGTTCTCATATTCCTCGCCGGAGTTGTTGCTGACGCGGACATGCCCAGTGAACTGCATCGTGGCTTCCTCCGGATCCGTGATCGCCACGTAATCCATCTGCCACGACAGGCCGCTGGTGAAATACGTGACTTCAACCGGCACCTGACCCTCAAACTGGGAATTGATGTTCCAGATCAAGTGTTGCGGCTTCTGGCCGGGAAAGACCGTGTCCGTCAGATCGATCTCGGCGGCGTGTTCCAATGCCCTGAACTCAACGCTTGAAGGATCGATGAGCGTACCGGCCCAAGAGAACTGGAGCTTGTTGGCTCCCTTCTTGAGCGTGATAAAGCGGGTCTCGCGAACGAGTGTGATGTCTTCGCTGTTGTAGATCGTAAGCTGAACCGTGGCCCGTCGAGGGAGCGTCGTGAGATCAACATTGGCTGCTGGGGCAGTAGTAGACCAAGCCAAACAGAGGGCCAACGTCGGTAGCCAGAAGCGAATTGTGGTCAATGGTGTCATGTTTTGGTGTTTCCTCTCCGCGTTTTCTCTGTGCCTCTGTGTCTCTGTGGTTCAACATTCCTGCTTCGCTGTCGCAAGCTACCACAGGTTCTTGATTGTCAGATGGAACTCAAACGTCTTCTTTTCGACCTTCTGGTCCTTGTCCTTCGGCCGCGCCGGTAGGCTGACGCTCAGCTTCGGCAGCGTGCGTCCTTTTTCGTAATCGAACTTGAACTCCTTGGCCGTCTTGCCGCCGATCTCCCATTGGGCGTCGCCATGCGGATCGGCCCCATATTGCCGGGCCAAGGCGTTGATCTGCTCGACAATGTCGAGCGTCACCGGCTGGTCCTTGAAGTTCTCCACCTCATACTTGATCACCACCTCCTGGTCGAACAGGTTGCCGCGGACATTGTTCCGCCGGTTCTCGGCGATGATCCGGGTGCAGACCACATCGCGGGCCTCGCCGAGCGACAGCCGCAATTTATCTTCCAGAGGCGTGAGTTTCGCCCAGTCCTCGCCCAAAAAGGCCTCGCCGCCGCGGCCGTCCTGAATGAAAATCCGCACCTTGCCGGCTTGAAGCGGAAACGCACCCAGGCCATGCTGCTTGTCGTTGTGGAGCTGGTAGTGCATCAGCACGCGCGAGGCGAGCGGCTTTTCCGGACTCAGCGCGCCGTGTGTGTACCAGTCGAATGTGAACGTCTTCTGGATCGGCACCGTGTCGAACGTGTGCAGTCGCATGCGGATGTCCTGCTGCTGATCGACTGGTTTGAGAAACCGCGGCCCAAAGCCTGCCCAGACGCCGGCGTTGCCGAAATCTTCGCCGCTGTAGTTGGTCAGCAGGATGTAGTTCACCAGCGACAGTTTCGTTTCGGCCTTGTCGGCCACGGCCCGATAGCTGAACGTGCGCGACAGGTTCGAGATCAAATAGCTGACGCGAACCTTCACGGCACAGGCCTCGGCGGCATAGACCTCCCACACCAGGGCGTTCTCGCCGGGCGGGTAGGCCACATTGATGACGCTCACTTCCTCGCGCCCGTCGGCCGCCTTGATGGGGCGGAACTTTTCATCCTCGCGGATGCCAATCGGCCGAAACTGGATCGAGTCCTTGTCGATCTGCGTGTTCGACCAACTAAAGTCGATCTGGTTGTTCCCGGCCTGCGGCGTGGACTTCAACAGCGGCACGATCCGCTCTTCCTCGACCAGCGTGGCGGCCCCGTTGTCGAGCTGGATTTCCACCCGTTCGCGGACAGGCAGGGTGGCCAGTTTAATCCGTCCCCAGGCCGTTTGGGTCGAAAAGAGCGATAGTCCGAGCAAGGCCGGCACGACCCAGCGAAGGGTACGCATAAAGTGTCTCCCAGGTGCAATCAGGCCAATCTTCAAAAACAGGCCGACCAAGACGTCGGCCACGTTAGTGAGACGTGGGTGGATGGGGGAAAGTTCCCGGGGATCTTAGGCTAATCCCGCTTGCTGGGCTGGTCGTGCCACTGCTTGACAGCCGCCAATGGTAATGTGCTAGTCGACGAATGCGTACAACGGCGGCTGTTAAGCAGTGCGTAGGCGTGAAAGCACCAAGCAGCGTCTTTACCCCGTAGGGGTTGCATCGCCCAGCCCAGGGTCGCGCAGCGCACCCTGGGTTTCGTGCGTTTGAAATAGGTTACCCCGAAGGGGTTAGATCGGGCACGGACGGTGGTTCATTGTTGATTTAACCCCTTCGGGGTAACTTGTTGTTGGGTGGGCGCACCCAGGGTGGCGCCATTGCTCGTGTACTCGCAGCGGCTTACCCTGGGCTGCGCGACGGAACACCTTCGGCGTATGAAGAACAAAGGAGTCATCTTTCATGCCTACTCTCATCGAACGTCCCACCGAGATCGCCGCCCAGGGGAATGTGCCCAAGGTGATCCGCGAGTATATCGGCCGTGTCAACTCCCAGGCCGAGGCGCTGAGCATCGCTCACATGAAGAGCCCGGCCGGCTGGGTCGAGCCTGGGCAGACGCCGGAGTTCACCGAGTACACCATCGTGCTGGTCGGCATGTTGCGCGTGGAACACCTCGGCGGCTCGCACGATGTTCGCGCAGGTCAGGCCATCATCACGCACCCTGGACAATGGGTGCGCTACAGTTCCCCCGAGTCGCCCGGGGCGGAATACATCGCCGTCTGCCTGCCGGCCTTCTCGCCGCAGAGCGTGCATCGGGATGAGAAGTAGCATTGGATTTGGATCTCGATGGATGGGTTTGCGATGGGGCGCCCGCCACCTAGTGAGTTTCCGCCAAGGATATCTCTGTCGCCATGACGACTCAGCCGCGGAGCGGCGGTATGATGTAGCCTGGGGCGCAAGCCCCAGGGAACGGATTGCCAAACCAATGAAAGCCCCGACGGGGCGGCATCGAGGTGCGAACGATGCGAGATTGTGTCAAACCAGCGACGATCCGCGACCAACAATGTCGTTCCTCCGGAACTTCAGAGAATGGTTTTGTCTCACATCCCTGGGGCTGGCGCCCCAGGCTATACTCTTTCGTCCCGACGGGACTGAGGATGGGAGTCTGAAGGCCCTTGGTTCGCAGGCAGGTATTCTCATCACGGCGTTGCGTGATGGGTACTACGCCGCGACGTCATTTCTCTTGGGCGGAGAACTGGAACATTTATCCAGGGGCGGTTACGATGGATGCAATCGCTGCGTTCCCCTTTCCTGCCTTCTTCTTGCGGACATATTGACGACCAGACAACCTTTTGTAGGACCGAGGATGGAGCCGTTTCACCAGTTGCGTTTTTCTCGCGACGCAGGTGTTGATATTGTCACCGAATTGGAATTGCTCGGCATCAGCGTCACTCAAAAGGATGATTCGTGGATTGGGCGCAATCACGCAGATTTCCACGACCTGATCTGCGAGCGTGACGGTGCGAGAACGGTTTTTGCGGTCGGTCCCGATCGTTCCGATGATGCATTCACTTTAATGGTTTACGTCAGCATGCTCGACGATCATCTAACGGCTAACATCCGCGTACATCTTGAGTCCCGTGGTGCCGAATGGGGATACTTCGATTGGTAGAGGCAATGCAGTTCACAAGAAGGAGTCCGAGTGAACTATGTTCCGTCTTATGAACCCCACCGTCCCGTTTCCAATCCTTTTCTGATCACAGCAGAATACCACCGAATTTTAGGACACAAATACCACACATTAAATCGCGCAGAAGTTCCCCTGCTAACTGGCTGAAAAGTTCTAACCTTGTCCTGTCACGCCGAGACTCCGTCGGCACCTTTCAACCAGTGCCAGGCGTGCCGCGCTCGGCCAGCGGTTTGAAATCCTTCTCCCCCGGTCCCGTGTACCGCCCCAGCGGCCGGATCAGGCGATTGTTATCGAGTTGCTCGATCACGTGGGCTGACCAGCCGGAGACTCGGCTGACTACGAACAGCGGCGTGTAGAGTTCCACCGGCAAGCCCAGGTAGTGGTAGAGCCGGGCACTGGGCCAATCGAGATTTGGCGGGAGTTTCTTTTGCTCGCCGACGACACGCTCGATCACTTCGGCCATCTGCTCCAGCGATTCGTGGCCCGACTCGGCGGCCAGTTGCTGGCACCACGGTTTGAGAAAGCGGGCTCGCGGATCGCCCGTCTTGTAGACGCGGTGGCCAAAACCCATGATCCGCCGCTTCTGGGCCAGGGCGTCGCGCACCCAGGTGTCGGCGTTTTCGACGCTGCCGATTTCTTCGAGGACTTGCATCACCTGCTCGTTGGCCCCGCCGTGCAGCGGGCCTTTGAGAGCACCGATGGCGCCGACCACGGCCGAGTGCAGATCGGATAGCGTGGAGGCGATCACACGGGCTGCGAACGTGGAGGCGTTGAATTCGTGCTCGGCATAGAGCGTCAGCGAGATATCCATCGCGCGGACGGCCTGGGGCGTCGGCGGCAAGCGGTTGAGCATCCAGAGGAGATTGCCGGCCAGCGAGAGGGACGGATCGCTGGCGACCGGTTCCTTGGAGCGCCGCAGACGCGAACTGGCGGCCAGCACCACGGGCAATTGGGCCAGCAGCCGCTCCGCCTTACGGAGATTCGCGGCGTGGCTGTTGTCGGCTGTGTCGGGATCCCAATGGGCCAACAGGCTCGCGCCGCTGCGCATCACGTCCATCAGCGGGGCCGTGCGGGGAATCTGCCGCAGGAACTCCATGACTTCCGTCGGCAGCACGGCCGCGGCGGCCAGTCGCTTGCGAAACTCAGCCAACTCGTCGGCCGTCGGCAGATCGCCATGCAGCAACACATAGGCGGTTTCTTCAAACGTCCCCTGCTCGGCCAGTTGCTCAGCGTCATAGCCACGATATCGCAATCCGTCGGTGATCGTGCTGATCGCCGTCTCGCCCGCGATGATCCCTTCGAGGCCTGGACTGTAAACCGGTTCGCTCATGTTGGGCCTTCTGAATCTTCATTACCCATCGGATCGTATTCGAGCAACTCATACAACTCCGCCCGGGTTTGCATCAGGTCGAGCAGATCGGTCTGCGTGCCGTCTTCGGCCAGGACACCCAGGGCGGCTTCCATGGCTTTCATGGCCACGCGCAGCAGCGTCACGGGAAAGAGGGCCACGGCGTAGCCCAGGTCGGCCAGTTCCGTGAGCGACAAGAGCGGGCTCTTGCCGAACTCGGTCATGTTGGCAATCAGCGGCGCGTCGATCTCGTCGGCGAACCGCTCGAACTCACTCCGGTTGGCCAGCGCCTCAGGAAAGATCCAGTCGGCTCCGGCATCCAGGTAGCGGCGGGCGCGATCCAGGGCGTCGTCGAAACTCGTCACGCCCCGGGCGTCGGTACGAGCGATCAGCACCAGGCTGGAATCGGCCCGCGCTTTGTCAGCCGCCCGCAGCTTGGCGCACATGGCTTCTACGTCGATCAGCGACTTGCCACCCAGGTGGCCGCACCGTTTGGGAAACTCCTGGTCCTCGATTTGAATGCCGGCCACCCCGGCCTTTTCCAGTTCGATGATCGTCCGCTCGACATGGATCACGTCGCCGAAGCCGGTGTCGGCATCGACCATGACGGGTATCTCCACCGCGCGGCAAAGATGGCTCGCCTGCTGAGCCAGTTCCGTCAGCGTGAGCAGCCCCACGTCCGGCAGGGCCAACATCGAGGCCGACAGGGCCGCCCCCGAGAGATAGACCGCGTCAAAACCCTGCTGCTCGGCCAACTTGCCCACCAGCGCGCTGGGGACGCCGGGCACAACGATCGCGCTGTGAGCCACCGCTTCGCGAAGCCGTTGGCCGGGTGAAGTAAACGACATGAAGAACGCCTCGGCGGAAAAGAGAGCGCGGACAGCAAGACAGGCAAATCATAGGGGCCGTCCGCGCGTGCTGGCAAGTGGACGCCGGGGGACAAAGCAAGTTGGAGTATTTACAATAGATATCTCGAGTCAATGGATTGAAACTGTAGTACCAAGGCGTGGTCAACAAATTGCCACCGTTTTGGAACCCGGCTGAGTCGAGTCTTTTCGCAATCCAGTCCCTGGCATGCTGCGCATACCCTATTTGGCCGATCATTTCCCTGTTTCGCCCGTTTTACTGTGACGCAATCTGAATCTACAAGCGACGACGCTGCCGCAGCATCCGCATCCCCGCGGCCCACGCGTTTCCAGATCGTGGCCGAGGTCGTCCTGATCTTTGCCGTCTTCCTCGTCCATGCCGGACTACAACCGCCAGCGGTCAATGAGACCAACTATCTGGCCAAGGCCAAGCACTATTGGAACCCGCAGTGGTGCCAGGGTGACTTGTTCCTCAACTCGGCCGATCCGCACGCCGTGTTCTATTGGACCTGCGGCTGGTGGACGCTGTGGCTCCCGCTAGCCACGGTGGCGATTGTAGGGCGCGTGCTGACGTATTTTGCACTGGCCTGGAGTTGGCGGCGGCTGAGCGCGGCGGTGGCACCGGGCGCCTGGTGGTCGGTGCTGTCGGCGGCGCTAATGGTCGTGTTCACGTCGCGCGTCCACATGGCGGGGGAATGGGTGGTCGGCGGATTCGAGGCCAAGGGATTTGCCTATGCGCTGGTGTTCCTGGCGCTGGAAGGAATCGTGCGCGGCCGCTGGCTGCGCGTGTGGCCGCTGTTGGGGATGGCCACGGCATTGCATGTGCTCGTGGGTGGATGGTCGATCGTGGCGGCAGGCATCGTGTGGCTTAGTTCGCGCAGCGATCCCCAGCGGTCGACACTGCGACCGATGCTCCCCAGCATCTTTTTCGCGGTGCTGATCGCGCTGGTGGGGATCGTACCCACGCTACAACTGGATTATGGAACCGACCGTTCGATTATTCTGCGGGCGGCGGAGATTCAGGTGTTCCATCGGCTGCCGCATCATCTGAATCCCGCTGCTTTTTTCATCCTCGGCGGTGTCCCCACGCTCTTTGCGTGGCGGTTCTTCGCGCTGACGGTCGTCTGCCTCGGGCTGTGGCGCAGGCAGTCGATATCCGACAGCCAGCGGCGCTGCAAGCAGTTCGTGGTGGCTTCGCTGTTGATCGCGGCCGTGGGGTTGTTGATTTGCGAAGTCGGCGTTGACATGCTCGGGGCCAGAGCCGAAACGGCTTGGCTGCTGCGCTTCTATTGGTTTCGTTTGGCCGACACGATGGTGCCGGTGGGGGCAGCGCTGGCCATCGTCGCCTCTCTGGCGGAACTGCAACCGCGGAGGCCGGCATGGGCTACGGCCGCGCTCGCACTCGCGATGTGCGTCGGTGGCCTGCCTCTCGTTTGGGAAACGTACGAGCGGACGACGCTGAGTATTCCGGGGGGAGATGTACGCATGATCCCCACGGCGAAGCGTTATGACGATTGGCTCGAGGTGTGCGAAGCAGCGAGGGGAACCAAACCCGGGTCAGTGTTTATGACCCCGTCCGGGTCGCAGACCTTCAAGTGGTATGCCGAAAGGCCGGAAGTTGCCACCTGGAAAGAAATGCCGCAGGACGCAGCCTCGATCGTGCAGTGGTGGAACCGATTGGTCGATATTCACGGTCCGCCGGGCGCTTGGCAGCCTCCCACAAGGCTGCCAGCAGAGCAATTGCGTGCCCTGGGACGCGCCCATGGGGCCGATTATCTGCTGGGGCCCAACGATGCTCGTATTGATTTATTCTGCATCTATCGGAACAATTCGTTCGCAATTTACGAATTGGGGCCTCCGCGGAGCTGAGAATCAATCATGACTGTATCGCACGACAATCCCTGGGCAGGAATACCGGAGCGCTACAATCTGGGCGCAGCCCTGACGGCAGGCAACGTGGCCGCGGGGCGCGGCGAGCGAGTCTGCTTGATCTGGGAGAACTCGCTGGGCGCCACGCGTCGCTTCACCTATGCCGAGATGGACGAGTTGAGCAATCGCTGTGCGGCGGCGCTGGCGAAGTTGGGAGTGGCCCGGGGCGATCGCGTGTTGCTGCGATTGCCCAATGTGCCGGAGTTCTACATTGCCGCACTGGGGATCGCCAAACTGGGCGCGGTGTTTATTCCCACCAGCACCCAGTTTCGCGCCGCGGAGATTGCCTACCGGCTGCAGGATTCCGGCGCAGTGGCTGCGATCACGACGGCGGACTTGGTGGATGAACTTGAGGAGGCGCAAAACGACGCGCCGGACTGCAAGCATCTGATTGTCACTGCCGGTGAAGAAGCGACAGACGCTGCCACGCCAGGACACAATTTTTGGCAGTTGCTTGGTGAGACGTCAACCAGTTTCACTGCGGCCGACACGGCCAGCGACGAAGTGGCTTTCATCGCCTACACGTCTGGCACCACCGGCGACCCCAAAGGTGTGGTGCATTATCACCGCTACCCTATTTCGTACGATTCGTTGATTCGCCACTGGCACGACTACCGAGATGACGACGTGTGCGCTTGCCCGGCCGAAGTGGGTTGGTTGCTGCCGGTGGCCACGACATTTCTTTACTCGATGCGCGTCGGCATCACGGCGGTGCTATTCCACCAGGTGGACGGTCGCTTTGATCCGGCGGCCTGGCGGCGGTTGATCGCCAAATACCAGATATCCAACTTTGTCGGCACGCCGACGATCTACCGGATGCTAGTGGCCGATACGGCGAATGCGGATAGCCTGGCAAGTCTGCGACACGGGGTGAGCGCCGGCGAACCCTTGCCTCCCGACACGATCAGCAGCGTACGCAGCGTGTTGGGCTTCGCCCCGCTCGACGGCATCGGCATGAGCGAGTGCATGGTCTATTGTTTCAACCGCCTGGGTGACGACGTGCTGCCTGGCAGTTGCGGTCGGCCAGCTCCAGGGTGCGACATTCGACTGGTGGACGAAGAACTGTGCGATGTGCCGGACGGGCAGGAGGGAGTGCTCGTTGTGCGGCGCGACTCGCATCCTGGGATGATGCGCGAGTACTGGAACAAGCCCGAGCAAACGACCGAGATTTTTCGGGGCAATTGGTATTACTCCGGCGATGTTTTGGTTCGCGATGCGGAGGGGCGCTATTGGTTCCAAGGTCGGGCCGATGACGTGATCAACGCCAGCGGCTATCGGATATCGCCGTTTGAAGTGGAAAGCTGCCTGGTGGAGCATCCCTCGGTGCTGGAGGCGGCGGCGGTCGAAAGCCCGGATGCGCTGCGTGGGATGGTTGTCAAAGCGTTTGTTGTGCTACGCAACGGCAGAACACCCAGCGATGATCTGGCGGAGGAATTGCAGCATTGGGTCAAGGACCGGCTGGCTCCGTACAAATATCCGCGCCGCGTGGAATTTCTGGCCGCGCTGCCGAAGACCACCAGCGGCAAGATCCGCCGCCGGGTGTTGCGCGATGCGGAACGGGAGAAGGTTCAGGCGGTCGCGAAGCCGGCTGCCGCGCCGAAATTTCCCCATCCTATCGCACGTTGCGACTCGGCTCATCAATCTGGGCCGGCAAACCGGCCGGAGAGAGCAGAGCCGGCGCCAGCACCCGCTGATTCGGCACTGTCTGGAAAATGACGGTGCGGGCAGGCATCCTGCAAGCTGGGCATCCAGCAATCTGATAATATAGGGTCATGATCGAAACGTCTTTGGCGCCGAACCATCCGCTACCAGCTTTGCCGTCCGAATATCCTTTTGCCGACCCGCGATTGCCCGAGCAACTTGCTGCTCGGCTGACGCGGGGGACGTGCCTGACTGCCTCTCGCGAGTTCGAAAGCGAGCTTGGGTATGGACGCCACCACGGTCCGCCTTTGCACACGGCCCGCGCGGCGGCGGTGCTAATTCTGCTCTATCCCACCGAGCAAGGGTGGTGCCTGCCGCTGACTGTGCGGCCGGCGACGCTCACGGCGCACGCAGGGCAGATTTCGCTACCCGGCGGTTTGGTCGAGCCGGGCGAAACGAGTCAACAAGCGGCACTGCGAGAACTGCACGAGGAGTTGGGCGTAGGGGCCACCGATCTGCGGATTCTTGGCGCGTTGCCGGAGTTCTACGTGTTCATCTCCGATTTTCTGGTTACGCCCTGGGTGGCAGCCGCAACCGTGCGGCCGACGTTTGTGCCTAGCGAGTCTGAAGTGGCAGAGGTGCTGGAGTTGCCACTCTCGCGCTTGTTGGATCCGGCGAGCGTCGGCACGACGATGCGAATCGGGCACGGCGGCATCCGATTTCGCTCTCCTCATTTCACGTTGGACCAGCATGAGATTTGGGGGGCGACCAGTATGATCCTGGCGACCTTGCGTGGCGTATTGCAGGATGTGTGTTCATGACAGAGCGCTCGCTGCAAGCCGTGGTCTTCGATCTCGACGGCCTGATGCTCAACACGGAGGATCTCTACCAGGAGGTGGGGCGGATCCTGCTGGGCAGGCGCGGCAAGGCGTTCACGGCCGAGTTGCTCGACGCCATGATGGGCCGCCGGCCGCAGCAGGCGCTGGCGATCATGATCGAGTGGCACGCATTGGTGGACACGGTTGAGCAATTGGCTGCTGAATCGCGAGAGATTTTCGTACCCGTGCTGGATCAAGGATTGGCTCCGATGCCGGGGTTGTTGGCGCTGTTGGATGCCTTGGAGCGAAACGCGATTCCGAAAGCCGTGGCCACCAGCAGCGGGCGAGAGTTTGTGTACGACGTGCTTGGTCGCTGCCAGCTTTTGGAGCGATTTCAATTTATTTTGACTGCCGAGGATGTGGTGGAAGGGAAACCGCATCCGGAAGTCTATCTCAAGGCCGCATCGCAATTTGGCATTCAGCCGCGGCAGATGCTTGTGTTGGAGGACAGCCAGAACGGTTGCAATGCTGCGGTGGCGGCGGGAGCTGTGGTGGTGGCCGTGCCCGGCGGCCACAGCCTGCGGCACAATTTTCAAGGCGTGGATCTGATAGCCGACAGCCTGGCCGACGACCGCATCTACGCGCTGCTTGGCATCTGAGGCCGGGGACTGTCTCAGGCAGGCTCTTTCGGTCGATCCGAATGCCCCAGATCCTTTTGTGGGGCAATAAGATCCCGCACTCGCTGCTTGAGTTCCTTCATCTCTGGAAACCGCCCTTCCGCTTGCCGCGACCATACCAAGTCCTGCGCCACTCGCACCTCAAACACTCCGCCACTTCCCGGTACCAAGGCGACTTCCCCCAATTCGGCCTCGAACGTGGTGAGCAATTCCTGGGCCACCCAGGCGGCGCGCAGCAGCCAACGGCAACCGGTGCAGTAGACGATTTCAATCCGGGGTTGGGTGGCGGTCATGGGTTTGACCGGGGCGTTCACAAAGTTGGGGTAGACACGGCTCTGTTGCGGAACGAATAAGCGCGAACCTGCGTCAAACGCAAGTGAGATTCTATCCGCAATCAGGACCGGATAGAATGCCGCGAAGACATACCTCGTTTCCGAGCCGCTGAATTCAGGAGATTTGCCATGAAACAAGTTTTCGGTTTGCTGATCCTCGTCACCGTCGCAGCGCTCTTGGCGGCGGACAGTGCGGCGCTGGCCGATCTACTTCCCAATGGCGGCGGCGGACGGCCGCGTCCTCGCCCACGGCCGCCGATCTCGGAGCCGGCCCCGCAAGTGGATGCCGGCGTTCCACTGACGTATCGCGAAGACGCCGAAGCCTCCACGAGCAAGCTAGTTATCCCGCGCCGTTATCTTGAGCAGGCCGGCTGGCGGAAGAATGCAGGCGGGCCGGAGGAAGCCGACCAAATCGGGCAATCCAAGGATCACACGCGAACGATTGTTGCCGGCGTGGCCATGTCATTGGCGGTAGCGAGCGTTGTGCTGTTGCGCAACAAGAGCCTTAGCGTCAAAGTCGTGGCGCTCGTGGTGGCCTTCAGTGTTTGCACGCTTGGCGTGTCGGAAATCCTGTCCGCCGCACCGCCGCGCGACAAGGTCGATTCGCAAGGCGGAGGGGGGGCACGCGTTGTGATTCAAATTGTTGAGCAGGGAGATAGTGTGCAGTTTGTTCGCGGGACTCGGTGAGCAATTACGTCTGGGGCGGCGCTCCACTTGCCCCAGGCACCCTGTCGTTGGATTGCTCTATGGCTACTTCCACGTTATCACCTTCGGTGCCGCTCACCCGCGCGGATTCGGTCGTTACTTCATGTCGCGGATGCCAGCTCGCTGGGGCAAGCTCTGGGTGTACTACGCCTCGGGCATTGCCGGCGTGGTCACTCTGGCAGCGGCCAGCCTGCTGTTGCCCGTGATCGGCCGAACATGGAACTGGCAGCCGGCGGATTGGCTCACCGGCGTGGCGCTCTGGAACTCACTGCTGATCGGCTGGGTGTTGACCATGGTCCACCTGCGGCAACGTGAATCGGGACGCCGCCGCTGGAACTGGGTGATGCCGGCGGGATTGGTTCTTCTGGCAGCCAACTGGCTCTGGCCATTGTCCTGGAGTCTGGGGCTGGTCTACGCCCACCCTTTGGTGGCGCTCTGGTTTTTCGATCGCGAATTGGGCCGCCGCCGCCCTGGCTGGCATCGCGCCTATCGCTGCACCTTGGCGTTGGTTCCGCTGATGCTGATGGTGCTTTGGTGGCGGCTGGCCGGAACGGCCGATCTGCCGGGTGAGGATCTCTTAACCTTCCAGATTACGGAACATGCCGGCGCAAGCATTTTGACCGGCATCTCGACACGCCTGTTGGTGGCATCGCATGTGTTTTTGGAAACGCTGCACTATGCCGTGTGGATTGTCGCCATTCCGCTCATTACCTATCGAGCGACTCCGTGGAATTTGCAGAAGGTGCCGTTGGCAGTGCGCTCGCGGGCCTGGAAGATCGCCCTGGCCGCAGTGCTGGGGATAGGTGCCGCCGTGATTCTCACACTGTGGGCCGGGTTCTTGGCCGACTATCCTTTGACGCGCGATGTGTATTTCAGCGTGGCCATCATCCACGTATTGGCCGAAGTGCCGTTTTTGCTGCGGCTGCTCTAAGATGCCGACGAT
>JAIOPX010000248.1 GCA_021413705.1 Planctomycetota bacterium | reverse complement strand
GATATTGGTCCGCTTTAACTTATTGGGACCGTTGCGGATCCTGTAGCGAGTACGCCCATCATGCCGCAATCAACAATTCAACTCTGCTGGCCAGGATTGGTAACAATCGCCGCACTTTTGTTGGTTCTCAGAATCCTCGTGGGCCTCTGCGGCGCGCAACTCAATCTCGCTCGGCTCCGGCTGTTGCACCGCGACCAAGGGGGAAGCGTGCAGAGCCTGAGCTTTATCCTGGCGCTGCCGCTGTTCATCATGATCCTGATGGGCATCGTGCAAGTCAGCCAAATGATGATCGCCCGCATTTACGTTCAATATGCGGCCGTGGCGGCCGTTCGTTCGGCCGTGGTTTGGATTCCGGCGACCATGGTCGATGGCGACGAGGGAAGCAATGAAATTCGCGATTTGGTGCTCGACGGTCAACAGGATCCCGCCGCCGATGGAACGTACTATCGCGTCACACCCGGCAGCAACAAAGCGTTTCGCGTTCAGATGGCGGCTGCCCAGGCGCTGATGTCGATTGCTCCCTCGCGCGACACGCTTGATGGCTCGGATCGGGGCCACCTGGGCAATGTGGCCATCGACGCCATCGAGCGGGCTTATGCTTCGCTCGTGCCGGCCAGCCAGGGCGATGCATCCATCAGCCGCCGCCTGGCCAACAAATTGGCCTATAGCCTGCAAAATACGGCGGTAGATATTCGAGTTTTCCATCCCTCGGTCGAGCCGGAATTGATCCCCTGGGATGTTCCGCAGGATATCGGCCAGTTCTATCCGAATGAGATTGGATACAAGGATTCGATCACCGTTACCGTGACGCACAATATGGCCCTGCTACCCGGGCCGGGTCGAATGCTGGCCCGATATTTCCAGGAAACTCCGCCGGCGGACATTACTGTGACGCCGATCACTGAGAGAAACAGCACGCTCGTCTGGCCGGTCCGCGCATCGGCCACGATGAGCAACGAGGGGCAAAAACCGATGCTTCGCTATGACCACCTCAGCACAGGATTACCGCTGTAAGCCAGGGATCAGGATTCAGGGATCAGGTGCCAGTGAGCGATCCCGAATGCTGAAGGGGAGTGGTGCGCGCTTGTGGGGAAGCGCTTTCCGTCTGCCGTTGGATTTGCATAGAGACGAAGGGGGAACGATCAGCATCCTCTCGGTCTTTGCCGTGTTGTTGATGGCCATGCTGCTGGGCATGGTGATGAACGTCGGCCGTGAAGTGAACAACAAAGTGCAGATGCAGAACGCCGCCGATGCCGCTACCTATAGCGGTGGCGTGGTCATGTCGCGCGGCATGAATACACTGGCCTTTACCAATCACCTCCTCTGCGACACGTTCGCCCTGACGGCCTTCATGCGGGAAGCCCGCGATCGCCACACCGAACTGCTGGTGCCGGAGATCCTGGCCGCGTGGAACCAAGCAGGCCAAGTCTTAGGCCAATCCGATTTTGAAAAATTCAAGCGCCTGGGGCCGGCGATCCAGCGGAAAGTGCCGGACGAGCAAAAGATGGTCAGCAGCTATTTGGCCTGGGCCACCGCTTCCAGCGAAGCGGTCCTCCCGATGCTGGAAGAGATCATCAATGGGCAATTGATTCGCGAATATCAAGTGGCCGTATTGGACTACACGCCAGGGTTGGCCCAGTATGCTGCCAACGAGGCCGCCAATCGCCACGGGCTAATGCGCGACGGCACAATCTCAGCGACGCGCGGGCCGATGCAGGCCCGCTTCATGGGAGCCAGCCGAGACGCGCTGCGGCTTTCAGCGTTCGACAGTTGGAACCCCTTGGGACAAGTCAATCAGCCCGGCGCGGATGCCTATGTCGGCGCACCAGGGCTGCCAGCGCTCGATCCCTTAGAGCAGATGTCACCCGACAGCTATCTGTGGCCGGAAGCCGCCCGCGAGCAGGCCCGACAGGAGCGGCGGCAGTTGGCCTTCGTCTATCTGAACCAGTGGAACGCCGAAGCGATGGCCGCTTTTCGTTCGCTCGGCAAAATGTCGCAATTCTCGTCCCTCTGGGGTGGATTCACTTGCGGGCAACTGGAGCAATTGCTGGCGGAAAATGTCGACAAAAACTTGCCGATGCTAATTATCCCAGGGGCGAGCACGGCCAGCAACGGAATGTCGTCGGCTCGCAACGGTTTCCTCGAGTTGGGTTATACGTACATGTGCGTCGTCTATTGGAAGCCGTCGCCGGGCTTTGGACCCAGGTGGTTCAGCACGCCCGTGGTGGGAGACAATATGGCGTTCGCGGAGTCGATGATGTTTATTCCGCAGAACCGCCTGATCCGCGTATTCCAGGGTGGAGGGGGAGGTGGGACACCGCCGGGCATGCCGATAGGTGGTGTGCCGGGTGAGTTCGTTGAACTTCCACCCTTGGGCGATCCGCAGACGCCCGTTCCTCCCGGCGAAGGCGGAGGTGGTGAAGGGGAGTGGGAGGTGGTGCGCGAGGGACGCCCAACTCACTGGGATCTATGGAACCAAAGTTGGCGAACTCAACTGGTGCCTGCGACGCATCCTGCGCTGGTCGCAGCGCTCCAGACACAGCCTGTATTCGACAATGCCGCGCAACCTTCGCAGGATGTTACGTTGCCGGACTTGGGATCGCTTACACCCGCGGACCTTTCGGTACTGAGTCATCACTGAGATTGAGTTACGAGTCGATGATTATGTCTTGCAAAACCAATAAAAGCCGCCGTGGTGTTGGGACTCTCGAACTGGTCTTTGCGCTGCCGGTTCTGTTGTTTATCACGGCACTGATTATCAATTTCGGCGTGCTTTCG
Source organism: Planctomycetota bacterium (assembly GCA_021413705.1). Lineage (GTDB taxonomy): Bacteria > Planctomycetota > Planctomycetia > Pirellulales > UBA7805 > JAIOPX01. The sequence goes on along the minus strand of JAIOPX010000248.1, from coordinate 3,507 downwards.
ACATGGCGGATCGCCGGTCAGGCGGCAGCCCGCAATGCATTGTGGCAGGGCCAGGTCTCGGAGGTGCCCCCGTCATGGCAGCCGCCGGCGGCCGCTGGCATCGGCGCGGATCAGGCTTACACAGTGTTGGATGAGCCGGCCCTGAACAAGGCCGTCGCCCGTGGTCCGTTGCCTGCCGCCAATGTCGATACGGACCTGTTGGATTTTTCGCGTGGGGCCGTGGAAGGGAGCGCCCAGTTAACGCGCACGATCCCTGTGCCGCCGCGGATGGTGGGGGCAAACATTGATGTTCGCCTCTCAAGACTGCAAGACGTCTGGACCTATGATGCGACCAAAATGAGTGGCAATGTCGAGCGAAGGACCAAGGTGCTGTGGGAACTGGCAAAAGCACCGGCCACGATGTCGCAGGCCTACATTGCCGCTGTCGTGGCGGTCTACAGTGCCGCATACCAGGCCGATCTGGCGCCGCTGGATCGAGAGAGCGATTTTCCTCGTTTCGGTCATGGAAGTCCCGATTTTCATCCTCGGCTGTCGAGCTTTTGCGGGCTCGACGCGGAGGGAGTGCTGGCCGGCCCGGTCACACAACTGATCGAGCGCATTGCCGGCGTGAATCAGCCGCCACGACATGTGGCCGGCGTGCCGGAGACGATGACGCGATCTTACCTGTCTCTTTATAAGGGGGAGTTGCAGCGTCTCGAAAACTTGCTCAATGCCGATCCGCCATTGCCGGCCGCGCAGCGCGCGGCAATCCAAGGCCAGCTTGCGGCGCTGCATGCGGAACTCGATCCCAAGATCGCTCAACTCGAAGCATTCCTCAATCAGTTGACCAGTCCCTAGTGCCCATGGCCCGCGACCATCACGCCCCCGCCTCTGGGAAAACTGACACTGGGATAACTGACACTGAGCCATTGGACGGCCCCCCCGCTCCAGCTTCGTCAGGCGGCTTTGCCCAGGTGGCAAAGCAAGTGTCGCGGTGGACCGTCAATCTCGTTGCCACCGCGGCCGTGTTGCTCATCATGCTCGTGCTGGGGCAACAATTGAGCGAATACTGGCGCGGCGCATCGGCGCCGGCATCGCTACCCAATAGCGCTTCGACTCCTGCGAAGCAGCCCGCCAATCCGCACGCGCGAAACAATGCTGCGACGGCCAACTTCGGCAGCCAGCATTTTTCACTGTTGCAATCGCACGCCACCGGCGACCACACGGCAGCCGTTGTCGAACTGCGCCGGCTGTGTCGTGAAGCAGCGCAACACCCTGTCGCCAATGTCTCCGCCGGGACTCCGCAGCCGGCGGAAGCGAGGCTGCTGAGCCTGATTGCCTCGGAAACCCCGGCGCAGCGCCTGGGCGACTCCACCGAACTGTTTGAGATGCCCGGAGCGATTCCGATGGCGGTTGTAACGAAAATTACGGCTGCAACATCGGAAGAGACTTTACCGGGGGCAAAAGTTGCGGGGCCACAGCGTCGCGTGGTAATCTGGGGAATAGCTCTGCGGACGGCGCAGCGAGCCTGGGTGGTTTATGCTTTTCACCCCCAACCCAGGCAAGCCGGGAGCGGACCGACAAAGATCGACGGTTCTATGGGCGTTCCCCTACCCAAAGGCGCTGAGCCCATCCTCAGTGTGCAGCGGGACGGATCGAGCGTCGCCGCGTTTGGAGGCAACGCCACGACCGATACCGCGGCCTGGCGAGAGTTCTACGATCGTTGGGCGGAGGCGGCAGGATACAGCACCTCAGAACACTGGACAGACCATGGTGGCGTGTGGCGGATGCGATGGAGCCGAACCGAGGGAGCCACAAGCAAACAACTTGATATTCAGTTCGGTCCCGACGGCCAGGGTGGCCTGCGGGGATTGATCACTTCAAACACGGACACCGCCACCGGCGGGTAAGCGATATGAAGGGCGTACAAGGTTTGGTGATTGCCATTGTGCTGGGGCTGATTGGCGGGGTCGTCAATTGGAAGTACCTTTCCGATCAATCCAAGCAAAAAGGCTTGGTGAAATTCATCGCCGTGCGTCCAGATAAGAGCATCAAGCAAGGACAACAGTTTAAGGCCGAGGATCTGGCCGAAGTGGTTATCCCTGAAAAACATGCCAAAACTTTGTTGCGAGTGGCCTACACGGAAAAAAGCTATGTGGTAGGTTCCAAAGCCACTCAGGATTACGGTGGTGATGACATCATTCTTCGCCAAGAACTCAAGACGGTATCTCGGGGTGAACTGCCGCTGGAGAAAAATGAAGTCGCCGTCTGGGTTCCGGTGGATACGAAGCGTTTTGTCTCAACCCAGGTAATTCCTGGCCAGACGCAGGTGATGTTTCGGCTGCCGCGCGTCGGTCCCACTCCCGTTGGCTCCACGGCTGAAAACTCGACCGAACTCATCGGCCCGTTTGACGTGCTGAGCGTGGGTAATCGACGCGGTGAAATTGACACCATGCGAAGTGAAAGCGTTCGCCCTATGCAGGAGAATGTATTGACCATACGAGGCAAGTTGGTGGCTGGCAAGCAACTAGACCCACTGACCAGTCGTGTGACCAATTATCTGGACAAGACAAACAACCGGCCCCTGGACGTGTTGCTCCTCCCCGAGCCAGCGCCGCCTAAGTAACTCCGTGTGGCCCCACCCTCCCCGAAACGAATGCCATGGCGTCTAAGACATTAAAAGTCTGGTACAACAAAATCAGCGAAAGCCGGCGTTCGCATGTCGAGCTGGCCGCGGCGGAAATTCGCATCGGTCGGGAAGACTCGAACGACTTAGTGCTCGCCAGTCCGTTGGTCTCTCGCCGGCACGCCGTAGTCCGCTGGGTGGATGGACGGCTGGAATTGGAGAATGTCGGACTCAATAGTTGCCTTGTGGGCGACACGGAAGTCCTCGGAGGGCAGACGGCCATTTTCGCCCCCGGCGCGAAAGTGCGCATTTGGCCCTACACGCTGACGTTCGAGTCTGAGGCCGCCACCACGATCAGCCGCAGCGACTTAGAGGCCCACCTTCGTTCGATCATGTCCGACCTGGAGCTGCGAATCCATCGCAAGCTCCTGGAACGGCTCGACCTGTACGAGTTCGAGACCAAGCGAGGGGGCAATCGCGAAAGTATTCTGTTGCTGGAGAACAATATTGAAGATGTCTGTCGCGAATTGAACCTCTTCGGCGCGGAGAATGAACCGCTGCTGGAGGAGATCACCGGAATCACGCTCCGCGATATGTTGGTCAACCAATTAATCATGGAGACCAAAGGTGAGGAAGTCTTTGACCTGGCGGCGCTGACGACCAACGAATTCGACGTACCGGCCACCCTGGTGCCTGAGCGCGAAACCGAGTTGCACGCCATCTTGCATTTTGTTCGCGAAAGGCTGGGCCTGGGGGCGCTGCCCGATACCACGGCCCGCGTCCGCCACCTCGAAGATAAGTTCGGCGACATGTTCCATCTGGCGCGGCCGCATCTGCACGCGGAATTGCGCAAGTATCTGATTCTGCGGGCAATCAAGAAGGATCTCAAAGACACCGTGTTC
>JAIOPX010000240.1 GCA_021413705.1 Planctomycetota bacterium | reverse complement strand
GCGTTCCTTCGACCGATGCCAACAGGGGCACGACTCGATTACCCACGACCAGCCCAACGGTATGGGCGAGCCGATCGCCGAATGCGTGAAACGACAGACGTAGTCCGGCGGCTTCCAGAATGACAGGGGGCTGGGGCATGGAGGTTTTACCCTGACGGCTCAAGGCGCTGATACTTCAAGGTTCAGCTATTTTAAGAAGGGCGCTGCCATCCTTGCCGACCAGCGCCTGGCGAGCTTTGGCCACCAGCGGCGCCGCCCAGGGCTCGTCCTGGTACAGATCCACGATTGCCTGGCGGATGCGAGTCGCCTGCTTGGGATCTTTCTCGGCAATCGCATCGGCCTGCTTGAGGCGGTCGTTGATGAGTGCTCGGCGTTCCAAGGTCAGCGCATCGACGCGCTCGCGCAAGGCCGGCAATTGCGCCCGGGCGGCTTCCACGAAGTCGCGAATGCCCGGCGACTCTTTCTCCGGATGACCGTAGAGATTGACGATCGCTTGCAAGCGCACCAAAGCCCTCGCCGGATCGGTCTCGCCCAGCTTGACCGCTTCGAGATATTCATTGCCCAGGGGCGAAAGGGGATGTCGGCGCACGAGGATTTTGGCCTGCACCACGCTTAGTGTCGAGGTTCCGGTTTTGGCGGAATCGATTCTGGCTTGAATCGCCTGCACTTCGCCGGCCCGAGAATCGCCAGGGTAGAGCTTGAGAAAGCGGGCCACATCGTCCTTGGACTCCGAAAGTTTCCGGCTGTCATTGGCCGACGCGGCAGTGTCGATGCGCCCGTATAGGGTATCGGCCGACGGCGGCTGAAGTGCGTAGATGACCAGTCCCACGATGGCCACGAGCGTCAACACCAACAGCACCGTGGTGGACGTCATCAGCGGTTCGCGCCTCTGCTGCTGGAGTTCCGCTTCGCGGCGCTGCTCCTCTTCCAAGGTGGTGAACCGGGTGGCGACCACTGGACTGGGAGTCTGCAATTCCAGCACCGATTCATCGTCAAACGATGCGCCGGCAACGCTGAAGTCGGAGGTTGCTGAGGCTGGCGTCGCCGCGCCGGTCTGCGTCGACCTGACGTGAACGCCACCTTGGTCGCCGGCGATGGTAGCCCGCACCGGCCGGGGCGCAGGGCGCGGACGGGCGGTGCCTGCTCCGTTTCCCTCGGGCCCATCGTTGTGCAACGACAACCCGCGCTGCATGGCCTCCAAGCGACGTGACAGCAGCAGCGCATTGGGAAACCGCTCCTGCGGCTCCTTGGCCAGCAATTGCATAATGATCTGCTCGAACTCTTCCGGCGTATCGGGGGCGAACCGTCGCACCGGCTCCGGCGTCGAGTAGCGCTGCATCTGCAACATTTCCAACAGCGACTGGCTGCGGAACGGTGGCCGACCGGCCAACAGCGCGTACATTACGCCGCCGAGGCTGTAGAGATCACAGTGGTGCGTGGTGCGCCGGCCATCGGCTTGTTCCGGGGCCATATATTCGGCGGTCCCCAGCACGCCCCCTTCGCTCGTCACCCCGGTGTTGCCGAAGAGCCGGGCAATGCCAAAATCGGTGAGCTTCACATTGCCGTCAGGCATCAGCAGCAAATTGGCCGGCTTGATGTCGCGATGAATGACGCCATGATCGTGGGCCAACTTCAATGCCCGGCAGAGCTGGATGCCGATCTGGCATACTTCGCGCCAGTCGAAACGGCGGCCGTGGGCCAGCTCATCTTCCAGGCTGATCCCTTCGACCAGTTCCATGGCATAGAACAGCACCTCTTCCTGCTGGCCGTAGCCAAAGAGTTGCACGATGTTCGGATGATGGAGTTTCTTGAGCGATTCGATTTCAGCTTCAAACCGTTCGCGGAAGCCGGCCTGCATCGCCAATTGCGGGGCCAGCACTTTGACCGCCGCGGGCGCATTGGTCTGGGTGTCCACGGCGGCATAGACGGTGCCCATGCCCCCTTTGCCGAGTTGCCGGCCGATGCGATAAGGTCCGAGTTGTTCCAACAGCATGGCGACCGCCGACGGGACCGGGTATGCCGACGCTCAAGGAAACCGCTTCCAGACGAGAAACCCGCGATCCCCTGCGCCGCTTCGACTATCCTATCAGGGGTTTGGCCAAGGTGCTACGGTTAACCCATGCAGAATCGAGACCCTGAACAACTCCGTCGCGATGCACTGGCTATCTGGCA
>JAIOPX010000063.1 GCA_021413705.1 Planctomycetota bacterium | reverse complement strand
TGACTCGCTCGACGTAGGGACTTTCCTGAAGCGCCGAAAGGTGGACCTGAGCCCAGCCTCCTGTGCCGATCAGTCCCACATGGAGTTTCATACTGTGGCATTATGCCAAGCCGCACTGCGATTGTCTGCCGTCGGCGTGGTGAGCGGCGCGCGAGGCGTCCGAGGCCGATCGAGATATGACCTGCCCGTGCCGGCTGCTGTGGGAGCCAGATCGGCCAGTTCCGCCCGGCGCAACAGCCGCCAGCCTTTGGCGCAGGCCGGCTGGATCGCGGCAGCGGCCTGACCCCGCAAGGGTCTCAGCAGCCGCTGAACCCAACCCGAATCCGCGGACGCCGCCGGATTGTAAAGCTGGCCTTCGCCGTGACGCTGCCGCCACAAGGCCGAGAGCGCTTCATCGGACGCCACACCCGTCCCGTCGCTGACCAACAGCCATTGCCCCGAGGTGAAGGCCAACCCAGCCCGGAGTGCGACGACCGGCCCCAGCGGTTTCGGCTGCCGGATCAACTCCACTTGGGCGTGGCGTGCGCTGAGTTCCCAGGCAATCTCTTCCGTCGCGTCGGTCGAACCGTCGTCGATGATCACCACTTCGAACCGCGTGGTCAGTTCCGCCGCCGTCTCCAGCAGGCGCTCGACCTCACAGGCCAAGCGAGCCTGGGCATTGCGGACGAGCAAGAAGACGCTAAGCGATTCGGTGGTGGTTTTCAAAGGAGATAGTTCCTTGCTTCACTTGGCCCCGCACACATGCTCCAAGAACCATCGGGCCGCTGGGGGCATGAACTGCACCCGACGCTCAGAGCTTCCACATGAGCCGACTTGGACAATTGCACGACCGATGCCAAAGACGCCTGTCGTGCCGATCCCAGCGAGGCTCTGTTGAACCTTACGGCCCATAAAGAGCCGAGTTCGAGCTGACCGGGGTCGGAAGCCCGCAGAAAGAGCGCAGAAACGATTCCATGCGGGTGTACCTTGCGGCCGATAACGAAGATACCGATTGTTACGCTGCCCGCCCCCAAGGGCCGCCAGCACTGCTGTCGGCTTAGCGCAGGACGGGTTTCCCAGCCCGTCTTGAATGTAGGATGGGCTTCCCAGCCCGTCTTAGAAACAACGTCGGGCAAGGAAGCCCGGCCTACGGTTCAACCTCCTCTTCGAGAACCCTGCCATGGAAAGCTTGCAACTCCCGGAAGTAGTTCAGCAATGGGCCACGGTGGTCCTGGTCTGGATTGGCTTTGGCACCTTGGTGGGCTTGTTAGCCAAAGCGATCATGCCCGGTCGTGATCCTGGCGGGGCGGTGGCCACGCTGCTCATGGGGATCGGCGGAGCGGTCATCGGCTGCGGCATCCTGGCGTTCTTCGTCCCGGCCATGCGCGTCAAGCCGATCAGCGTGGTGGGCTTTGTCGTCGCCACCGCAGGGGCCTTCGTCCTGCTGCTCTTCTACCGGTTGTTGGCCGGTTACTTCTTCGTCGAAGGAGACGGAGGCCACCGCCGCACGGGCGTGGTCCGCCGCGCGACCCGCCGAGTGCGTCGGGTGGACTCGGCGCTGATCGACGATTGAGCGCGGAGAATGTTTCGGTTTTTCCGCCAGACGCTTCCGCCAACCAATCTTGCTTCGCGGCAGGCCTGAGACCACCTTCCCGAACGCACGGTTTGCGCTTAGGTAGTGCTTCCACACGCCAAAGTCCAGTCGCAGTTCTCCGAGGCAACGAGGCGATCCAGAAGGCATTGCTCGGCGCGCTGTACTGCGCCGTAGCCGATTTGCGAGAAGGGGATTGACCGCATCCTCCAGGGCTCGCACTACGAAGCCGGTATGTATTATGATTGAGAACATGATTGAGAAACCGCAATTTATCGATCTGTTCTGCGGCGCGGGTGGAATGACGCTCGGATTTCTTAAGGCTGGTTTTGAGGCGGCGGGGGCGTACGAGAACTGGGACTGCGCTGTTAAGACCTACCAGCGAAATTTGGGCGAACACGTTCGCTGCGCTTCGATCAACGACGACTTGGAGCTTCCCTCATCCACAGTCTTCATCGGTGGACCGCCGTGCCAGGGCTTTTCGTCTGCCGGCTCACGGCGCGATGACGACCCTAGGAACTCACTGGTCGCAGTATATTCCCGGCTCATCGCCGCGCACCGCCCGCCAGCGTTTGTGTTTGAGAACGTCGAGGGGTTCCTCACGGGTGCCGCGGGCCGTTTTGTCTTTGCCCTGCTGGACCCACTGATTGAGGCCGGCTATCGTGTCCATTTAAGGAAAGTAAATGCTGCGAATTTTGGAGTGCCGCAGCACCGCAAACGGGTACTGGGCATTGGCGGCTTGGGTTGGGATCCAACATTTCCCGCGTCAACTCACAGCGCGCACGGAGCGCCCGGCGCAAGCTTGGGAGGAACGCATCTGCCACCAACCCCGTCCGTTTCTGACGCACTCTATGGACTTCCCCTCGCCGACATTGGAAGCGATGGCAACGATCACGGTTACACGGCACTTGAGGGACTCGACATCGAAAGAGCGCGGCGGCTAAAACCGGGCCAGCGAATGCGTGACTTGCCCGAGGAACTATGGCACGAGAGCTACAAACGTCGCGCATTCCGGCGAGTCATGGATGGCACACCCGTCGAGAAACGCGGGGGCGCGCCGGCCGGTCTGCGCCGGCTTCGGGCCGATGAACCTTCCAAGGCGATCACGGGCGCAGCGATCAATGAGTTCCTACATCCCGCGGAGGACCGCCCGCTGACGGTGCGAGAATGTGCCCGCATCCAGACGTTCCCCGACGATTTCGATTTCGTCGGTTCGCGGCGCGACCGCGCACAGCAAATTGGGAACGCCGTACCCCCACATCTTGCCGAGGTAATTGCGAGAACCTTATTGCATGACCTGCGCGGGAGAACTGACGACGGGAACCCGGGCGCACTACTGAGCTTCACGCCCACGCTTTCGACTGGCATGAGTCCGATTCTGAATGAGGTCAGCAGAAAGGTTGCAAGAAGGTACGGTCGCCGAGCCGAACAGAGGCTACTATGGCACTGAGTCGTGCCCAAATGGCAATCGTGCAAAAAGCTCGCGCACTGGGTGCGGGAAAACAGGGCGTCGCGCTTACGGAAGCGGCTTGTTGTTACCTGCTTGCGATTGAAGTTCAAGATCTGAATCTCGCCACTCAGTTTCCAGAACTCCCGCGCAGCCTTATCCCGTTTTTTGGGCAGGAACCACTCGCTGATCGGGAAATCGCCGGATTGCCGTTCCTGCCATTGTTCGAGCGACTTACCGGATTGGTGATGGACGCCGACACGTATTTTTCCTGCCTCGCCTGGGTTCACAAGCTACGACTGAAATACGAACTCGTGCTGAAGACGCAAGCCATTCCGACAATGGATCAAGTCGGCCCACGCGGCCTTCTTCAGTACGGGACCGTGCCGGATGCGGCACTTCCCCCGCTCATGCAGTGGCGAAAATGGTTCTTTGATATCGACAACCGGGCCGCTCAACTGACCGGATATCTATTTGAGCCCATCTTCGCGGCTGCCCTTGGCGGGACTCCAGCCAGCGCGAAGAAGAGCCCGGTGCGCAGGCGAGACAATCCGTCCAAGGGACGGCAAGTTGATTGTGTGCGCGAGCAAGACGCCTACGAGTTCAAAATCAGGCTGACTATCGCGGCCTCTGGACAGGGTCGATGGTCTGAAGAGCTTGGCTTTCCTTCGGATTGCCAGGCTAGTGGATTCCGGCCGATCTTGGTCGTCCTCGACCCAACACCAAATCCACGCCTGACGGAACTTCAAGAGGCTTTCCGGGCGAACGGCGGTGAAGCCTATATTGGCGACGCGGCGTGGAAACATTTGGAGGCGGAGGCAGGCGAAGTCATGGGGCGATTCTTGGAACAATATGTTCGACAGCCGATTCAGTCCCTGCTTGCTGCCGCGCCGGCTGCTTTACCACCACTGACCGCGGTCGATCGCGGAGATTCGATCGAGCTTACTATTGGCGGAGTTCTTGTTCGAATCGCGAGATCGGATGACACCGTTGCCGCTGATGAAGAGGATGAAATTCCCGATGACATTGACGACCAAGTGCCAGGACTATGAATTCATTGCACATTCGAGCACTTCAGCGCCTGCTCCTGAGTCGGTTGCACCGTGATCTTGCAAACCCCAAACGGCAATCTTGAAAGGTGGAGCGCCGCAAGGCGGCAAGATCCAATCTGAACACTGGCCGCCAAGTACATGTCCGAACCTTTCCATGCTTCCGGGTGTCGTGCGAGATAAGCCTCGAATTGCGGCGGCCATTGGGCGACTTGAGAGACCCGTCCTGGGGAGTTATCCTCAAGGGTTTCCAACAGTGCCATTTAGCCTTCCAGGACATAGCCCGCCTTGAGCGCCCCCGCCCCCTCGGACAACCCTGACTTCACCAAAGGGGACGGCCTGTTGCCTGCCATTGCCCAGGATGCGGCCACGGGCGACGTCCTGATGATGGCGTATATGAACGAAGAGAGCTATGCGGAAACCCTCCGCACAGGCCGGGCCGTCTACTTCAGCCGCAGCCGCAACAAGCTGTGGCGCAAAGGGGAAGAGAGCGGCAATGTGCAACAGGTCGAATCGGTCTGGCTCGATTGCGACCGCGACACGATCCTGCTGAAAGTTCGCCAGATCGGCGATGCCGCCTGCCACACAGGCTATCGGAGTTGCTTCTTCAGCCGAGTTACGCCCGAAGGCCTGGTGGAAGAAGGAACCAAAGTGTTTGATCCAGAAAAGGTTTATCAGAAGAAATAAGGTAGCTATCAGCGGTCAGCTTGTCAGCGGTCAGCCAGAAATCTGACCGGCTGATCGCTGACAAGCTGATCGCTGAAAGCTACAGGCTCCCCATGTCACAAACACTCAAACTCGGCCTTCCCGCTGGCAGCCTTCAAGAGGCGACGGGCGAACTATTTCGCCGCGCCGGCTATAAGATTACGTTCCCTTCGCGGAGCTATTTTCCCTCGATTGACGATGACGAGATCGAATGCACGCTGATCCGCGCCCAGGAAATGGCCCGCTACGTGCAGCAGGGAGCGCTCGATGTCGGCCTGACCGGTCACGATTGGATCGTCGAAACCGGGGCCGACGTCCATGAAGTGGCCGAGCTGGTCTTCTCCAAGGTCAGCCGCCGCCCGGTGCGCTGGGTATTGTGCGTGCCGAACGACTCGCCGGTCAAATCGGTCAAGGACCTCCAGGGTGCGAGGATCGCCACCGAGGCAGTCGGGCTGACGCAGCAATATCTCAAGAAGCATGGCGTCGAGGCGAAGGTCGAGTTCAGTTGGGGGGCCACCGAGGTGAAGCCGCCGCGACTGGCCGACGCCATCGTGGAAGTGACGGAGACCGGCAGTTCGCTGAAGGCCAACAATCTGCGCATCGTAGACGAGATCCTGCAAAGCACTACCCGGCTGATCGCCAACAAGACGGCCTACCAGGATCCCTGGAAGAAGCAGAAGATCGACGATCTGGCTCTGATGCTCCGGGGTGCCATCGACGCCGAAGGCAAGGTGGGTCTGATGATGAACGTCCCGCGCGAACGCCTGCCGCACGTGTTGTCGCTTCTGCCTGCCCTCCAGAAGCCGACGATCTCCAGCCTGGCCGACGAGAACTGGGTGGACGTGAACACCGTGCTCGATGAGTCGATCGTCCGGCGGATCATTCCCCGGCTCAAAGCGGCCGGCGCGCGAGGAATTGTCGAGTATCCGCTCAATAAGATTATTGATTGACGGGGACTGTTGGCTGGATATATGCATCGGCCTGGCTATATGTGTTGAAGTAGACTGGGACACCTGTCTTGAGCCATGACCGGGCTTATCAAGCCTGAAAAAGCCCCGCCAAGTTCTTGACATGGCCGCTGGGGGCGAATAGGCTCGTGTCTTGAGATTTGTTCTCAACTCAGCCAGCGAGCCGCTAATCCCGCCTCTGCCAGCCCGGCAATAACATCCTCGCATCGCTGGATTCTGCCACGCGCCCCCTGCGCCACAGGCCGTGTGCTGCCCGCGAATGCTTCACCGCTCAACCACTGCGCGACATCTTTGTAAAGAGGACTGACAAATGACTTGGAGTAAAGCGTTTTCGATTCTTGGCCTGGGCATTGTGCTCACTGTGGCAAACCATGCTTCGGCCGCCACGATTTCGATTGGGTCTGAAAAAGATGCCAACATGTTTCAGAATAACCCGACATTCACAGCGGACGGGAATGAGTTCATACTCACTGGTCGAAACGGCAGTAATCAAGCGCGGCGTGGTCTGATTCAATTCGATATTGCCAACAGCGGCATTCCGACGGGTGCAACGATCAACAGCGCGACGTTGACGCTCTACCTCCGTAGTTGGTCGGGACTTGGCATGGCTGCGCCCTTCGGCGACCCTCGCACTGTAGCTCTTCGCGAAGTCACATCTGCCTGGGGAAACGGCACAACGGTCGCAACCAGCGGCGGCGGCGGACAGGGAATAGCCTCTGCGGCGCCCGGCGACGTCTCCTGGAACAATCGGTTTCATAGTCCGACTACACCGTGGGGGGCAGCTGGCGGCGATTTCGCAGGCTCGGACAGCGCATCCCTCGTCATCACTGATACAACAGCACTCAACGCACCGGTTGCTTGGAGTGGGGCTGGCGTGGTGGCCGACGTCCAGGGGTGGTTGGACAATCCTCTCTCTAATAACGGTTGGATCGTGCGCAACTCCAACGACCAAGTTACGACCCCTGGTACTTTGCTGGAGTTCTACTCGAAGGAAGTAGCGAATTCTGCCCTGCGTCCGGTGTTGACCATTGACTTCACCGCGGCCGAAGCCGTTCCCGAGCCGGCAACTTGGACGTTGGCCATCATGGGCCTCGGTTTGCTGGGCCTCGTGGGCTCGCGATATCGTCGTCGAAGCCGCGCGGAAGTTTGATCGATAATTTGGCCTAGCCAAGGATGCAACCCAGCGCGCCGCGGGAGCCACCCCCGCGGCGCTCCAGGTAGCGAGACGGACTGACTTATGGGCAGCCACAACTTCGTAAATCGTCGAGCCGGGTTTACGCTGGTCGAAATGCTGGTGGTGGTGGCCATCATCGGCATTCTGATTGCGCTGCTGCTGCCGGCCATCCAGAGCGCACGGGAATCTGCCCGCAACGTCCAGTGCAAGAACCATCTCCGCCAGTTGGCGATCGCGATGCACCTGCACGAAGACGCTAAGGGATACTTTCCCGCCGGTATCAAGCAGACCATTTTCCCCTCCGCGCCCCGCTATCGAGGCGTCTCGCTGTTCGCCGCGATCCTTCCCTACTACGAGCAGTCGGCGCTGCTGGAAACTTGGGACTTTGACGATCCCAATAACAATGCCCTGGGTGGCTCGTCGTCTCGCACGGCCAAGCTCCAGCCGGCCATGCTCTGCCCGTCGGACACTCTGCAATCCAATCCCGTGGTGCGCGGCGGCACCACCTATGCCTTGACCAGCTACGGCGGCAACGGCGGCACATGGTCGTATTTTCCCGACCAGGCCAACACCGACGGCGTGTTCCACACCACTGGCACCGGCTCCGAACCCGTGGCCAATCAAAAAGAAGTTCGCCCGCAGGACATTTCCGATGGGCTGGGCAACACTCTGTTCCTCGGCGAGCGCAACCATACCGATCCCAACTACGCCGCGTTTGTAACCGCCGCCTGGACTCAACAGGAACTCGCCAACTGGGGATGGTGGGGCGCCTCCAACGGAAGGCGAATGATCGGCCACGTCACCATGAGCAGCGCCGTGCCGATCAATTTCATTTTGCGATTTAGTCCAACCACCGGCGCCCAGGCCATTCCGCCGGCTACCGATAGCGGCACATTCGTCTATCACGACGATCGACGCCTTTCCGCCTACGGAAGCAATCATCGCGGCGCGGCCAATTTTGCCTTTGGCGACTGCTCGGTCCGGCCTCTCGAAGAAAGCCTGCCGCTGGATATTCTGCAAGCCTTCAGTACTCGGGCCGGTGGGGACAACGGCAATGCGCAGTAATTGTTGTCTGATAGGCATGGCATGTCTGCTGATATTGGCGGGCTGCAGTTCAGCGCCTGACACCGTCGAGGTCAATGGCGCATTGCAAATTGCCGGCCAACCTTTGGACGATATCAGCATTCAATTCGTTCCCGATTCCGCCAATCAGGAAATCGGCTGGAAAGCCTCGGGTGTGACTGACGCCAGCGGAAAGTTCACGCTTCGCTGTGAAGACGGCCGACCCGGCGCGGTGCCGGGACACTACCGGGTTATGCTCGACGATCTGAAGGTGTATGCCAACCCTCGCAACAATGTTCCGTCGCAAGATCGTGGAAGGCTTATTGTCTCGCGCGTTCCCAAACGCTACCGATCGACCAGCAGTACTCCGCTGAAGATCGAAGTCGAAGCAAAGTCCCAGCCGATCACGCTGGAAGTGAAGGAGTGAGATGCCAGTAGATCCTTCCGGCTATTCGATCAGCCGCAGGGCGCTAGCCCCCGGTTTGGAGCCGCGTTCCCGCACAAGACCGGACGCTAGCGCGTGGCGGCTGATGTTTTCCGACAAAGCCTAAATCTACCATCACTCCGGCCGCCAGTTGTTTTTGGGCGGCTGCGGAGCTTGCTGCTCTCGCGGCACATCCAGCGAGGTCGGAAATGCCGCGGTCCCACCCCGCTGTTCGGCCACCAGTCGATTGACCAAGTCCGGCGAGGCGTTCGAGATAATGATCGTCTCGTTACGCGAGGCTGAACCCGAGCCGACGCGGACCACGCAGATCAGTTCGGTCGCCGCACCGCCAGGTGCGGAACTTGCCGCCGCCGGGTTCGCAGCCAGGTCCGAGCCATTCGCACCCATGCCGCGCGGCATGCTGTCCGCCATCGCCGGCGGTGGCGCGGGTTGGCCCATCGGATCGCCGGACAAACTTGCGGCCTTGGAGATCTCGGTCAGTCCAACTTGAGCCAGCAGTTGATGTCCCGAGACAACATCGGCATAGAGCCCAGCGTGGTCTTGCGGGTCGGCAAAATTGCACACGCCGATCAAGCGTCCTTGCACATCGAACAAGCCGCCGCCGCTGCGCCCCACCGCTGGCTGTCCGGCTACTTGCAGGTTCGGCGCACCCTGGATCTTATTGATCGCAATCACGTTGCTGCGCCGTGCGGTCGGCGGCTGGCCATTGTCGCAGCCGATGCTGATCACCGGATCGTTCTGCTTGGCTTGGGAACCCAAAGGCGAGATCCTCGCTACCGTGGCCTGCGTCTCCACGCGGAACGTGACCAGTGCCACGTCGCGGTCCAGATCGTAACGCAGCAGTCGCCCAACCGCTGCTTGAGGCAACTGCTGATCGAACCGCTCGACGCGGATCGGGGCGCGTCCCTGTGAATCGCGGAACACATGGGCACAGGTTAGCACCAGGGCCTCTCCACCCTGTCCGTTGGGATCCGGGCGTTGATCGATAATCGTGCCCGAGGCGAGCGCCACGTCGTTGGTTCCTTCGACGCGGATCCGCACACTGGCTTTCAGCAATCGGCTTTCAAGCGACCCGTCACTTGCCGCACCGATGCCTCGGCCATCGTTCGCGAAGGCACCATTGGGCGTGTTGGCCGCCGGCGCGGAGAATGACGCCGGTGTAACGAACCCGCCATTGGGAGCAGTGGGTGCTGGTGCCGGAGCAGCGGAAAGTGGAACGAAACCCGACTTGGCCGCTGGCGCCGCCGCCGCAAAGTCCGAAGGGGGTTGTTGCATGGCAGGCGGCTGTTGCATCGCAGGCTGTTGCGCCGCACCAAAGGACGACGGAGCCGAATTGAACGAAGCCGGCGCTACGCCGCCACCAGCAGCGGATGCGCCACCGGCAGATCCACCCGGCAGCGGCGGCGCCGATGGCTGGTTGGGCATTTCAATTACAGGAGGCGATGTCGAGCCACCAGGTCCGGCCATGGCCCCCGGCCCGGCAATTCCCCCGGCCCCTGCCATCCCAGCAGGCGCTGCGGGTGGAGCCGGAGCCGCACGTCGCCCCATACCCATCCTCCCCATCAAGCCACCCGAGGGAGACTGCCCCCGAGCGATCATCGGCTCTTGTCCTTCTGACCCCTGACCCCTAACCCCTAACCCCTGACCCCTAACTCCCAACTCCTGCGCCCTCCCTCCTGGCGTTCGATTGCCGGCCTGACTCGGCTGCACTCCGGCCGAACTCATCATCTGCCTGAGTTGTTCATAGCTGCTCGCCCCCACCTGGCGTCCGCGCTCGCGGCCGTCCACCACCGCCACGAAGCAGGGAATACTGCTGACGTTGTATTGCCGAGCCAGGTCGGGCTCCTGGTCGATGTTGACTTGCCGCACCGGATAGCCGGCCGCTTCGAGTCGCTGGACTGTTGGCTGCATCGTGCGGCATGGGCCGCACCAATCCGCCTGAAACTCCAAGAGCACAGTGTCGCCGACACCCGCCAAAGTACAGACCGCCACCGCCATGGGGTAGAAGAGCATTTGTTCCCTCCCTGGAACATGTGCAGGTTGTGGAGCCAGGTTCGTGCCATAGTACCCCACATGCTCCGCATGAAGGATACAATGCCCGCCGCCACGCCCGCATCCTGCGGCTGCGACGGCGGTCACGCCGAACCTCGGCCATGATCGCCTTGTCTGCAAACAGTAAGAAGAACTTTCACAACGACCGCGGCACTTTTTACAAATCAGCCGCGGCCGATGTACTTCCTGTCCGGTGCGATTGCCGCTGCATTTTCCGACCCATTCGGTCGATCTCAGCAGACGGCCTGCGCGCGCCGGGCGAACAGTTTGCGAACGGGCCGCGACCAATGCAGACGGCGTGCCACAGTCAAGAAAAAGCATTGCTGGCGTCGCTATCGCGGTAGTCGCCCAGGGCGTCATTCCGCTAGAATGCCCGCTCTGTGAAACGAACCAATTTGACGCAAAGTCGCCCAGACGCGAAGGAGCGCAAAGAAGAAGTAGTGAACTGGCGGCATTTGGGAAACCAACCATCCTGCCCCCTATCTGTACTTTTTCCATTGCACTGCAATCCATCACATTCTTCGCATCACGACAACATTTCGAGGAAGCAGAAAAATCTAACAGAAGGTCGCGAAGAGCGCAAAGCCAATCGACTGGAGACTTTGCGATCTTTGCGATCTTCTGTTCAAATTGTTTTGGTTGCGGCCATGACGGCCGCGCTGCGAGTCTTTGCCACTTAGCGCCTTTGCGTCGAAATTCCTCCAACCTCAAACCTCCAGTCTCCAGCCTCATTCCATGCCCCGTCAGATCCTGGTCACCGCCGCCTTGCCGTATGCCAACGGGCATATCCACCTGGGGCATTTGGTCGAGTACATCCAGACCGACATCTGGGTGCGCTTCCAAAAGCTCCGCGGCAACCGCTGCATCTACATCTGCGCCGACGACACCCACGGCACGGCCATCATGATCCGTGCCCGGCAGGAGGGGCGGAGCGAAGAGGCGCTGATCGCCGACATGCAGCGGCATCACACGGCCGACTTTGCCGGCTTCGACATCGAGTTCGACAACTATGGCAGCACGAACAGCCCTGAGAACAGGGAACTGTGCAACGAAATCTGGAAGCGGCTCCGTGCGGCGGATCTGGTCGTCGAGCGCGATGTGGTGCAGCTCTACGACGTGAAGGCCGGTACGTTTTTGGCCGACCGATTCGTCAAAGGAACGTGTCCCGTCTGTAACCTGCCGGACCAATACGGCGACAGTTGCGACAACGGACACACCTACAGCCCAGCCGAGTTGAAAGACCCGATCAGCACGCTCAGCGGCACCACGCCGGAAGTGCGCCGAGCGCCTCATCTGTTCATCGAGCTGGAGAAGTTGCATTCTTTTCTGGCCGAGTGGATCGACGCCGACGACCACTTGCAGAGCGAGGTGGCCAACTATCTCAAGGGGCATTTTCTGCACGAGCCGTTGAAGGCCTGGGACGTCTCGCGCCCTGCTCCCTATTTTGGTTTTGAGATACCCGACGCGCCGGGCAACTATTGGTATGTCTGGTTCGACGCACCCATCGGCTACATGGCCTCGCTCTGGGAGTGGTGCAAACGAAACAGCGAAAAGCTGGAAGACTGGTGGCCGCGCCAGCAACTCCCTCTCGCTGCGGGAGAGGGCCGGGGTGAGGGCGAGCACGACGGCCGCGAAATCCACCACTTCATCGGCAAGGACATTCAGTATTTCCACTGTCTGTTCTGGCCGGGCATGCTCAAGACGGCCGGCTATCGGTTGCCCACGAAGGTCCACATCCACGGCTTCCTCACAGTGGATGGCGCCAAGATGTCGAAGACCAAGGGGACGTTCATTCGCGGCGCGACCTACTTGCAGCATCTCAATCCCAGCTACCTGCGCTATTACTACGCGGCCAAGCTGGGTTCGCGGCTGGACGATCTGGATTTGAACCTCGACGAGTTTGTCAGCAAGGTGAACTCCGACCTCGTCGGCAAGGTGGTCAACCTGGCCAGCCGCACGGCCAAGTTTGTCGAGGCGACGGGTTTGTCCAATACGTATCCGGCCGATGGCGGGCTGTTTGCCGCAGCCGCCGCGGAGGCCGAAGTCATCGCGGCTGCCTACGAGGATTGCGACTACAACCAGGCCATGCGGCGGATCATGGCGCTGGCCGACAAGGCCAACGTCTATGTTGACGAGCACGCGCCGTGGAAATTGAAGAAGGATGCTGCCAGAGCAGGCGAGATGCAGGATGTCTGCACGGTGGCGCTGAATCTGTTTCGGCAACTGGCCGTGTACCTTGCGCCCGTCCTGCCGCGGCTGGCGGCGCAGACGGGGGAACTGCTGGGAAGGCCGATTGCCCATTGGGACGATGCCCAGGCGCCGCTGATCGGCACGCCGGTGGCCAAGTTTACGCACATGCTCAACCGAGTTGAAAAGGACCAGGTGACCGCCATGATTGAAGAGAGCAAAGAACAAGCCCCCGCCACGGCCCCCGTTGTTGTGCCAGGGTCTCCCGACCATGTCGCTGTTGTGCCCCGGTCTCCCGACCGTGGCACCCCGCCGACCGCAGGTCTCCCGTCTTCCCAGAATCTGGAGACCTCCGGTCCTGAAGGTGGAACGGTCGGGAGACCGTCCCACAACCCTGCCGACTCCCACAACCAATCTGCAGACAGCGGCGACGCCCTGGCCGCCGAGCCGTTGGCCGCGCAGATCTCGATCGACGATTTCGCCAAGGTCGATCTGCGCGTAGCCAGGGTGGTGGCGGCGGAAGACGTGGCGGAGGCCAAGAAGCTGCTGAAGCTGACGCTGAGCCTTGGCGGCGACCAGCAGCGCACCGTCTTCGCCGGCATCAAGGAAGCCTACAAACCGGAGCAGCTTGTGGGCCGTCTGGTGGTAATGGTGGCCAACCTGGCGCCGCGGCAGATGAAGTTCGGCCTGAGCGAAGGAATGGTCGTAGCCACCGGCCCCGGCGGCAAGGAAGTGTATTTGCTGGCCGCCGACAGCGGCGCCGTCCCCGGCCAACGGGTTCACTGAGGCCTCCCCTCGCAGTTGAAGTTCCCGCTCTCAGTCCCGGCAGGGACGAAAGAATATAGCCTGGGTGCGCGAGCCCCAGGAAAGAGAGTTTCAATCTATGGCCTGAAGTCCCGGAGGAGACGACATAACGGCTGGCACGTCAAGGAAGAGTATCGAGAATGAAATCTCACGAACTCTCAAGCTCGGATGTCGCACCCTCCGGGGCTTGATGGACTGATGGTCTTGTTTCCTGGGACTGACGTCCCAGGCTACATTATGCCGCCGCTCCGCGGCTATGCTTCACGTTTGAAGCCGACAGAGGTCATCCATCCAATAACGGGGAGCAGCGAGCCGTCACCCGGAATATTTCAGCCCTCTTTTCACTTTAACTCGCGGAAAGCCAGGGAAATTCATCCGCCAAATGGGCATCTGGCAAATGGGTGTCACCTTCCGCCGTACAAAACGTCACCTGCTAGCCACTCAGCGAGTCTTCACTGATGGGGATTGCTTTTTCAGCTCCAACCGCAGGTCAACGAGATAGGCAAGATTTTCGATGGTGACCATTCCAACGTCCTTGCGGCCCCTGCTGTCCGAAGCGATGCCTAACATGCGCTGAGCTTCGTCGTCATGAATGGAAATGTCAAACATTTCTTCTAATTCGCTGACAAGCTCAGCAAAATCCACCTCGTCGGCTTCCAACTCGCGCAACGACGTCGTTGGCTTGATCTGGGAACTCTCGACCCACAGCAGTTTCGCCACAATCGAAGCAACTCGTTGCTGGATCGATGACCGAAGTGACTGAGCATGTTGATCGCGGAGACGTCGTTGATTTCTTTCAATCCTATTGTTGTAGTCGATGGAGCACTTTGGGAGTGTCGCTTGGAGTTTGTCGACGCCGTCGTCGGTGACTTGGGTGCCCCTGAGATTGAGCCTTTGCAGGCCCGTGAGGCCCTTGAGGTGCTCCAGTCCGGCGTCGGTAACCTTGGTACCTGTGAGGTCCAGATCTCTCAGGTTCGTCAGCCCTTGGAGGTGCGCCAATCCGTCGTCGGCAACTTGGGTATTTTTGAGGCTCAGAATTTCCAGGTTCTTCGAATGTTTGAGGTGCTGCAGGCCGGCTCCCTTGATCTGGACATTCTCCAGCAAAAGCCGTTGCAGCCGCGTCTGCCCTTGAAGGCACTCGAGACCCTCATCGGTGATGTTCGTTCCGCTGAGCAAGACTTCCCTCAGTGCAGTAAATTCTTTGAGTTGCCTCACATCTGCATCCCGGACTCTGCGAAGCACACTTGGGCGACCGACCGGAAACTGCACGCTTTGAGGCTCGGCAAAGTAATGCCTGCCAACACCTTGTAACATCCAGTTCGGCCAGCCTGGCCGGCGCTCCATGCCGCGTGTCCCCGGTAGACTGGCGTCGTATCCGATAGATGCACGAAATTTCTCCAGCGAGGTGACCACCTTCATTTGTCGGTGGGCCTGGTAAGACCACCAACCCAATCCCATGGCTGCGATGAGCGTAAGAAACAGCAATATCCTCGGTGCCGATATCGCGGCGACGATCGAGGCGGTCAAGGGGAATTTCGAGAGAAGTCTTTTGCCCAGCCAAATGGCAACCACGATGGCTTCGTAGATCAGACACAATAAACCCACGCTCAGGAGCAGGATGACGAAGATGCGAATGGGTATATTGCGAAAAATATCCAGATAGACACCCACAATACGAAAAAAAGCTGGCGCCAGTAGGATGATGGAGAGCAATAAAACCAGGGTTGTTGAGAGGCGGAATCGGAAACGCATGCGTGAGCAGGCGGCAGCCGTCGCCAGCGCCATCAGCAGCCCCAATTGCGCGTCGATCCATGCGGCCCACCCCTGGAAATTATTTTGATATTCCACTTTGAGGGAGTGGGGGTCTTGGGGAATGATTCGCACGACGAACATCCACGTTCGTGGCCAGCCATATTCATGAACGGACAACGGGAATTGCGATGCCGACCCGAAGCCGCCGCCGCCAGGCCCAAAGCCGCCAATACCGAAGACCCAGGGGTGAAACATGGCATCCATCGTCTGCGCCGTAATGAGCGCGAGGACCACCAGTGCCGCCATCGCGCAGCCGAAAACTCGCATCGGTCGCGTGCCCCCCAACAAACTGTAATTCCCAAGTTTCATACGGTCAGGAAGCAATCGATGAATGTGCGGGATTCGTGGTGCCGCAGCGGCACATCGGCATGAGCATCCGTGGTTGACATCGTAGGTTTGCCGAAGGCGTAGGTAGGCATTCCGGCCGGCCGGTCGTGGGATAACGGTTAAGCAAAGCCAGTGCCGAAATTCAGTCCGAGAGGTAACTCGCTGTGCCGTCGTCACTTGCACAAAGTCAGCCCGGATGGGTGGTTACCGGCATGTGAACAATTGCTGCGCGCGACGGGCATTGCATGTACAACGTGCGGAGACCCTCGTGGGAAGCCAGGGAGCATTCATCCGGCAAATGGGCATCCGGCAAATGGTTGTCACTTCCGAGGAGTCGGCGATCAGTAGTCAGCGATCAGCGATCAGCCGTCAGTGGTCAGTAGCCACCCTCCGCCGCCTTGATTTCGGCCTATACTCCAAGCCCACCCGCGCATTATCCTGGTCCCCGAGAGTGGCCGAAGCGCCGGGGCACCGCCGCCCCGTCCGGTCAAAATCCTTGCGTCTGGAGGTAACACGTTATGTCGCAGCCGCTCCCGGAGAAGATGCATTTCACGCGCATGGATGAAGGCACGGACGCGGATTTCCAGATTCTCAAGCGGGTCCACGAGGCCACCCTGCACGA
>JAIOPX010000239.1 GCA_021413705.1 Planctomycetota bacterium | reverse complement strand
TGGATCAGTATATTGTACGGTCGCTGCTTCCTCGTCCAATTGTTGTTGCTTCTCGGCAATTTTTTCATCGAGTGCCCCCCGCTGACGTTTTACTTGTGCCGATTCCACCTTCATCACCGGCTGGGTCAGCAGGGCGTTTCCGTCCATCGCCGGGTCGGCCGCGGAATTGAAAAACGCGTACAGTGAGTAGAATTCTTTTTGTGAAATGGGGTCGAACTTGTGGTCGTGGCATTGCGCGCAACCGGCGGTCAACCCCATCCACGCCTGTACTGTCGTACTCGTGCGATCCACGGCATATCGGAAACGATACTCCGCGTCGATCGCGCCCCCTTCACCCGTTGTGATATTGCAGCGATTAAATCCGGTCGCCACAACCTGATCCGGTGTGGAATTCGGGATCAGGTCACCGGCAATCTGTTCGATCGTGAACTGATCGAACGGCTGGTTGCGGTTGTAGGCATCGACTACCCAGTCGCGATACGCCCACGTTTGTCGCTCATTGTCCAAGTGCAGGCCGTGCGTGTCGGCGTAGCGGGCGACGTCGAGCCAGTGGCGAGCCATCTCCTCGCCGTAAAAGTCAGTGGACAGATACCGATCCACCATCCGCTCATAGGATTGCGGCGCCTCGTCGGCCAGAAACGCATCCACCTCGGCTATCTTAGGGGGTAAGCCGGTCAGTGCGAAAGAAACGCGGCGAATGAGTGTTTCTTTGTCTGCCTCGGGGGACATACTAAGTCCATCGCGCTGCAATCGCTCGACGATGAAGGCATCAATCGGATTGCGTACATGGGAGGCCGCGCCATTGACCTCCGGCACGGGACGAACTTCCGGCGGCTCGAAGGCCCAATGCTTTTGATAGGGCGCACCTTGCTCGATCCAGCGTTTGAGGATTTGCTTTTCTTTATCGGAGAGTTTCTTATGGCTGTCTGGAGGAGGCATCAGCGCGTCCACGTCGGTGCTGGTAATGCGACTCCACAATTCGCTCGACGACAACTTGCCGGGAACCACGGCCCGTGCGCCCTCGTGATCCGCAGTGGCCCCCTCGAGCGTATCGAGCCGCAAATCCGCCTTGCGGTGCTTGGCGTCCATTCCATGGCAGGCGAAGCAATTGTTGGAAAGAATCGGCCGGATATCACGGTTGAAATCAAGCGTTTCCTTGGCCTGTGCGGTCGGTTGGTCAAAACATGCTACGATAACACTCAACAGTCCGAGTGAAAGCCGCACTAAATGACTAGGATATCTCGTGGCGATGGCGGTCCGCAGGCTGAATCGATGCGAGTTGGGAACAGGCATGACATCAATTCCTATAACTCGATGGACGGAATCAGGTGGGTATAGGAGGCCAATGCTGGGTGGCCGCCAACGAAACGGGGTCCTGCGAAATCTCGCCTCAAGGTGGGAGATGAGCATTATCCTCTGAAACCCAGAAGCCGTCAAGGATAATCCGCTTTATATACAGTTTGGGTAGTATTTGGGGAATTCCTGGGTGGAACACAGTGCAGGGGTTCGACAATTTTGAATTGCAGCCGTCTGACGTCAAATTCAACTGATGCATGGAAGCTGATATTCTCAACTCTTGTGTGAGAATAGAGGAAGGCACCGACCCAAGTATACGGTGCCTGATCGACTATTTCCTCTTTCCTCTCTGTCTATCCTGACAGCGCGATAGATAGTGCGTCCTGGATTCCGGCCTCTAAGCATTCACGGTGTGTCCAGCGTTTGTCTGAAAGTTGTATTTAGCCACGCTTGCGGATTTGGGCAAGCACTTGGCAAGCCTGAAGTTCTAAGATATCATATAAGTTAGCGTGGCGAGATGTACGCGCACTCGATCCTAACCGTAGTTTTAAAACATCGACTCAAACATCCTTCTGTGGGTTCCCACGATCGTGATTGCGCGCCACGGCGAGGCCATGATTTACTTCCATAAATTACGCGCACTGATTGCAGCGCTGGCCTTCGCGGTGGCGTCATGCGCGAATCTAACCGCAAAAGCGGCCGATTTTGATGGCCAAGTCGCCCCACTTTTGACGCAACGCTGTCTAACTTGCCACAACGCTGCCGAGGCCAAAGGGGAACTGAATCTCTCTACTCTCAAAACGGCACTGGCGGGGGGCGAAAGTGGCCCGGCGATCGTGCCGGGCAATCCAGAGGCGAGCTATCTCCTGCAGCGTGTCCGCGAGGGAGAAATGCCTCCTCGGAAAAAGGGCATTCCTCTTTCTCCCGCCGAGATCGAGACACTCACCGCCTGGGTCAAGAGCGGCGCGCCTTGGCCAAAAGGGCGCGTCCTCAGTGAGTTGGATGTGACAACCGACAAACGGGCCGGGAAAGATTGGTGGTCGCTCCAGCCGGTCAAGCGTCCTGCCGTACCAGAAATCAAAAGCAATTGGGTTCTCAACCCCATTGATGCCTTTGTTCTGGAGAAGCTGCGATCTCACAAGCTATCTCCTTCCGCACCCGCGAGCAAAACGGTGCTGGTCCGCCGTATTTTTTTTGATCTAACAGGACTGCCGCCAACACCCGCAGAAATCGAAGCGTTTGTTGCCGATCAATCGCCCGACGCCTACGAAAAAATCGTGGACCGGTTGTTGGCGTCCCCCCGCTACGGCGAGCGCTGGGGCCGGCACTGGCTTGATGTGGCCCACTATGCGGACACACATGGATTTGAGCGGGATTTTCTCCGTTCCACCGCCTGGCCCTATCGCGACTATGTGATCGCCGCCTTCAACGCCGACAAGCCCTACAACGACTTCATTCGCGAGCAGATTGCCGGCGATGTCATTGCGCCTACGGATGCGGAGAAAGTAACGGCCACGGCGTTCTTGGGAGCCGGTCCGTGGGACGTCTCGGGTTTGATGGAAACGGGCAACCCGATGTTGAAGCGACAGGCGCTTTCCAACGTTCTGGACGACATGGTCACCACGGTCGTTACGGCCACGCAAGGGCTGACCATCAACTGCGCCCGCTGCCATAACCACAAGTTCGATCCGATACTGCAAGAGGACTACTATCGGCTCTCAGCCGTGTTCGCTGGCGTGTTGCGGGCCGAACGCAAGCTCCCCCAGACTCCGCTTCGCAAGGAACTTACCCAGCAGATCACCTCGCTGGAGCAACAATTCAAGCGTCTCTCCGGCCCGCCTGTGAATCTGGCTGATATCGTCGGCGGCGGAAATGGATTTGGCAGCGGCAAGAAGGGTTTTGGCCTAGATCCTCGGGATGGGAAGCTTGCCAAGGCGGGTGAAAGTTTTCTGGATGCACCCACGGGTAAATATGTGCGGACAAAATCACCGCTCGTGGACGGAGTGTTCGTGCCCGACGGCGGCGCCGGTGGCCGGACGCCGGTGCAAATTAGTTCCACCGGTTTGCATGTGCAGGGTTTGACCTCCACCAACGGCAAGGTTTGGGACTTTATCGTCAACGGTCCGTCCGCCATGCAGTCAGGGAGTACGCTCGACGGCGTAGACTATTCCAGCACAGGACACACGCAGCTCGCCCTGCACGCCAACAAGGGAATCACCTTCGACCTGGCCGCGATTCGCAAGTCCACGGGTTATCGGGAATTGAAGTTCCAGGCGGTTGCCGGTTGCGCCAGCGGTGGCTACAGCGATTTCTGGGTGTACGTGGACGACAAGCTGGCCGCCAGCGAAACAGGTGTCACGCAAACTCGCGGTGGTACGCATCTCGATATTGCATTGGGTATCGACAAGCGGTTCCTGACGTTGATTGCCACCGACGGCGGGAATGACATCTCTCACGACCAGATCATTTTCGGCGATCCGCTACTCGTATCACTTCCCGATCCGACTGACCGGAACGGCGCACCGATTCAACAGAGACGCGATGAGTTGACGGCCGAGTTGGCGGCGCTCAAGAAGCAACTGGCTGAGTTGCCCGTCGAGATTCCCGCGGTATTTGGTGTCGTGACGCAGAAGCCGCCAGCGATGAAAGTTCTCGCCCGAGGAGATACCGAATTGCCGTTGTATGAAGTAGGGCCGGGTGCGCTTTCGGCGGTCGGCAGTGTTTCTTCCGACTTGGGGAAGAGCGACATGCCGGAGGGGGAGCGGCGGCGGGCGCTGGCCGACTGGCTGGTGCATCCGAATAATCCGCTCACGCGACGGGTGATCGTCAACCGTTTGTGGCACTACCACTTCGGCCGGGGAATTGTCGATACGCCCAGCGACTTTGGTTTCAATGGCGGTCCTCCCACTCACCCCGAGCTACTGGATTACCTGGCCGATGAATTGTTGAAACAAAACTGGTCGCTCAAGGCCATGCACCGGCAGATGGTATTGAGCAACACCTATCGGCAAGGGGGCGCCGCTAACCCTGAGGCGCAGGCGATTGATACAGACAATCGACTGCTATGGCGAAGGAACCCGCAGCGGCTCGAGGCGGAGGCGATTCGCGATTCGATTCTGGCGGTCAGCGGAAAATTGAATCTCAAAATGGGCGGTCCCGGATATCGGGACTTCCAATACATCGAACGCTACGCACCCATCTATCGCTTTCAGACGGCCGACAAGCCGGAGTTGTGGCGGCGCACTGTATATCGCTTCACCGTGCGCAGTGTGTCGAATCCGCTCCTGGACGTGCTGGATTGCGCAAATCCGTCTAACCTGACTCCCGCCCGCAGCCGCACGACGACGCCACTGCAATCGCTGGCTCTGTGGAACGACGATTTTCTTTTGCGACAGGCTCGTTACTTTGCCGAGCGGGTTGAAAAAGAAGCAGGCAAGGAGCAGACGGCCCAAATCCAGCAGGCTTTCCGCTTGTCGCTCGGTCGGCCCGCCACGACGGAGGAAGTGACCGGTGCCGCGGAACTAGTTCGCCAGCACGGATTGTTTCACTTGTGCCGAGCGATGTTCAATGCCAGTGAGTTTGTATATGTGGACTAGTACGAAACCCAATTACATTGCGGCCCAACATCGCCCTCCGGCCACGACGCGCCGCGAGTTTCTTTGGGGCGCTGGTGGAGGGCTGGGGGGGATCGCGCTGGCCGTGATGTTGGCCGAGGATGGCCTGCTGGGAGCGGAGAGGTCCGGTGCGAAGCCCACCGCTGATCCTTTGGTGCGGAAAATGCCCCATTTTCCTGCCCGGGCCAAGCGGGTGATTCATCTGGTTTGCCCTGGCGGCATCAGCCAGATCGATACGTATGACTATAAGCCGGCGCTGGATAAGCTGCACGGCAAGACCTATCAAGGAGTCCCAGGGGAGGTGTTTTTCGCTTCCGCACCCGGCAAGTACCAGAAGAGCTATTGGAAGTTCCGCCAACGCGGCAAGAGCGGCCTGTGGATGTCCGACCTGCTGCCGCAGTTGTCTGAGTGCGTCGATGAGATGACGTTCATCTATTCGATGCAGTCGAAGTCGGCGTTGCACGGCGCGGCGACGTTCATGATGAACTCCGGATTCATTCTGCCAGGTTTCCCCGCCATGGGGTGCTGGGTGACGTATGGACTCGGTAGCGAAACACAAAACCTGCCGTCGTTTGTGGTGCTGCCGGATGCACGCGGGGTTCCTCCCGGCGGACCGGCCAATTGGGGAGCCGGTTTTCTTCCGGCCGTATATCAAGGGACCGCCATCAATACAGCCAAGGATCGCCCACCGATTCACGATCTGTTTCCGCCCAAGGAAGCTCGGATCGAACCGGCAGCCGAAACGGACAGTCGGCATTTCCTGCGGCAACTCAATAAGCGTCATCTCGCTGCGCACAGTGGCGATACGGAATTGGAGGCGCGCATTTCGGCCTACGAATTGGCTGCCCGGCTGCAACTCAGTGCGCCCGAGGTGACCGACCTGTCGCGCGAGACGCAGGCCACGCGGGCGCTTTATGGCCTCGACAATGCCAAGACGGAGCCGTTCGGCAGACAATGCCTTCTGGCACGGCGGATGATTGAAGCGGGAGTGCGATTTGTCCAAGTGTGGTGCGGAGCGGACAATGTGCCGCCACCACGCCCCAACTGGGACGCGCATGAGGATGTGCTCGACAACCATGGCGTGCATGGACCGGTGCTCGATCGGGGGGCATCGGCACTCTTGCGCGATCTTGCGCAGCGCGGAATGCTCGACGAGACGCTGGTGATGTGTACCAGCGAGTTCGGCCGTCAGCCCGCTGCCCAGGGAAAGGGACGCGATCACAATGCCGATGCGTTCACTGTCTGGTTAGCGGGGGGGGGGACGCGGGGCGGAATCGGCTACGGTGCGACCGACGAAACGGGCCGCCGCGCCGCCGAACATCCCTGTTTAAGCTACGACTTACACGCCACCGCCCTGCATCTCTTGGGTTTGGACCATACGAAGTTGACCTACTACTATAATGGAGTTCAACGGCGGCTGACCGACGTTCATGGTCATGTCATCCGGGAGATTCTCGACACATGAATACTCGATTTAAGACGGTAATTACCGATTTTGTGGCGGATGAACTGGTGCCGGAACGCAGCGCCTTGGATGACCTGTCGGACGTTGTAGCGCTCAACGCCACTTCGCCCCAAGAATTGATCGGCGCAATCGAACATGCCCATGCGCTGATGGTGTACCACAGCATTCTCCTGACCAAAGAACTGGTGCAGCGGCTTAACGGCTGCCGCGTCATCGTGCGCTGCGGCGTGGGTGTGGACAACGTGGATATTGCAGCGGCCAGGCTGCGGGGCATCCCCGTGGTCAATGTGCCGGACTACGGTACGGAGGAAGTGGCCGATACGGCAATCGGGATGGCTCTGTCGCTGGCGCGGGGAATCACGCAGCTCAATTCGCTGTTGCGCGACTCGCGCGGTCCCTGGCACCACGCGCCGGCCGGCCGGCGGCAGCGGTTGCGGGGCGAGGTGTTCGGGATCGTCGGGCTGGGGAGGATCGGCATGGGGACGGCCATTCGAGCCAAAGCGTTGGGTATGGACGTAGTCTTCTATGATCCCTACAAGGAAGACGGCTACGAAAAATCACTGGGCATTCGCCGGGTCGATTCACTTGAGGCGCTGCTTAGGGAATCGTACATCGTCAGCCTGCACTGTCCCTTGACGCCGGAAACGCGACACTTGATTAACCGTGATTCATTGGCTTTAATGCGAAAAGATGCGTTCCTGGTCAATACGGCTCGCGGCGCCGTGCTCGACACGTCCGCTGTGGCGCGGTCTGTCGAGAGTGGTCACTTGGCGGGTGTCGGCATCGACGTTTTGGAGCAAGAACCGCCGCAGGAGGATGATGTGCTGGTCTGTGCTTGGAGAGATCGGAACCACCCGGCCCACGATCGGGTGCTGATCAATCCCCACGCTGCGTTCTATTGCGAACAGGGCTTGTTGGACATTCGCAACAAAGCGGCCGATAGTTGTCGCCAGGCGTTTTTGGGAAAACCGATCCGCAACATCGTCAATTAGTCTGGGAGAATCCCCCGTGCCTCGGCTTATTGATCTTTCACATCCGCTGGTGCATGGGCAGGCCACATTCCCCTGGGATCCCAAGCTCAGCATCGTGGTTCACAACACGGTTTCTGTGATCGGCTACAATATCTCGCAGATCAGCATGTCGAGCCACCAGGGGACGCACCTGGACGCGCCGTATCATTTTTTCGACGACGGACGCACGCTCGATCAGATGCCGCTGGAGGATTTCTATGGGCCGGCGGTGTTGGTCGATCTGGCTCCCGGCAGCCGGCTGGCTCCCAAGACGCCACTGACCGTGGAGATGTTCGAGCCGCACGAGGCGAAGTTCTCGCCGGGGGCCAAGGTAATCTACCGCACCGGCTGGGATCAGTCATTCGGCCAGGACGATTTCTACAGTCACTTTCCCACACTCACGCTGGAGGCCGCCCGCTGGATCGCCGAGCGCGGCATCCGCCTGTTGGGCATGGACACGCCGACCCCGAGCACCGATTGGTTGGAGTGCCATCACATTCTGCTGCGCAAGAGCGTGGAGATTGTCATTGTCGAAGCCCTCGCTCATCTGGAAAAATTGCCGGAACGGTTCACATTCATCGGATTTCCGCTGAACATCCAGGGGCGCGACGGCTCGCCGATTCGCGCCGTGGCGATGGTGGATTGATATCATGGCTAGACTTCAGGGAAAGACGGCCTTGATCACCGGCGCAGCGGGCGGAATCGGCCGAGCCATTGCCGAGGTATTCGCCATCGAAGAAGGTGCGCATGTTTATTTGGCCGACCGCGACGAGCAGTCCGGGCTGAAAGCCGAAGCTGAGTTGACGGCAGCCGGGGCGGCTGCGAAGTTCGTTCGCTGCGACGTATCCTCGGCTGTTGAAGTCAACGCCGCGGTTCAGCAGATGATTGGGGCAAAAGGGCGGGTCGACATTTTGGTCAATAACGCCGGGGTCAATTTTTCGAAACCGTTCGATGAGTTGACGACCGAAGACTGGGACCGCGTGCTAGGGGTCGATCTGCGGGGCGTGTTTCTCTGCACGCGTGCTTGTATCGGGCACTTTCTGCGGCAGCAGGCGGGTTCGGTGATTAATATCGCTTCGGTGCATACGCTGGCCGCCATGCCGGGGGCCGCACCTTATGACGCGGCCAAATGCGGCGTGGTGGGCATGACCAAATCGCTGGCCGTGGAGTATGCCGCCCGTAAGGTGCGATTTAACTGCATCAGTCCCGGGTTGATCGACACGCAAATCTGGCGGGATATTGTCACTGCGTCCGAGGATTCGAGTGAGTGCGAGGCGCACTGGTGGGCCAATATACCCATGGGGAGGGTCGGTCTGGCGCGTGAGATCGGCCTGTTGGCTGCGTTTCTGGCCTCGGACGACGCGGCGTACCTCACCGGCGCTAACATTCCCATCGACGGGGGGATGACCAGCCAGTTGATCAGCAAGGAAAGCTACCGCAGTCGTTCGGTGGAGGGGCGATAGGTGGCGTTAGTAAAAGCAGGTGAGACGCATCGTGGTTTAAGTTGAGCGATGCGCGCGTTCACCCCCCCTCGAAATGACTAATTTTCAGTCGGCTCGACTTGGAGCGACGATTGTCCGAGATCTTCTTCGGCCATGGCCAAGTGCAAGGCCATTGCTTTGTGCGCCTCGACAGAATCACGGTTTCGCAATGCCTGAAGAATCGCGACATGTCCTTCAATGGCCCTTCCCGCTCCCACGCGAGACAGTGTTGTTCTGCGCGAGGCATTGAGCAAGGGTGCTATCGTAGAGAGCAGCGTTTGGAAGAGGGTATTACCCGTCGAGTTTGCCAATAGCTCATGGAAGCGACGATCACAATCCATCTGCTTCTTGACAGATTTCGACTCCAACTGCTCGTCGATGGCGTCTTGAAGCGCCTGCATGTCGGCCTCGGTCGCTCGATCAGCAGCCAAGGTGGCGATTTCCAACTCTAAAGGCCGCCGGATTTCAAACAAGTGATGGAGTGAGGCCACCGAGCGAACCAGCAGAGCCTGGAGACTATCAATGGCTACCTGGGGATCCATGGGACAAACGCGCGGGCGACGTCCCCGCGAGACTTCCACCAAACCCTGGGCTCGCAGTGTTCGCATGGCTTCGCGGGCGACGGTTCGGGAGACGCCGAACGAAGTGCCCAGTTGGGACTCCGTCGGAAGTTCACCGTTCTGTCCAAAGTGCCCGGACAAAATTCGTGAGCGGAGTTGCTGAACAATTTCTTTGACGAGATCAACCTGCTGAAGGCGGTCGAAACCACCAGGCAATTGCGATGTGGTGCCCACCTGAGTATTTCTCTCGATCCTGACCAGACTGGGGAACTCGGCACGCTTCATATCTACCCTGCCTTATGAGAATACCCGAATTCGGAGGATTGTCAACGGCGAACCATATCTAGACATAAACCCCAAGGAGAGTGATCCGGTAACTATCACCACTCAATCTAAAAATGCCCCTTTCACGGTTTCTTAACATCGTCATGCAGACGCGGTTGCAGCAGGTCATCTTCGACCCCCAATGTGGGCTGATCTGTAGCAAAGTAGGTCAATTCTCCCCCCGGATCGGCAAACTCGGTCAATCGAAGTATCAAGTTTGGAGGTGCCGTGCGGTCGGCGCCCGGACTCCAGGCTTTGATTCGCAGGGCCAATCCGTCGGCACGAACGGTAGAGTCGCTTATCGGTCCAGACACCGAACCGAGGTCGAACTTTACTTCGCGTAAGACGTCTTCGATTTTGCGATAGTTGGCGATCTCCTTCTCCAGCAGACTGCGCCGCGCCAGCAAAGCTTGCCGCTCAGGACTAGTCGTATTCGGTGTGCCCGCGGAGGAGGCCGGCACGTCATCGGGAACCAAGAGTTGGGCCTCGACGCTGTTGAATTGCGCAACCAATTCGCCGCGCTTTCGTCCTCGATCCCCGTGTTGGCCAGCCAGCGCCGGTTCCTGATCGGCGTTCAATCGTGGATTGAAACAAAACAATAGCGGGCCGCGTATCACGGCCACTTTCCCGTCCTGGCTAGCCCGTCCCCGCAATACCCGTACCGGCATCGGCATTTGCAATTCCACCACGTCACCCGACTTCCATGTGCGACGTACGGCACAAAACTCCCCCGGAGTTGCCGAGCAGTCTCCCGGCTGACCATTGATGCGAACGGATGCGCCGTTACACCACCGTGGAATGCGCAGCTTGACTGCAAACTCCGCGGGCTTCGATGGATTCACCAGCAACCGCACGCCGCCCGAGTTGGGATAGTCGGTTTCTTGGACAAGATTAACCGTCAGGTTCTTGTCAAGACGCACGGTGGCCTGCGAGGCACAGTAGAGATTCACGACTACGGCATCGGCGGCGCGATAATAGATCAAGCCTGGCAGGTCGGCAATCGTCCGGCGATAGTTATTGGGACAGCAGTAGGTATCGCGCTGAAAATCGGAGCCCGCCTCTCCTTGATAGAATTGCCTCGGACCTTCCAGGGGAGTGTATTTCCGTAGCTCTCTTCCGTCAGTTGATTGGGCGGCGAACAAGGCATTGTAGATGGCCCGCTCCATCAAGTCGCCGTAGAGTGATTTCCCTTCGGCTTGCAGCAATTTGTCCCATAATCGAATCAAATACGAGGTGGCGCACGTTTCACCCGTGTCACCCGTCCCTGTCTGATCTGTATGCCATCCTTCACGATGACTGCACGTTCCGTTGACGAGCAGGCCGTTTTTCGCAGTAAGATATTCCATCGCGTGGTGTGCCTGCCTGAGCAGGCTAGTATCTGCTCGCCGCTCATACAAATCCAACTGAGCAACACATAAGTTCAGATAGTCGTAGGCGTGTCCACCCACGTCGGCCTGCCATTGGGCAAGGCTTTCCTCGTAGTTGACGTGCGCTAGATACTTGGCGTCGCCGGTTGCCGATTGCAGGGCAAGAAATGCCCTCTCCAGGCCGATGGTGGAAACATGAAACACGAGCCGTCGCTTGGCGCGGTGTTCCATCATGTAGTCGCCCGCACGTTTTGCGGCGGCCAACGACTCCTGGCTTCCGAAGTAGCGATAATCTTGAACCAGCGCGTAGACAATGTAAGACAGTTCGTGAAGATCCCACCATTGCTTAAGCCGGTCGTCGGCAAAGATGCCGATATAACCGTCCTCAAGCTGAGTCTTGATTGTTTCCTGAACGATTCGTGTTTTGAGTTCCAGCAGCCGCGGATCGCTCGTATAATAGGCTAGACGTACCAGGGCATCGATTTCCTTCCCGAGGCCGACATAGGCGAAAGGGGGGCGGTTCCGCTCGCGAAAGTACCTGAGAAAGCTCTTCTCGTGATCGATGACCAGAATGTTTTTGGCGACGGTCAAGTCGATGCGGTGCCCCAGGGAGCCCGCTACCTTGATTTCGCGTAGGTCAAGAGGATGCAGCGCACCCTGGGCCCAGGCATTGCTTGCCAAAAGGCTCAAAATGAACACCAAACTAAGTCGCGGCAAAATCATCAAACGTCACCTTGATTTGGG
Source organism: Planctomycetota bacterium (assembly GCA_021413705.1). Taxonomy (GTDB): domain Bacteria; phylum Planctomycetota; class Planctomycetia; order Pirellulales; family UBA7805; genus JAIOPX01. The sequence continues at coordinate 52,693 of JAIOPX010000239.1, read as the reverse complement.
GCACTGCACCCATCGCCATCCATGCAGCGGCTACCGTCTGGGCATATTATGAACGAAAGTGAGTTTGCTTACCTGGTAAGAGCCCGGGCTTAGAGAAAAAATGCCATTCGGGGAGTTGACGCAGGCATCTTTATCACATATCGTACACGTTATCCTTTCTTTTCGCAAATGTCATAGTCACAATCATGGATCATACCCATGGATGACACTGGTCTGCGTTCTGCGTCACCTAGGCGTGGTTTTACATTAGTAGAACTATTGGTGGTAATCGCGGTGATCGTGATCCTGGTCGCATTGTTGCTGCCCGCAGTTGGCGCTGCTCGGGCCCGGGCGCGACAAACTCAATGCTCTAACAACCTGCGCCAAATCTGGCTCGGCTGGACGCGGGCGACAAGCCGCGATGTCACTCAAAACTTCGTCCCCGCTCAGTGGCCTAGCAAGGTTCAGCCTTATTTGGAAAACCAGGGCAAGAGCTACCTCTGTCCAGATGATACTACTCCCACGGCCGGCGCCAGCTATGGCATGAACAATCGAGCGTTTCGAATGGCCGACCGCGATAACGGGCGGATTGTTCTGTTGGATTACAAGGCCGTGGAAGCCAAAGTCGTGGGGCAGTCGCTGGGGCAGCTCGATTCCAGTTGGCCCAGTGAAAATGCTCCCCGCCACTTTCTCCAGCAAAATATGGTTCTGGCTGCGGGTCAGGTAGTCAATAAGAGCCCGGCGGATATCGATCCGAGATACTGCGTTTACTATGAGAAGTATTGGCAGCCTGCCAAAGATAGCAATATGGACCTCTTAGGCTGTTTGGCGTTGGGTCAGACGTCCCCAACCTCGAGTGCCGGCAGTGGTCCCACGACAGGCGCCACCACGGCAGGAGCTGGCACAACGGGATCCACTACCACGGGGACAACATCCACAACTGCCGTGAGCACGACAACCACAACTGGCGGGACGACTTCCGGTGGAACGACGACGGGTGGAACAACGACCGGCGGGACGACAACCAGCGGGACGACGACAGGACAAACCCCATCTCAGTTATGCCCGTTGGACTTATCCTACGGCTTCTACTTCGATACCCAATACACCTGGAGCGGTCGAGGCACAGGGAAGTTTATTCGCGCTACGAATAATATCGACGGCGCCACGCAAAGCTGGTATGTGATCGACAGTTCAGGAAATTTGCGCAAGTGGGTTAGTGGAACGAATTACGGAAGTGTCATCGCTTACGTCGGAACGGCAGTGTACAATGACCCATCCTTGTTGGACACCGCTGCGGATAGCGGCGACTGCACGGGGACAGACTTGGCGATCACAAAGTCCGTTTCATCGGGTTGGGTGCAACCGGGGGCAGCGGTGGCCTACACCATCAAGATTAGAAATCTTGGGCTCACCAACGCGACCGGTGTGGAGGTCACGGATAGTCTGCCGGCCGGCGTGACCTATGTATCTGCCAATGCCAGCCAGGGTACGACGCAATTTGCTAACCCGGCGATTACGGCCAAGTTGGGCACCATCACAGGGAATGGAACCGCGACAGTCACTATCAACGTGACTGTCAATGGTGGAGCCAGCGGGACGATTTGTAATTCGGCGAGCTTCTTCACCTACACCAGCGACCCAAATACAAGCAACAACTCCATTCCCAGCCCCGGCGCCTGCTTCTATGTTGGCACGCCACCGACCTGCACTGCGGTCGAAGCTTATCCTTGTGCTCAGGACGGCAGCACCCAATGCGGAGGCAATGGCAGCGGTCGGATTACTCCAGCCCCAGCATCGGGACAGGGAGTTGGTCCCGTTGTGCGTTACATTTGGATCCGACAGGCCTCAAGCATCACGGCGACAGGCCTTCCCACCACAGGACTGCTCCTAACCAATATCAACCTTGAAGAGTTCCAGGCGTATGATCAGAACGGTGTCAACGTGGCAGCCGCGATGAACGGTGGGACGGTCGCCGACATTCAAACTCCGTATACGGCCTGGGGTACGTGGAATGGAGCTTTGATTGATAATAACGCCCCGCTGATTTGCAGTATTCCCGATCCACGTTCGGAAGCCCCTTATCTAGCCCATTCGGGAGATTACGTGCCCGGCTGGATGCTCATTTATCTCGGACCGCAGGGTAAGGACATCAGGTCCGTTCGGCTTGTCCATCGACCATGTTGGCAGGGACGGCGCGAAATGGGTGTGTCGATCGAACTGCATCAGAACGACCCCAGGGCTGGCGGCGAAACACCGGTCTGGCGGAAGTGTATTCCCTGCTCTAATCCTCTCTCGGACCAGAACAGTCCCTGCGGCCCCGTGCATGAGTTCCCGGTATGTCCATGAGATTAGTAGTTGGTATCCTCGCGACAAGTGGTGTAATCCTCGTGGCGAGTATAAGTGGGTGCAGTTGCTCTTCGCGACACGCTACAAGCAAAATTCCCGATGCCAATCATGTTGATGGCGGCGATGCTGCTAGTCATCCCGCCACGGGCCTCCCCGTTGACGTCCCGTTCAATACAAAGCCGGAACTCATTGAGCTCGACACGGCGGTGAAACAATTTGGAGGTACGATTCGCGTCTACAAAAATGCACCGCCAGGCACCATACCCATGGACACCGCAGGAATGTCTGGTGAGTCCATCGAGGGACCCTTGCAGGTGGCCATCGACCTGCATGGCGCTCCGGTAACCGATGCTCAGGTGGCACAAATATCGCAACTTCCTGCTTTTTCCCAGGTCACGGTCATGAATGTTTCGCAGACCGGCATCACGGACGACGGACTGGCGCAGATTAAAAAGGCCGAGCGGCTCGAGTTTATTAGTCTCAGCGGCACCAAGGTCACCGACCGAGGGCTTGAGCATTTGGCGGGGCATAAGCGTCTGGCCTTGGTCTTCCTTGACTGCTATGAAGACGGGAAAGGGATATCTCGGGAGGCGGAGCAACGGTTGTTGAAGAGTCTCCCGAGCGCTCCTGGCGCGAAGCCCTGAAAGTGGATGGGGCAATGCTTGCCACGGCATGTGCTGGATTGCGGGAGTTGTTCATATTTCCCCCGCCGTTCGCGTTACCTGTGATCAAATGTTATCATGGATTATCAGGATTCCAGAAGTCTGCGGCCGAGCTATGCCTGCTCTTCAGGTCTTCGATAGCCTGGCCAATTCCTGGAAGGGTTGCATGTTCACTCGCATTCCCATCGAATTGGTTCGCACGTTCTTGATGGGGGTCTTGGCCTGCATCGTTTGTACCGCTCTTGGTTGTAACGACGAGCGGGAATTGCAAGGTTCCCCCTCGCGTATTCAGGAGGAGCCTAAGCGAGAAGTACGAAACCACATTCCGCCAAGCGGCAGAGCCAATTCTAGCATTCCCAAGACGAAAGCGGTCAGCGTCGGGTCTGCACCGCCGCCTTCGCCTGTTGTTCAAGGTTCGGCGCAGGTTTTAACTCCCGTAGCCCAAGCAGAGGCTCCCGTTTCCAAGCCAACCGTCGCTGAAGTTCTCCGCGCCAAAGGAGCTCTGGTGCTCACGGATCCGGTTTCGGGCGCAGTGAAAGTCGTGAATGCCGGGCTGCCCGAGGTGTCCCCCCCGCCACAATTCAGCGAGGTGGAGCTCGATCTGATCGGTCAGTGTCTGGATCTTGCCGCGCTGAAGGTGGATCATACGGCAATCACGGATCGTGACATGGAGAGGTTCGCTCTGTTGGTCAATGTACGATTCCTGGATCTGAGCTACACGGCGGTCACCGATCGCGGATTTGCCGTCGCCGGAAATTTTCGCGGGTTGGATACGGTCAATTTGAACAACACTCGCTTGACGGACGAAAGCCTTTGCCTGCTGGCAGATACCGCGCCCGTGCGCGCCTTATATGCAAACCATGTCAAACTTACGGTCCGTGGAGCCGAATGCATCGCACGTCTCAAAGACCTGATGTATCTCAGGCTCTCGGGTACCCCACTAACGAATGCCGGCATCGAAAAGTTTCGCAACTTGCGCGGCCTGATTGAATTGAAAGTCGATTCCACCCGGATTGATGATGAGGGGCTTAAGCACCTCGCGCCCTTGAACAACCTTCGCACGCTGGATCTGAGCAATTGCAAAATCACCGGGCCTGGGCTGAAAAATTTTGCCGGGATGTCGATCGGGTGGTTGACGCTGGACGGCACGTCAATTGGCGACGACTCCGTGGAGCACCTGGCGAAGCTCAAAGGCCCGCTGGCCATCGAAGTCCGGAATACGAAGCTCACGGCGGAAGGGATTCGCAAGCTCAAGAAAGCACTGCCGAAGACCAGCATCCGGCATTCACTGGACGAGCCAAAGTAGTTGTCGGCCTTGCCGAGGCGGACCTTGCGAGTCAGCGCAAGCTGTCGGAGCTGGCTCTCACTCGGGTTCGTTGCCGCACTCAACAGATACGGTCCGTCAGACCGTACCGACTTGCTTGCATCGGCGACAGGCGTAGATGACCAGGCCAAGCAACCCGAGTACGGCCAGGGCCCAGGTGGCTGGCTCGGGAACGGCTGCGACTTCATTCGAGACCGTAATGGTCACAAACTTCGATTGGGTGGTGATATCGCCGAGGAAGTTGCTGCCAGGCGAGGCGTCGTCATAGTTGATGAGCCAGTTGTTGCCGGCAAAACTGAACGTACTGTCGTCGGAAAGGAGCGAGCCGACGGCCCCGATTTCGAAGAACTCACCGCCGTTCCAGATTCCGTCATAGGCAATCATTGTGAGCTTGGTTCCCGACGTCAATGTCGAGCCGGACCCCAGGTCCGTCAGCAACAGCAAGGCATTATTAAGCGTCAGCGTGCTGCCGCTGTCGCCATAAAGCAGGTCGGCGGCAGTTGCGAGTGGCGCGTCCGTGTCCAACTCGTAGTCGTACGTTCCGTTGAAAAACGCCCCATCGAACGTCATAGAACCCGTACCGAGCGACTCGATGCTGTTGCCCGGCGCCAGGGTTCCATAGACGAGCACGTCGGAAGTGGTGCTGCCGGCTCCGCCCAGCGTGCCGTTAGCATCGATCGTGTACAATCCGCCGCCGGTGTGTGTGCCGTTGACCCGCAAAGTGCCGGCCCTGACGTTGGTCGTCCCGGTGTACGTGTTCGTCCCTCCGAGGTCCAGCGCGCTACCACCAAGCTTGGTCAGCCCCAGGACGTTGGTTCCGCCATTGGGATTGCTGATGTTGCTGTTGTACACAAAGGTTCCTACGGCGTTGCTCGTGTCGATCCCGAGGTACGTGCCGCTCTTGAATCCCCCGGCGCTCGTTCCGATGGCCTTGAGCGCATCGAGGTCGGAAGCGGTGAACTGCCCCGCGTTTACCCCCGTACCGCCGACATTGAACGCCAGGGTCGCATTGGGCTCGACCACGATGTTCGCGGCCGTCCAACTGGCGGGTGTATTGTTGTAGAGCGAAACTTCTTTTTGAAACTGGAGTGTGCCGTTGGTGACAATCGTCTGTCCCGTGTTCGTGTTGGTGCCTGACAAGGTGGTCCGGCCGCTGCCGAGTTGCTGCACTCTGCCCGCGCCGCTGATGTTGTTGTTCGACACGTAGGTCGAATCGCTACGGTTGAAGATCAGTTGACCTGCGTTGCTTACGAGGCCGCTGATAGTACCGGTCGTCCCGCCGTTACCGACCCGCAAGATTGCATCATTGGCGACCGACCATGTCATAGTTCCTCCACTATTGCTGCCGGTAAGGATCACTATGCCGTTGTCAACCAACATCGTGCCGGCGCCGCTGAACGAGTTGTTCCCTGTAAGAGTCGTGATGCCGGTGCCGGACAAACTCAGACTCTTCCCCAAAAGAGTGAAATTGATGTTACCAATTGAATTGGTTGGCCCGTTGAAGATGAAGTTCGAGGCTGTCGTGCCGCCCGAGACGGATGAAAGTGAGGCGATGTTGACGTTGAGGGTTGGAGTCGCGGTGTACTGGCCGCCATCACCGGAGGAGAAAAATAGTTCGACGGCACCGAAATTTAACGTACTCAGGCCGGTAGTTGGACCGAAGAAAGTCTTCCCCTGGCCAGAGCCGGAACCCCACTTGCTATTGCCTAGGAAACCGACGGTAACGCCGGAATTCGAAATCTGCACATTGGCGATCGTCCCGCCCGCTGGCGCAGTGACGCGATCGGTATTCTGATGGAAGTACAACCCCCGATCGGTAGTAACGCTGCCTCCGGTATAAATGAGGGTTCCCTGCCCGCCACCGCTGGGCGTGTTCATAAAGATATCGCCCAAGAGAATGGTTCCGGGACCAGCGCCGTCTGCATCGAGGCCCCCAGCGCCAATGCTGCTCGGGACGCCTTTATTGGAGAGCGTATTGACAATCAACGTCCCTCCACTGGACGTTGGCATTACGATGTCGCCCGTGAAGGTATTGAGTCCCGACAACGTCACCGTTCCCGTGGTCTTATTCATTCCGACGTCGCCGCCGAGCACCGCCGAAACCGTTCCCGATTGGGCCTGAATAGTGCTGGTACTTGTCAGAACACCCGTCGTGCCGGTAATGGTGCCGCCGCTCAGTGTGATGGTATTGACTGTGTCGCTGAAGGCGCCGATGTTGAGCGTGCCGCTGCTGACCGTAACATTTTGCCCGTCGGCGATCGGATCAATGGCTCCATAGACCAGCGTGCCGCCGCTGACCGTTGTGGCGCCCGAGATGGCTCCGGAGGCGTTTGCGTTTAAAGTCCCGGAACTGACGGTCAATGCGCCAGGGATGGCTCCCGTGGCATTGGCGTTCAGCGTGCCGCCGTTGACGGTCGTTGTGCCGTTGTAGCTGTTCGTGGCAGCAAGCGTCGCTGTGCCGAGGCCGACTTTGGTCAGCGTTGATGTGCCCGTGTTATTCGCAATGACCGAATTGACTGTCAAGACACTGGTGGTTGACTGGTTGTTCAGCAGCAGGTTACCGCTGGCGACCGCGGCACGCAGCGTGCCATTGTTCACGCCGTTTCCGATCGTCAGCGAGCCGGCGTCGCTGCCGATCAAGACACCGCGGACGCCGAGCGTCTGGCCGGCCGGATCGATGGTGGCAGCGCCGGTGCCGCCCAGCGAGCTCTGATTGAGCGTATTGAGAGTAGTGGTGGCAGCACCCAGCGTGATGTCGGCCGCCCCACCGCTCCCCTCGATAATCCGCACGTTGGATGTGGAGTCATCAATAATGGACTGCGGGCCGGAAATCTGCCGCGTTACGTCGGCGTAGCCGGAGTACGCCACGATGAAGTTGTTGCCGCTTCCCTCAAGAGTGCCGGAATTCGCGGCCCAGTCTGTCCCACCGACGGTAGCCCAGCCCACCGAATTCGAACCTTGCAGGATACCGTTTGCGTTGGTGTTCGTGGTGCTGGCGATATTGTCGGCGCCAAAATTGACGGACCCGGCCGAGGCCGTGATGCCCCCCATCCGCAGCACGGCCGCGCCGCTGGTGCGGGTGACGTTGTTCGCGCCCGTAAGCGTCGTGGAGACGACGATTTCGTGGTGGGTGCCGGCCGCTCCCATGAAATTCAGCGTTCCGCCGCTGAGCAGCAGAACGGATCCGTCGGCAAGTTTGCTGGTGTCGTTCGTGTTGTAGTCCAGGTTGAGCGTGCCGCCGGTGATCGTGGTCGAACCGCTGAACGTATTGGAACCAGAAAGGGTCCACGTGCCAGTGCCGGCCTTGGTGAGCGTGGTTGTGCCGTTCTGTCCGATGGCCCCGGCGATTTCACCCGTGCCAGCCGTTGAACCTTGCAATGTCAGGTTCTTCGTCCCAGCGCCGGTGGCGGTCAGGTTGCTGGTAAATTTCAGCAGTCCCGCGCCGGACTGATCGAGGATCACTCCTCCTGAGGTGCCCGCCTGGTTGATTACGCGGTCCGTCGTGTCGCCCGTGCCGGTGTATGTTAGTTGCCCAGTTGTGGTCGTGCTGCCGATACTGATCGTGCCGTTCCCGGGAGCCGGTGCCCCCACGGCGCTGGCGCCGCCCCCCACGCTCTTGATGGAGGTGATGCTCAGCGTCCCCCCCTGGATCGCGGTAGTCCCCGTATAGTTGCTGGTGTCATTGTTGAGAACCCAAGTCCCCACACCACTCTTGGTCACGGACGTGGCCCCGGTGCCGTTGTCTTCAATTTTCGGGGAGAACGTATTGGCCGCCGTGCTGGAGCCGCTGAGAACCAGGGTGCGGGTTTGGTTGGTCGTCCCATACGCCAGGCTGCCTGTGTTGGTGAAACTGAGTGCCCCCGAGCCGGAGGCGTCAAGCGTAAAGGACTGCGCGTTGGTGGTCCCATTGAGCGTAAACGACCGGTTGGTGCTGTCGCCGGAGCCGATGTATTGCAACGTCGAAGCGCTCCCAATTAACAAATTAGCCGCCACATTGCTCGATTGTCCGATGCTGCTGGGGGACAGACCGTTGGCGAGCTTGCTGACCTGGGTGATACCCGCGCTGGCGTTGAGGTTGGTTACGCCGGTGTAGGTGTTTAGACCCGACAATGTCAACGTGCCAGTGCCGGTGCCTTTGACCAGGCCATCGGTGCCCGCGATCACGGAGTTGATGGCCGCGGTGCGGGTGGCGGCAACCGAGATTGTCGGCGTTGTTCCCGCCAACGTGAGCGTGCCGCCGCTAATCGTGGTGATGGGAACGGCCGCCTGCCCTTCCTCGAACGTAATGTTCTGCGCGGTCACGCCCCCCCCGGCGATGGTGACAATATACGATCCGTTGCCATCCGTGCCGGCTGCGAAGACCGCATTGTCGCCGTTGGTCCAATTATAAGTCGATCCAGTTCCCAACGAACTAAATGACCAGTTGGCATTGCTGCCGCCCCACACGCCACCCGGCGAACTGCCGCCGGCGCCGGGCAGGGTGCTATTGAGATCCCAATACGAAGTCGCTGCGCCGGCACCGGCTGTGTACGTCAATTGCAGGTTGTTACCGGAGGTTGCCACTCCAAATGTCCCGGCGAGGGCATTGAAATTGGAGAAATTCGTGGTCAACACATCGAACTTATTGGCCGCAAAGTTGGTGATCCCACTGCTGGCCGTCGCGAGGTTCCAGGTGTAGTTGCTGTGCGGGTTCCAATTGGAGACCGCTCCGGCGACATTGCTGGGGTCCAGCCCGGTAACGTCGATCCGGAAAGTATTGGCTGGGAAGGCGCCGCTGGTCGCTGTGATGTCCAGCGTCCCGTTAATGTTCTGATAGTCCCAGCCCGGATCGATTCCTTGAGTGGTGAGTGCGTTGTTGATTTCCCACTTGTAGGTGCCGCCGCTGGCGTAAGTTGTGGCGCCCGTGTTGAGTGTTCCGGGGCTATTGCCCGGCGAGATCGTGCCACCGCTGTTGACGGCCACCGTACCCGCCACATTTCCGCTGCCGCCGAGCGTGCCACCGTTGATTGATACCGCACTGCCGGCAGCGAGCGAGCCATTGACGATCAGGCTGCCAGCATTGATCGTGGTCGGGCCGATATAGGTGTTGGCCCCGGTCAGCGTGGTTACGCCCGCACCCACTTTGGTAATGCCAAACCCGCTGCCCCCGTCGCCGATCGCTCCACCGATCGTAAGCGCTCCAGCTCCGCCGATGTTGGCAGTGCCTACCAAGGTCACGGCCCCGCCGACGGTTCCCGAACCACTGCCCGTAATCAGCGCACCGTTGCCGCCGACTCCGACGCCTTCGAGGCTAGTGATGGCTTCGGTGCCGATGTTGGCCCGCACGTCGAGCGTGGCGCCGGAGGATATGCTCGTGCCGGCCGCCGTCGTGCCCAGTGCCGAGGCGTTCGATGCGATCAGCGTCCCGGCGCTAACGGTAGTGGCACTGGTATACGTGTTTGGTCCCGAAAGCGTCAGCGTCGAAGGGGCGCTATTTTGATTCACGCCGGTGACGTTCGCTCCGATGACGCTGCTTATCGTCGCGACGCCAGCAGCCGTGCCCGCGTTGGTGATCGTACCGGCGTTATTGATCGGATTCGTGCTAAGCGTAATGCCACCCGTGCCGGTTGCATTGAGCGTCAGATTAGCCGTGCCAGACGTCGTGGAAATGCCACCGCTGATAGTCATCAACTGGGTGCCGTTGTTCTTGATCGTCAGCGCGCTATTTTGAGTGATTGGCCCCGAGAGTGTGCCGATAAAGTTTCCACCGTCCTGAATGGTCAGCACACCACCGTTGGAGTTCGGCACCGTGGTGATCGGATTGGCGAACGTGCCGGCGATTCCCAAATTCAGCGTGGCGCCAGTCGCCGCCGTGGTTGAGTCGCCGAGGGTGATGACGTTGGCCGCGGCGCCAAACGGGTTGGTGACGCCAGTAGCGCTTGCGGTCCCATTGTAGATTAAAAGTCCATTTGTATAAGTGGAGTTGTTGCCGCTCAAAGCCAGTGTTGAGGTCGGACTGTTCTGAGTAATGCTGGATATGGTGTTGCCGATCGTGCCGCTGAGTATTGTGGTGCCGGTCGTGATGCCGTTGTTGAGAATTGAGCCCACGGTATTGATCGCCCCAGTGCCAACTGTGACCGTTGATGCTCCCGTGCCGGAGAAAGTCAGGTTGCCATTGTTGGCGATAGTTGCGCTCGTGATTGACAGGTTGCTGGAGCCGCTTTGGAGAATATTGGTGACGCTGCTGCCGATGGCTGCGCTGATGATAACAGGGCCGCTGCTGGTGCTCGCGTTGGTGATCGAACCGGCGTTGTTAATCGGGTTTGAACTGAGTGTAATGCCTCCCGTGCCGGCTGCGTTGAGCGTCAGATTGGCCGTGCCCGATGTGGTAGAAATGCCCCCCGTCAGCGTCATCACGGTGGTGCCTGTGTTTCGGATCGTCAGCGCGCTGTTCTGAGTGATCGGCCCAGAGAGGATGGCGGCGAAGTTTCCGCCATCCTGGATCGTTAACACGCCGCTGTTGGCGTTGGGGACCGTGGTGATAGGGTTGGCGAATGTGGCTGCGACACCCAAATTCAGCGTGGCGCCCGTCGCGGGTGTGGTAGCATCGCCCAGTGTCACCGCTCCGGTTCCGCTGCCGCCAAACGCGTTGGCAACGGTGCCACTGACAGTGCCTGACATGACCGTAAGGCCGCCAGTAAACGTATTCGAGCCCCCGAGGCTGAGGGTTCCGGTGCCGTTGTAGGTCAGAGCGCTGCCGGCGCTAACCCCGTTGCCAACTACGCCACTGATCGTCACGTTGCCCGTGCCGTTGATGATATTGTTGCGTGCGGCTGTGCTTCCTGGCCCAGTCAAGTTGTAGCTGCCGATCGAGAGAAGCGTGGCCGCTGTGGTCCCTGCGCCGTTATTGATCGTCAAGGTCCGCACTGAATCGTTGGTGTTGGTCCACAGGCCACTGAGATTTAATGCGCCTGCGCCATTAAGCGTGATAGTCCGATCGGCACCCATGCTCACCGCGCCGGGAAGCGTCAGATTGTTATTAGCAGTACCTGCGGAGGTGCTGAAGGCGAAGTTGCCCCCGAGGGTAATTGGGTTGACGTTCAAAAGTACCTTTGCCGATGCACTGGTGTTGTCGATCGTGCCGCCATTGATGGAAAATGTTCCGCCATTGCCCAACGGCCCGTTGGTTGCAACCACCCCGACCGAGTTGATGTTCAGCGTGCCCGAAGACAGACTAACGCCGCCCGTGAATGTGTTGGCCTGATTGAGTGTCGCCGCGCCAGAATAGCTGCCGTCCAGAGTAATTCCGCCACTGCCGGAACCCCACACTCCTGATTGCGCGAAGTTGCCGGCCCCCGTGATCGTGGCGTTGTTCGCATAGTTGAGGACGGCTCCCAAGGTGAGTGTGCCAATTCCTGCGCCGTTATTGTTGATGACAAACGTCGGAGCGCCGCTCAGCGTACTTGTGCCGGAGAGCGTCAGGCCATAGGCAGTTCCGCTGCTGATGTTTGCTCCCGGACTGACAGTCAGAGTGGTGCCGCCGAGACTGTTGGCCAGGCTCAGTGTGTGAGTTGTGGCCGTTGCCGCGGGGGGGGTGGCTCGATTCACCGTGATGCCGCCGCCGAATGCGGTAGTGTCGATGCCGGAAGTGAATGTCGTACCGGTGTTGTTTTGCAGCTCAAATGCTGTGCCGGCCACGTTGAACTTGACCTTGCCCGCGGTTGCGCCGAAGCCGCCGCCCACCGTGCCGATTACACTGGCCGCTGAATTGTTCAGAATTACCCCACCGGTGAATGTACTCGCGCCGTTGAAGGTGTAGATGCCCGATCCACTCACTTGAACAGCGTTGGCAGATGTCGTCAGCGCACCGACAGTAACATTAGGCGTGCTTCCAGCGAGATCCAGGATCCCTGCGGCACCGGCGAATGCACCCGATATCACCGCGGCGCTGGTGCCGCCATTGAATGTCAAGGTCCGCGTCGTACCTTGGGTGTCGAAACCACCGGAGAGAGTCAGTGTGCCAACACCGGCCCCGTTGCCATTGATGCTGAAGGTCGGGCTGCCGGTCAGGACGTTGGCGCCGCTGAGCGTCAGGCCATATGCGGTACCCGATGTGATGTTGGCTCCGGCCTGGACATTGATGGTATTACCGCCGAGGAAGTTGGCTTGATTCAGGATGTGCGTCGTTGCCGTGGCCGCGGGAGTGGCACGGTTGACCGTGATCGTTCCGCCGTTGGTTGAACTATCCAAGCCGGTGGTAAAGGTCGTGCCAGCATCGAGTTTCAGTTCGAAGCCGGCGCCAGCCGTGTTGAATACCACCCGGTTGCCGGTACCAAATCCGCCACCATTCGTAGCGATGACAGTGGCGGCCGAGTTATTCAGGATCGTATTGCCGGTGTAGGTACTGGCGCCTTGCAGTGTGTACGTTCCCGAGCCACTGAGTTTGAGGTTGTTGGCGGTGGTGGTCAGGGCGTTGACGGTGATGGTCGGAGTGGTGCCTGCCAGTTCGAGCGTGCCCGGCGTACCCGTCAAAGCGCCGGCATTGATAACGACGGCACTAGAACCTGTACCAGAGTTGAACGTCAACGTACGGGTGGCACCTCCCATGTCCAACCCACCCGCGAGCGTCAAGGTGCCAACTCCGGTGCCGTTGCCATTGATCGTAAACGTGGGATTGCCGGTGAGAATGGGTGCTGCACTGAGTGTGAGGCCGTAGTTCGTATCCACATTGGTCAGCGATCCTTTTTGAATCACCATCGTCTGTGTGCCAAGCGTGGCCGCAGTGCTGAGCGAATGGGTCACGCCACTGCCCAATGTTGCGGGGTTGATGGTGACCGTCGTCCCGGCGGCAGTCATGTCTAGTTTGCCGGTGTAGGCGGTCGCGCTGGCACGAAGTTCCAGGTTGCCACCGTTGAAGAACAGGGTATTGCCCGACGTGCCGAAGCCGCCGGCGACGGTGGCCACCAGATCTCCCTGGTTGAGGCTCAAGCCACCGGTCAACGTGTTCGCGCCGGAAAGCACGAGTGTACCGCTGCCGGACTTGGTCAACAGGCCGAGGTTGGCGACACTGCTGGAAATAACACCGGAGATTGTGGCCGTGTTGACGCCAGTATCGATCGTCGCGCCAGCCGGTCCGATTCCGAACGCTTTCGGATTCGTGGCGGGAGCGCCGTTGTAGAAGTCAATGTTGTTCGTAAGCTGGAGCGTGGCTCCGTGGAGAGTGATGGCCTTCGTCGTGGCTACCGGCCCCAGATTGTTGTTGTTGCTGATGCTCAACGTGCCGCCATTGACGAACACGTTGCCGGTGAAGGCATTCGACGCGCCCAAGGTAAGCGTGCCCGCCCCTGACTTGGTGAAAATGTTTGCTCCGTTGGCGTTGATCGGAGTATTGATCGTCAGGCTGTCACTGGCAGCGTCAGTGCGGACAACGTATTCGCCGTTGAGGGTGCCATGGGTTAGCGCCGTGCCGCCGCTGATCGTACTGGAGCCGCCCCCTGCCTTGAGGATGCCGCCATTAGTCAGTGTCAGAGTCTGACTGCCGGCCAGGGTAAAGTCGTAAGCGCCGGCAAGGTTGAGGGTGAGGATAGTGCGAGTGTTCTGCCCCGAGATCGTGCCGTCGATGCGGATGTGCTTGCTGGCGTCAGCAGCGCCGATTTCCGTGGCCGGACCGACGGCCGCTGTGCTGGCATCGGAGCCATAATTGATGCCTCGGACGTATGTACCCAACGCGTTCATATACGCGTAATTGCTGCCATTGAAAAACTCTCCCTGATTGATGAAACCGGCTGCAACACCCGTTAGATAGATGCCGTTATTGGCGTCCGAAACGCCATTCCAAACAAAGTTGCCGGTCGCGCCAGCCGCCCTGGCCGCCAGCGAAGAGTGAGTGAGTTTGAGATTCTGTGCGGCGGTCTGCGTCAGCTGAACGGTGCCGTCGCCGGCCTGGAACGTCAGCGCCCCGAGCGACTGGGCACGGGCGGCCGCGGCGGTGCCGTTATCATACTCAAACGTCCCGCCGCCATTAAACGTCAACGCGTTGGCGGAGTTGAACACTAGGTTGTTCGAAGCATCTGCCTTGATTTTGCCGTTCTGGACCGTATTGAGTCCGGTGTACGTGTTCAACCCCCTTAGCGTCAGCGTGCCAGTGCCATCCTTGGTCAGCGTGCCGGCCAAGGTTGCGATCGGATCGGCCACGATTACGCTGCCGGCGCCGCCGATCGTCAAATTCTGATTGGCACCCGAGGAGATCGCGTTGCCTGAGGAGACATCCAGCGTAAGTGTACCGCTGTCCGAGTTGATGCGGGACGCGCTTCCCAGCGTAATCAGGCCGCCGTAGGTGTTGCTGTCGGCGATGTTCCGCAGCGCTCCGGTATTGGTGACGCCGGTGCCGTTGAGCGTCAGCGCTTCATTGCCCACGGTGATGTTGTTCTGTACTTGAAGAGCACCGAGATTGGTAACCGAGGTCCCGGCTGTCGTATTCCCCAATGCCGTGTTGTTTTGAATGTTTAGTACGGCGTTGGCACTTATCGTGGTCAGACCGCTGTAGTTGTTTGAACCGGTCAGGGTCAGGACGCCACCGTTGCCGCTGTTGCTCAGTGTCAAGGCGAGCGTACCGGCGCCGCCGTTCTGGATCACGCCAGCAAACGTATTGGCCTTGGGGTTGCTGACGGTCAGCGTCGTTGCTCCACCGACACCGTTCTCGACGATTGCCCCGGTGGCGGCGGAACTCAGCCCCGCGACGGTGGTGGAAAGCTGGACTTGCAGTACGCCCGTGCTCCCCGTGCCGAAGCTAATGGGTGTATTGGCCGCCGTCGCGTGGTTCAGTCGAAGGGTGCCGCCAGAGGTGCTGTTGATCGTTACCCCACCGGTGAATGTGTTGGCTTGGTTGAGAGTGGCCAGCCCGCTGTAACCCGTATCGAGCACGAGAGAGCTGCCAGCACCGCTCCAAACGCCAGCCTGGGCAAAGTCTCCGTTGCCTTGCAGGGTGATGCTGTTGGCGAAGCCCGTGATGGCGCCGACAGTTAACAGCGTTGTGCCGCCGCCAACAGGGTCGGTGATGTTGATCGTGGCATTGCCATTGAGTGAGGTAACGCCAAAAGTGAGCCCCGCTGTGCCGCTGGTGACGTTGCCACCCTGCACATTGAGTGTGTTGGCGCCAATAATCATGGTGCCCAGGGTGTAGGTGACACCCGTTCCGGCAACATCCTTTTCAGACATGATTGTCGTGTTGCCGTAGACTGCGGTAGCGCGACCGAAATTTAAGAGGGCGCTATGGTTGAAATCGAGTGTACCCCCGCCTAACGCGAGAACGCCGGCGCCAAGTGCCGCAGCGCTCGTGTTGGCTTTGACCGTGCCATCCGTGATTGTCAGCGGGCCGGCAAACGTGTTGGCGGCGTTGAGCGTCAGAGTACCCGTGCCGGCCTTAGTCAGCCCACCGGCTGCAACGGTCGTACTGGAGATGACGCCGTTGACCACCAGCGTGTCGCCAGTTCCGACGGTAAACGTCCGTGTCGCATCGTTGAGATTCAGGGTTACGGGACGGAGGCCAGTGCCGATGGTGATCGTCTGATTGCCGTCGGTGGCATTGGCGATCACGTTGCCGCCAAGCGTAAGCGCCCGCGGGGTGGCGCTGTCCGAGAAGAGATTGAAATCAAAGGCGCCCGCATAAGTGATGTTCAGTCCGCTGGGGACCGTGGTACGAGCGGCGTCGAGCGAAAGGGTGACGTTGCCAGTGAGTGTGGTGCCCAGGAACGAATCATTGATCGTTCCCCCAACCCAATTCGCCGGAGCATCGTAGTCGTAGGTGTTGCCTGGGGCGTAGCTATCGCCCGACGTTGCGCCTTGCCACTGAGCCACAGCAGGTTGCAATCCGAGATGGAGCATCACAACCGCACAAGCCGCGGCACAGACTGCCCGGCAGAGCAAGGTGAAGGAAATAGCTCGCAATGAAATGCTTCTCATGAGCGGCACCTCGCCTTGCCTGCTGTGATAAGTTGGCCGCCTGGGGAAAAAAACAAGCGAAGAGCCATCACCGCCGCACTGATGGCCGTCGCAAGATTTTGCGTGGCCCAGCGGCGCCATGGCGCTACGCAGAAGGGAGTTTCAAGATGGGGTATTAACATGGAGCGTTCTACTTGGGCACGCAGTTTCAGATTTGCAGAGAAGAGCAATCACTCACACTCAGTTATCGCGCACAGCTGCGCCTTGCCAGCGTAACCCGGCAGAACGAGGCGCACTAAACAAGAGACATATCATACATGATAGCCATGCCCCACGCGGGCGGCAACAGTTTTGTAGGTGTTTTTTCGGGTTACACCAACAATCTGTTCCCTTGGCTCATCCTGTGGCTCATCCTGCTGATCGAGAACGAGCCTAGAGCCCAGAAACGGAGGCGCTAACCCCCCTGAGGTATGGGCTCAAAATACTCCGCCTGATCCTCTCGTTGAGGGCTCAATTTTTGAAGGTCAATGACTGACGTACAGGTACTTGGCGGGCCAACACCATCAAGCCGAATAGCCCGAGACCTGACAAGGCAAGCGTAGAGGGTTCGGGTACCTCCTGCACTTCCGCAAACTTGATATTGTCAAAAGCGATCCAGAAAGCACGTGGAGAAGCACTCGTCTCGGTGAAGATCAGCGTCAGTTTCGTGTCCTCGAAAGGAGTTGCACCAAAGGTGCCAGCCTGATCCAGGATGCCCGCCCCATTGGGAACCAATACATTCGTAGCAGTTGCCAGTGGGTTATTGGCGCTGTCAAGAACCTGAACTGATTCCCATGTAATGGTGGTCGGATTCCAATTGGCAACCTGGAAATCAAGTAGTTTCACCTTATAGCCCGCCGCAGCCTGCAACACCATGGTGACGGTCGCTGCTCCGGCGCTGGGCGGGTAGGCAACGTCCACAAGCGGTGAAAAAGCAGAGCCGATAGATCCTACCAATCCCAGGTTGGGAGCGCCCGTGGCGAGCAAGTCCCAGGTCACGTTGGGAGTCCAGCCCTCGCCATCATTAAAGTAGGTGTATCCCAGTTGCGGGGAGCCGGCCACATTGTCCCCGTAGGCTGTGGGAATCTGGACGTTGTCTACGAGGGGAGCTCCGAAAGGGAGTCTCGTCGCTTGCGCCGTGCTTGCCATTCCAAACACCAGACTCGCGACCAATACCATCGCTGCGCAAAACACCCTGTGGTTTCGCTTCGAAATCATGAGCTTGCTCCTTCTGAAGAAAAGAGTACACATCTGAAAATGAGAGTTCACGGTTCAGTGTTCACGGTTTCAACGAGTACAAAAAGAAGCCAAGCAATCTCTGTCCGGCAGACCGCAAATCGCGGTAAGAAAATGGACAGAAATTGCGTGGCGCTTCAGTTGACCGCTACTAGTCCAAGAAACACTAACGTACTCCTTGTGGATTGCCCAACGAGAACTTTGTGTGACATCTGACATTAGTATGCCAATTCACCAAGCCTGCCGCAACAATTTTATAGGCAGGAAATATGAAAATTATTCGCCGCCAGAATTCACGACAGGCGAAGAACCGGCACTCCGCCACCCAGGCCGTTCGACCACGACTTATCGAGTTGCAATTCACCGCCGCAAAGTATTTTGGCGCAGGCATTTAGGAACGCGGGTCACGGTTGCCGCCCCGCCACTGCGCGTCGATGGAACCGCCTCAATAAGGGTTGGAAGGCATGATGTCCCAGGCCTTGATCTTGCTGGCTTTCACGGGGCCGCCGGTGGCGAATACGGCTACGCCAACGCTCTGATGATTCGACGGATAGATCCGCCGACATACGGCCTGGCGCCCGTCGTTGGCGAACACATCGACCACGGACTTATCCACCAGCACGCGCAGTCGAAGCGGCTCGTCGGCAGCTAGTTCCAGTGGACCTCCCTCGATTTTACGGCCCCCTTCCTTGCCAGATTTGCTGGTGTCGATTTTGAGCTTCTTCTCCGTCGCGTCATAGAACACGCGAGTCTGCTCTGCGCCGTCTAGAGATCTCGCGACAACAACGCCGAACTGTTTCGCTTCGGGAGACGGTTCCAGTACGATGTTCAATTCAAATACGCTTCCTTTCACCTTGTCGAGTACGACTTCCTGTCCGGCCGGCACGCTCAGGTCGTCAGCGGTGACAGCGTTATAACGAAGTCGTTCCAGTTCCTCCGGTGGATTCATCCGCAGGTTGCCGTCCTGGCCGAGCGTCAGCACGCGAGGCAGGCTGAACAGGCCCGCCCAGCCGGCGGCGCGCTGACTCGCGACGCTATTGCGGTCGAACACCCAGGCCCACATGATCCGACGGCCTTTGTCGTCGAGGATGGTCTCCGGCGCGAAGAATTCGTGGTCTACCCAGGTCATGCGGCCGTGCTGTTCGGGGGCGAACCGGTCGTTCTCGTAGGATCCCAGATAGTACTGGCAACCTTTGGTGTGGCTGATGAAGAGCATCATGTGCTTGTTTCCCAAGGGGAAAAAATCGGGACACATGTTGTCTTCAAATGCAGCGGTCCATTTGCGATCGGACTTGTAGAACTCGTGCTTGTAGGTCCAGTGAATCAGGTCGTCCGATTGGAACAAATAGTTCGTATCGCCTTTCTTGAACTCCGGCTTATTCTTGTGGACTTCGATCATCATTTGCAGGTTGCCGGTCAATACGTTGTACTTGCCGTCCTTTACCCAAACGGCCGATGGATCGACGGCCGTGTATCGCTCGTACTCCTTATCCCCTTGTTTGGGATAGGGAATCACCGGGTTGTGGGGGGACTTGGTCCAGGTGTCGAGGTTCTTATCGGTGCTGGTGGCCAGGCAGATCCCGCCGGGGCGATTGAGTTTTTTCCCCCGTCCCCAACTATCGCCCAACCCCCAGTAAATGATCGTCGGCACGCCTTGCTTATCGAGAAACGCTCCGCCGCTGAACGTGCCGACGTCTGCGTCGCCCTCTTTTGGCGCCAGCACGGTAGGATGTTGGCGCCAGTGAAACAAGTCGCGGCTGGAGATGTGTCCAAAGCAATGTTGGCGGTCCTCGTCCTGGTAAATGTAGAACAGGTGATATCGCCCGTTATAGAATAAGCCGCCGTTGGGATCGAAGGGCGCGACCTGTCCCTCGGGAATGACAAAGTGAAATTCCGGCCGGTGCGGATCGGCCAGCAGGTGGTGCCGCATGTCATGAGGCACATTCGGTGAAACTGCTGCGGGTTCTTTTGCCGAGGCAGTGGACGTGCCTTGCAAAATCAAGAGTGATAAGAACCCGAATAGGCATGTGCGCATGAATTCAGCCTTTGGAAGTAAGGTACTGTTGGGTGGATGCTTGCACCCACGGCCTTTCGTTTGCGTCCAATTCTGCGTGAGTGCAAGCACCCACCCCACTAATACGAATTCGACGGCATCATTTCCCAGGCAGTCATTTTCTTGATCTGCGTGCGCCCGCCGTTGGAGAACAGCGCCACGCCGATGCTATCCTGCCGAGTCGGATAGATCCGCCGCATCACCGCCTGGCGGCCGTCGTTGGCGAATACTTCGATCACGGAGTTGTCGATATACACTCGCAGCTTGAGCGACTCACCGGCGGGTAGTTCCAGCGGGCCGGCCTCGACAGTCTTGGTTCCGTCGCCGAGGCTCGATTTGCTGGTGTCGATCTTGAGCTTCTTGTCGGCCGCGTCGTAATAGATCAACGTCTGTTCGGCGCCGTCAGGAGAACGGCAGACTGCAACGCCGTACTGTTGGGTGGCTTTGTCCGGGATCATCTCGACAAACAACTCCTTGGAGTTGCCGCTGAGATCCTTAAGCACTTCCTGCTTGTCCGCGGCGATCTCCAGCGGCGGGACCGATTGCTCGTTATAGCGCAGCCGATCCAGTTCCTCCGGCGGATTCATCCGCAACCAGCCGGCATCATCCAGCGTCAGCACGCGGGGCAAACTCATCGTGCCCGACCAGCCGAAAGGAGATCGTGTCTTGATCCCGGGCAGGTCGCATAACCAGGCCCACATGATCCGCCGCCCCTTATCGTCCAACAGACTTTCCGGGGCGAAGTAGGAGTTGTCCACCCAACTCATCTTCTCGTGAAAGTCTGGATGAAACTGTTCGTTTTTCCACTCGCCCAGATAATAGCGGGCTCCAAGTCCATGACTGATGCACAGCAGCATGTGCTTGTTGCCGATCTTGAAGAAGTCCGCGCAGGAAATGTCTTCGTCGATTCCCACGCCCGGCGCGGCGTTGGCCAGCAAATCGCCAACGTATTTCCACGGCCCATCGAGCGTCGCACTCTTGACGATGCCAGGATGCTTGCCGCCGAAGATGGCATAATAATTGTCCCCCTCCAACCAGCCGTAGGGATCCCACGAACGATACTTGCCATGGTGGCGATCGCCAGGCGCGGTCTGGGGTGTGATGGGGCTGCTCGCCAACTTCTCCCAGTTATTGAGCTGGTCATCCAGGGCTACCGCCATCGAGTTTCCTTTTTTTTGCGTATCGTGGTAGCACATGGTCGGCTTGCCTTCTTTGTTGACAAAGCAATTGCCGCTGAACATGCCCCCGGCCAAACCCGTGGGATGAAAGCGCCAGTGACATAAGTCGGTGCTGGAAACGTGACCGAAGTTGTGGCCACGGGAGTCCTGGTAGATGTAGAACATGTGATAGCGCCCCTTCCAGAAAATGCACCCGTTGGGGTCGAACGGCCTGGCGCTCCCTTCTGGAATCGCAAAGTGATAACCAGGGCGATGCGGATCGGCCAGCAGGTGTTCGCGATGAGCACGGGTGAGATCAATTGAATTGTTGGGCAGGGCCGATTTTCCTGCGGGCGACTTTGCAGCAGGGAGCGCAGCCCCTTTCACCGGCTTTGCCGCGGGCTGGGCAGCCAAAGTCAGTGGGTAGACCCAACTGAGGGACAGCGTGAAGATGGCTGCGACTAACCGGCTGAAGTAGGTGGGAGCCGAGTTTGCACAGCGACACGAACAGAGCGCTATCCGGGATTGTTTCATCGAAAAGTTCCTTGCAGGCAGGCGCTGAGGCGGGAGAGGTTGCAGGGGTGTCGTATATCTTATTTGAGACGCGACACTATCTCAATGGTTTCGATCACGGTTGACCGCTGGGAGTTTTTTCCGGTCGGTTTGCCAGGAATCGCAGCAGCTCAAGTTGCGCTTCCGTGGACACAGAGGTTCGATCCAGCGATACGGTCTTGAGGCTGGGCATCTGTTTCAGATGTGTCAGCCCCGCGTCGGTTACTTGGGTTCCTGCCAGGATCAACCGCTCGACGTTTTTACCGCGGGAGAAGTTCTCCAACCCCTTATTGCCGATAGGGGTGTAGCTCAAGTCGATCGAGGTGACTGCATCGTGAATGGGAAGCGCACTAAGTTCTGCGTCGGTGATTTTTGATTGGGACAAATTGAGCGTCATTTCCAAGCGGCCCCCGTAGCGAGCGGGAAGCAGAGAGTAGTCGTTGGCGGCGGGGGCTGAGGCGCTGAGTTGAGGGATGGGACTGCTTGCAGTTGGAGCACCTTTGCCACAGCCTGCCGACAAAACACAAGCGCACCCCAGCAACACTGCTGAGATCACTTTGCGCTGGCTGCATATTAACTTTATAGAAGCTGCGGCAGAATACACTCTGAGATTCTCTTGTGAGCAGTTGGTAGTGTGGTGGCTTTGGGGAAAGCCGGGCGGTCCTATTGGCTGATTCTGAGTCGATTGAAGTATTCCTGAAGGCAGAGCAAGGAGAACGTAGTGCAATAGTGCCGTCCCCCCACGGGGTTCCAGGCAGTCGCTGCCCGGGGCTCCTGCGGACAGCTCCCCCAATACCAACTCCCATCAATATGGCCCCCCTGCGCTTGCTGCCCAGACGCCATTGCTTCAATCGATCCTTTCCAGGTTTCCCAGGGCTGCCCGCCGGCGAGATGCATGAAGTGGGTCATGTGAAAGTTATACATCGGGTCTCCAACCCAAGGCACAAGCGCAGGCTGGTTGGCAAACGACTGTATCTTGGTATGGCTGCTGGGCGCGCCGAGCATCATGTTGACGTACAATCCACAGGCCGTCATCGATTCCGTTGCAATGCTCCAGCGTCCGTTTCCTAGCCGAGCCTGGTAGCGGTAGTCCCCGAGCGTCCAACCCTGGTCGGTTATGGGATTCGTCCGGATCGTGGGGAAAAACGTGTTTCGCAGAGTGTCGAAAATCGGCTGCGGGACCGAGAGCCCAGCCCGCCGGGCATTGTTCAGCCCGAGCATGGCCCAGGTGGACATCGACAATTCTCCCCACGGCTGCGGAGAGTTGTTGTTGGTGAAATAGCACCAGCCGCCTCTCTGGTCTGCGCCCGCGACTGGCATGTGTTGGTTGATCGTGTATTGCGCCGCTTGGTTCGCGCGTGCCTGCAGCAGATTGATATCAATCGTGCAGCCGGCGGGACTGCCGCCAGTGGTGGTGGAGGTCGTGCCCGAAGTGGTCGAAGTGCCGCCCCCTCCGGCGCAACCTTGAGCCTGCCGCGCTTGCATTGCCAACAGCCCTTCGGTCAAGGCGACGGTCGCAAAATGATGGCTGTACATGACGCGGTTCGCGATCGTGTCCGTCACTTCTGCCAAGCTTCCGTTGGCCACATTCTGACGCGCCATCAGATATTGCAATCCGCGGCAGACATTGTCTGCGTAGGGAGCGTTGCTGCCTGGCGCGTTGCCGGCGCCAATCAGAGGCAGCAGAGCAACGGCAGTCGCCGCGATCCGCGATTCATGGGGGCTGCCGTCATTGGGGCAGTTGCAACCGGCGGTTTGCGAGTGCTTAAGCGACCAACTGCCGTCGTTGAACTGGTGCCGCGCCAACCAGTTCAGTCCTTTGTCTACCTGCTGCGTGTAGCCCTGGGGCTTGCATGGGTCGGCTGGTTGGCCGGGCGGCGGGGCATCGTTGTCGTGAATCGTCAGCGTCGCGGCGGTGGAAGCTGACAGTTCTTGACATGCCATGCCGTTGAAACGGGGATAGGTGAGTTGCAAAAATGTCGTTTCGTTCGGCTCCTGGGTATTGTCTCCAATCACCGTAACCGTCACGTTTTTCGTCGTCTCGCCAGGGTTGAACGTGATCAATTGGTTGACAGCGGTATAATCGACTCCGGCAGAGGCAGGGTTCGCTCCGCCATCCGAGGTCAGTGCTGTCACCGTGACGGCCTGCGAAGCCGCAGCGCTGAGCGTGATCTGCATCTGCACCAGGGTCTGTTGCCCCTGGTCTGGCTCGTCCACGCTCGCATTGAGTGCGGAGATAGTCAAGGTTGTGCCGGTCAAACCAGGGCAGGGAGCATAGGAAGATGTCGTGCCTCCTCCCGTCGAAGTTGAAGGGGTCAGTGGCAATTCCTTTGCGCAATTGGGCCGGTCCCATTGGTACGCGCTATCCCGTACAGGACGCCACAACCGATCATGAATGTCGCAGTCCTGGGGATCGAGGGCGGCCACGGAGCGCAATTGCACCGTCCCGCCAAACGTGAGCACATTTGCCTGTTGCCGGTGACGTTGTGCGATGGTCGTTCCCAAGCCCCACTGCGCAGGATCGGGAGCGATCCGCCCTACCACGTCCGCCACCACCTTGTGATAGTCCAGCATGACCAATTTGTGGTCATCTCCCCCCAGCATGCGGAAAGCACGCGTTGAGAGGCCGTAGCTGGGGAGACTGCTCGAGGTGACATCGTCGGGACAACGCAGGAGTGTACCCGCTTGATCGATGTAGGGGCTCAACGCCGCAGGCCATCCGTTGGCGTTGGTGAGGGGGGCTTTCAGCGAGACCCTGCGCAGGGCTACATGAAATTCGGACAAATGGTGAGCGCACTTGGTCGTGCGAGAACTCTGGCGGGCGGCGCCGATGGCCGGCATCAAAAGCGCGAAAAGTATGACAATCACCGCCACCACAACCAGCAATTCCACAAGGGTAAATGCGGTTCGCCCCTGGGGATTTCGGACATTCATGGGGAAAGACCCAGGTTCCGAGTAAGATATATGACAAGTCTTCTTGCTAGGGTAGCGTAAGCAATACCGCCACGCAAGCAGAGCCGATTAACGGCCAGGCAGGTTCCTGCGAAGAACTGCCCTCAGCCCGCAAATTCCCTTGGAAAACCCCTATTTCTTACTTGTGAGTCGGCGAAACAGGTTCACCTCGCCTTCGCTATAGGGCGTTCCGTCCTTCTTCAACAGATCGTGGTGCCAGACCTTTGGCTCCGGTAGTTTTTTTCCCCAGGCAAAATGGGTTTGAGACCGGCCGTTCACCAGCCCCCAATTAATCGCCCCCACTTTTTGCTCCTTCATCAGAGGCAGATGCGTCTCGACTTTGCTGCCGTAGCCACGGGCAAGCCATTCCGTACAAATAACTGGGCGGCCAAATGCCTGCATCTGCGAAAGATGTTCGCGAAATGGCTTCTCCGCCGCGTAGCTGTGGAACGTGACGACGTCGCTTTGCTTGGTCATCAAATCCACCAACTTCTTGAACTTCGGGTCGTGCCATGCCATCAGGCAGGCGGTAATGGGCTGATCCGGGTTGACCTCTTGAGCCCACACAAACGCGGCCTCCAGCAGAGGATAGCTCTTCTCCTGGCGGTTATGCCCACCGACTTCGTTGAACAGATCCCACATCAACACTCGCTTGTCGTGCGCGTGCCGGCGGATCGTGGACTGGACATATTCCTGGAACAGAGGAAACTGTGCATGGATTTCTGACCGCCGGTGCCCTGGGCTGGGAACCCAACTTGAAAACATCTGTCCCGGCAATGGGTCGGGCTGCTTGCCTAAAAACGGCTCGCCGCCATAGACGCCGATCTCGCAGTCGTCAAAGAAGACCGGCACAACGGCAATCCCGTGTTTGTCCGCAATCTTGAGAAACCGTTCAAACCGGTCGGCGAACCCGTCTCGATCGAACTCCCAGACCAGAAACTGAAAAAAGACACGGACCGTGTTCATGCCCAGTCCGGCGGCAAAGCCCAATTCTCGATCGATCGTCGGCTCGTCGAACGTCTCCTTCTGCCACATCTCCGTCCAGTTGACTGCCGTGCTGGGGATGTAATTGCAGCCGACGATCCAGGGCTGTTTGTCGTACCACTGCCGAGCCTGCTCGGGTGGCCACGGCCTGGCAGGCGCTGTCTCGGCCGCCGAGCAGAACAGCGGAACGCATAGGATCATCAGCGGGGTGACGACCGCGATAGACGATGGATTTTTCACGACAATGTATGATCCGAGCGGTCCAATGGTTCAGAAGCTTCACAGTCCCGGCGCCAACATCTAAGATGTACGATACCTTTTGTCGGATTTGCTCGCAACTGTATTTGATAACGATCTCCATGAAATCACCCATGCAAAGTTGGAATTCTTGCTTCGTGACGGCTGCGATCTGGGCGGTCGGAATTCACTTGGCCGGTGGAGCAGACTCCGCCGAGGAACAAGGGGGGCTGGACCTACGAAACAATAACCTCGCGGTGAGCGTTTCTGAGTCCGGCGCCATGCAACGGATCGATAACCTGATTGCGGACGAATCGTATTCAATCGTTGCCGACAGTTTCACTATCGAAACAGACAAGGGTGTATTGAGCAACCGTGCAGCCACTCAGACGGCACACAGCGCCACAGCAAACCGCATTTCATTCGATTACACCCTTTCCGGCAAGTTCAACATCACACTTGATTATGTGATTCGTGAGAACAGGAACTATGTCGAACGCCGTTTGCTGCTGAATCACATCAATGTGCCGCTGGCGGTGTTGAAGGTCGAGTTGGGACGCACAAAGTTTGAAACGCCTCCCGCGGAGGCGATACGCTACGACACTTTCTGGTACGCTCCGACCGTCAGCTTCCTGCGCTGGAAAAACGGGGGACTGTTTGCGGGTATTGAAAACCCGTTCTTTACGACCAGCCACGCTGAGAAAGAGACTGTATTCTCCTATGAGCCGTCGTTGCTACTTAAACCCGGCGACACCTATGAAACCGAGCCGCAATTCATTGGCACCTATCGCCACAGTGGCCGGATGATCGCCAATGAGTGGCCGCGCACGGCGCTCAGCAGCCGCGAAGGAGAAATGACGCGCCCCCGATTTATCAATCCCTCGGGGCGCACGCCGTTGGACTTCAATGAGATCCAAGGCATGAGGCGATTCGCGGCCGATTATCTCGACCTGAAGCAGAAGTCGTTCCGCTCCATCCTCTACATGTATTGGTATCCCATCGAGCAATATCCCGGTCCGGCGCAGGAGGCAAAGTATTGTAAGATGATCGACCAGTTCCAGGCGCTCGGCGGCGACACGATCATTTTCAATCCGCTG
Source organism: Planctomycetota bacterium (assembly GCA_021413705.1). Lineage (GTDB taxonomy): Bacteria > Planctomycetota > Planctomycetia > Pirellulales > UBA7805 > JAIOPX01. Next base: position 26,153 of record JAIOPX010000239.1, on the reverse strand, counting down.
GTCCGCTATGGCCGGCCCACCGGAGATCCGAAAAGTTTTTGGGAACTGGCCCCGCCCAAATCTCCGGCGGAGCGGATCCTCGCCCATGCGGATCGCGCAGGGATGAAGTATGGGTTTTACATGGGAGTTGCGCATACTGGCGACCGAGGGAACGCCAGTGGGCTTCCTTTCGTGCCGGAGCAAAAGGATTGGAAAAAGTTGGATGCCTTGGGGTGCGCCAGCGGCGAAAATTGCATGGCCTGTGACCCCTTCGCAGATTGGTGGCTAGCCGTGCAGAAGAATACCATCGAGCGTTACCACCTCGGGCTCTGGTCGTGGGATCCCGGCCCCGGCCACGGATTCTATTGTTACAGCGACAAGCACGGTCACATTCCCGGCAAAGGGGGCTACAAAGGCTGGCGCAACGCGACGGAGTTGATCCGCAAACTCAAAGTGCAATGCCCAGAACTTTACCTCATGGCCTATTACGGACGCAAAGAATATGGCCTGTGGGGACTGAAATATTTCGATCAACAAGAGTCGTATTGGGAGCAGACCGTTAACTATGATGCCACGCTGCATCCTGACTTGCACGACGACCGCGTCAATGCCGACGGCGCACGCCTGCAAAGCTGGTGGAATGAAAACTTCCGCTTTCTGCCGACGGAATTCAACCACGCGCTGACATTCCGGATCGGCGAGCATTCTTTTGATCCAAGGCTGACTCAAGTTTGGGATCACCTGGGCTGGAAATACAGCTTATTGTCCGGCATTGCCAGTTCCGGCAGCATCACGGCCGACATTTTGCCGGAAGACGTTGCCGCGGTGCCGGGGATGCGGGAGTTTCACGCCAAATGGCTCGGTTGGGCGCGGGAAAATTACGGTTACGTGAAATACAACATCAGCTCGGGCGCCCAGGTACGCACCGGGGGCGTCGATGTCCATGCGCGCATCAAAGGGGATCACGGCTTTATCTTCCTTTGCAATCCTGCCGATCGACCAGCAAAGATCGCTCTGAAACTGGACGAAACTCTGGGGCTGGCCGAACGAAACGGACATTTTACGCTGAAAGAGTTGCATCCGTGCGAAGGACGCATGTGGCTCAATCCAACCGAGCTGGCTTTGGTCAGAGGGGAGCAGGTCGTCATCGAGGTTCCGTCCCGCGAAGTCATGGTGCTCGAACTGCGCCCCTTGCGAGCCGACGAGCTTCCACTGGTGACCGGAATCGGCGGCCAATTAAAACGGGATAACAACGAACTGCGCATCACAGACGCCAGCGGTCAACCGGGTGAGAGAGCGGTTGTAAGCATGGTGACTGCAAGAGGAATGCATTGCACAGTCGGGACAGATACCAAAAACCTCCAACTTCCAAAACTCTGGATCAACGGCAAACCGGCGGAGTTGATCGAACAAAAACCAGCCGCCAGCGCTACGATTCAATTCGCCGGCACGTCGCTGCCCCGCGCGCTCGACGATTGGAAAACGGAAGAAGGCAAGCCCTTTGCGTTTCCGTTTCATCCCGCCGCGACGAGGCTCGCGCTGCGCACCACATTTACCGCCAACCCGGCGATTCGCAAGATTCTCGAATCTGCCAAACCGGCGAATCTGGCGGAAGTCGCGCCTTTGATCGAACACTGGCGGCGTACACGCGGGCTTCCCCACAACTTCGCCTGGGCGCGGCCCGACCGGCTGTGGCTGGTGCTGCCGTTTACGGACGCGGGACGTGTGGGTGAAGTGAAATTGAAATTCAACGGCCAGGATCTACCCGTGACCTGCTTTTCCGTCGCCGGAGCGAAGGTGATTCACTTTGCCGACCTGACAGACCTCGTGAAATGGGGCAAACCGAACGAACTCTCTTTGGAACTTAGCAATTTGCCGCAGGATCAGTTTCTGGGGCCGTATCTCGACTATCCGCCGGCTCCTCCGGTGAGCCAATGGGCATTGGCCGACTCCGCGGCGCCACCACGAGTCGTGTTTGATCGTCCGATTGGCCCCGTCTTTGGATCCGATCTCGCTGTCACGCGGCCCGAGGCGCCTGTGCCGAAAATTACTTCGGCCAACATGGATCCACCCATCCTGGGCGGCAGGCCAGTGACACTTTTTGCGTCTGTGGATATGCCTCCGGAAGAGCTCCGAGGCGTATACGCTTCGGCGGGGTGGATCGAGCGTGACTTGGCCATGCGGTACGACCGGCGGACGAATCGCTGGAGTTTGCCAGGAGGCATGGGCCGGCCGATGCCGATCCTCGATGGCAACCGGGTCTGTTTCTGGGCCATTTCGAAGGAAGGTCGCATCAGTGCAATATCTGAGATTGAGCTCAAAAAGCTGTTCGGACCCTGGTCGCCCGAAGCGGCAGCTGCGGCTCTGCAAAGCCCGTGGCCAAACGTGCGACGAGGTGCGCGTGAAGCGCTGATGAGCATTCCAGACCCTCGGGCCGCGGCAATGCTCAAGAACGCTGCGGAAAAAGCCGGTGACGACAAGCCCTAAAGGAAAGCCGGCACATTATTTGCCGGGCAGCTTTTCAGGCTCTCGATCCATGTGCGTCGGACGTCCACCCTGGATGGCGTCGATCTGCTTCGCCACTTTTGCAACCTCATCGCCGCCGGCATGGATGCCGAAGTCAATTGTGAACCGCCGTGTTTCTCCTGGCTTGAGCTTAGGCACGCGGCCCGCTTTTCTCTCGTAGCCACGATTGTGGGGAAAGCAGGTGCCCGGTTCGATGCCCGTCACATAACCGTTGGCTTCGGAGAGGGTGTTCTTCCATTGCGTCAAATAGGGAAGCTGGTCGAGCCGGTATTGAAACGAAACCCCTTTGTCTCCCGCCGCATTGCGGAGCATGACGAGCGTACGCCCCTCCGCGTCCGCATAAGGGACAATGCAATAAACCTGCTCCACAAAGCCGGGGGTGGGTGCCGTGTAGGTCGCGTGATGGTCCAAATCGCAAGCCGCCCGATCGTTAAACGGTGTGACGCGTTTCAGCGGAGCAACGAACTTGGCCCCTTCCTCCAGCAGCGGACGGCCATGATTGGCGTGATAGATCACCTGAATTTCCTGCTCCGCGCCGCCGCGATTGGTCAGCTCGTCGGAGATCTGAAACGTCGAAGCTCCTGGGACCGTCGAAATCTCCGTCCACAATTCCAATTGCGCGCCGTAGAAGCAGCGTTCATCGACCCGTCCGCGAACACGAATGCGATGCGGCGGCGCGCGATCGATCGTCACTTCCACCTCGGAGGCGGGAATATTGCCGATTCGGCCGTGTAATGTTAAATCGACGGACGATTCGTCACCCACATTGTTGATGAATTTGTCTTGCCCTGGATGCCCGGCGAACTCGGTGCCGCAGCGGGCCATCCATTCGTTGAAACCCTCCAGCCAGCCCAGGCCGCCGCGGCTTTCGAGATTCATGAACTGCGGGTGGACCACCTCTTTGACTGGCGATTGCCAACCGAGTCGAATGTCGCCGCGGACGACCTCGAGCACCGCCATCCCCCGCGTGGGTACCACAGCGAACTTTAAGACGCCATTGTCCACCAGGATCAGATCGACACCTTCCTGCTTGCCGCCATGGAGGGGCTTCTTCTCGATCACAACACCCGCCGGCACGCCCATCGCGCCATCACTCTTCCATTGCCAAGCATCGACGTGGACATTGTCCTTGACGCTGGTTAGCACCTGATGCATGAGTGGTGTTTCGGCGAGCAATGATCCGCCGCAGAAAAGCACCAACAGCGTGAGCGCCGCGCTCAGTCCGCGGTGAACTTTTCGAATTGCAGGCGGCACGCCAAGATCGGTTGAGTCAAATACCGTGCGGCCAAAGGGAATCATGGGTTTACTTTCTTCAGAGGAGTGGATTGTGAGCTGGGTTACGCGGCACCCATTGTAGCACGGGCCGTTCCAGGGACGCGGGGCGGGCATTCCTGTCTGCTGCCCATTCTTCAGGGAGACAAGAAAATCTACCCCACGCTCACGCAGGGCGAAGGAGTTCAGGCTCGCCTTCGTCGGCGAACCGTGATGAATCCCAGGCCGATAAGTCCCACGACCGCCAAGCCCAGCGTTCCTGGCTCGGGTACGGCCAAAACTTCTTGGACGCCAAACTGCATGACCCAGCCGTTGTTAACCGTCCCGCCACTGAAATTGGCCGAGGCGATTTGCACGGTCGAGACGGCCACCGACAGAGACCCGTCGAAGTTGGCCAGGCTGTAATAGCCCTGGCCATCGAATGTCGTGTCAGTGCCGAAGCCGTCTCCCAAGACCCAGTAGTTGTAGTCCGCGCCGGCGACTGTGGCCAGGAAATTGCTGTTGAGGTCGGTGAAAAATCCGCCGCGGAAGTTGTCGCCGCCGGCCACGCTATCGAAGTAGATGTCCAACACGTTGTCCGAGTCGAACGGGCCGTTGGGAAAGGGATTACTGGCGTGGGTGACCCGCCACACATCGTTGAGACTGGCCGCAGCATTGCTCCAGGTGGGATCCCCGGGTGCAGTCAATTCAAAGGCAAAGTCCATCCCGCCAGAGGGATCGGTCTGCAAAACCGTCAGTATTCCAGGGCTGTTGCCAGGACTGCCGAGCCCCGAACCAGTGATGAGCGAAGCAATCGAGCCAGAGCCGCCGAGCGTCCCACTGACGTTGTATGCTGCGCCACCCGTATGGCTGCCGTTGACCAGCAGCTTACCTCCGCTGATTGTAGTTGTGCCGGCATAATTGTTGGCGCCGGAAAGGACTTGCGTTCCTGCTCCAGTCTTGCTCAGTCCACCGTTAGAGATGATGGCAGAGATGCTCAGATCACTGGCGGCGCTCGAGCTGTCGTCAATTGCGAACGTGCGAGTAACGCCTCCTAAGTTCAGGTTGCCACTGATGCTCGCCCCCAGCGGATTGTTGGCAGCAGAATAGGTCACATTGCCGCCCAGAGTTAGCGTGCCGCCGCCGGTCTGCACCACGGCCGCGCTAGTGGTCGTTGAACCACCGAGGGCCAGCGAGGCAATCGTGTCGCTATTTCCGTTGAGATCGAGCGTGGCGGTCACACTGGCTCCCGTCCCGCTGACAGTGATCGCCGAAGCATCCGGCAGGGCGTTACTCGCGCCGCTCTTGAGCGTGCCAACATTGACGATCGTGGCGCCAGTGTAGCTATTCGCGCTGCTGGAAAGCGTCAGCGTGCCGGAGCCGATCTTGGTCAGGCCACCGAGCGAGTTGAGGGCGGATGAGATTGCGCCGAGCGTGCCGTTGCCGCTGCTGAGTGAGGCCGAGGTGGGTGCCGTGGTGTATTCCCCGGGCGTACCGATGGCAATCTTGGCGACATTGTTACTGGTGCTGAAGGCGGCATAGGCCATCGCCGCGGTGCCGGTGCCGCCGGAGAAGTTCACGGTCGGCTTCACATCAACATAGTTGTTGCCGCCGCTGTTGACTGCCACCCCGGTCAGCCCGTATCCAGTTGTGCCCGCCAGCGACGTGGAGATCGTGGCATCGCCGCCGGTGGTGTCAATCGTCAAGCCGCCGGTGTAGACCTTGGCGCCGGCCGCGTTGCTGATCAGATTCGAGGCGCCGGTGCCGGTCTTGATCGTCACGCCGCTGAGCGCGAGCGTCGGAGTGCTAATTGCGCTAGCGGAAAGTGTCCCGCCGGTCAGGAAGACACCGAGGCTGTCGCTCAGTGTTCCCGCCCCAGTGCTGCCGATAGTGAACTGGCCGCCGCTCAGTAGTGTTCCAGACCCCGTCCCCAAGTTGCCGTAGCTCGTTACCGAAAGGCTGCCTCCAGAGACGCTCACCCCACGGAAGTTGGCATTCGCAGCCCCACCGAAGGCTCCTGTGGAGACGGTGCCGCCCGTGACATCGACGATTCCGGTGCCACTGGTTAGAACGGCGGCTAATGTGGCCGTTCCGCCGGAAAGCAACAGTGATCCGGTGTCACTTGCACCCAAGCCCAACCGGGTATTTGCACCAACAGACACGCTACCCGACGAGAGGCGCAAGAGTCCGTGGGCGTTGTTGTTGTTGCCTCCCAAGGCTAATCCATTCGCCGAACCTCCGCTGCTTACTACTAGGTTACCGCCGGTAACGTCGAGGTACGCCGTCGACTGGAAGCCCATCTGAATATAGCCGGTACCGCCGGTCTGGGTGAACGTCGTTGTGCCGCCGCTGATGATTAGTTGCCCTTTCATCGCCTGGGAACCCGAGTTCGTAAAGCTATTCGTGCCGCTGAGGGTTAACGTTGGCGCGTTGACAAACGTGTTGCCAACGTTGCCAGTGTCCGTGAGGTTGGCGCTTATGGAGATCGTACCGCTGGGAGCAAATGAGGTGCAGGTTAGGGTGCCGGATCCGATAATCGAGCCGGCGCTCATAGTTAAAGAGCCGACAGTGTCGTTGTAGATGCCTATGTCGAGGACCGCACTTGCACCGTTGATCGTCACGTTGCCAGCGGCGATTACGTCGTTAGTGCCGTACTTGAGCCTGCCGGCGCTGACCGTGGTCAAGCCGGTGTAGTTGTTGGCGGCGGAGAGAATCCAGGTGCCCGCCCCGCTCTTGGTGACAGCGAGGTTCGTGGCAGTGCCGTTGCTGATCTGGCCGCTGATGGTGTTTGCGTTGGTATTCGTTCCGTTGATGTTCAGTGTCGTAGTGCCTGCCACTGCACCGCTAATAGCACCGCCGAAGTTCAACGTGCCCGCTCCAACACCGGTGCCGTTGGCGCTGTTGTTGGCAAAGGTGTAGCTGCCATTTGCAAGTTGGATGCTGAGTGGGGCGTTGATCGTCTCCACGGCGTTGGTAGCGGTAAGCCCAGCGAGGATCTGGAGGGTACCTCCGCTGGTCAATTTCAGCGTGTTGCCGCCTGTGGAACCAATGAAGTAGTTACCGGATGAGGTTGTGAAGCTGATGCCGCCGATATTCTGCGTGGCCGAGTCAAGCACGACTGAGTTGCCAACTGCATTGCCCCAGGTATTGGCGATGGCTGCGTTAAACGTGGCAACATCTGTGTTCGTGAGGACGGCAGTGGAGCCCGGAGCGGCCCCGCCCGACCAGTTGGCGGTAGTGGACCAGTTGCCGTCCACCACAGAGCCGCCCGTCCAGTTCTGGGAAGCCGCCTGGACCTGCACGGGTAACATCAGCGAGCCAATTTCGCATAAGGCCACCACGGCTCCAATGATTGCCCAACTGCCCGGGGCGCGCAGGAATCGGACGGACAGGGAATCGAACGCTGAGAATATAGTTTTTCGTGATAAGATAGACCTTTGCACCAGCGGTAGCGGGGTGCCGCTTGATTTCAAAGATGGCGTTTCGAGGCGACGGCAATCTTGGGTAGCCATGGACTTTTCTTTCTTTGCCTGACGAACACAATTTTGCGATACAAACAAAAACGCCCTGATTTATTTTCGCTGCCTGCCAATCAACCAAGCTGGCTTACATGCAAAAATAAATCAGGACGTTCTGGTCACTCGCCGAATGGCTTCCGTTGTAAGAATTAGCGTTTCCGAATTTCGTGCTTGGATAGCGATGAGTTTCACTATGCAACATATACTACATCTTCTGACTGTACTTGCCTCCCTCTCTACGAGTCAAGTATTTGGTTGTAAGAATCGCAGCAAAAACATGAACAAACATTGAGAACTCCGTCCAGTACGCGAGGCGAGCTGGCTCAAGTAGGCGTGTTGCAACATACTATGTGATAATGACTTGCGCTCTTTCCAAGACGGCTTGGTTTGGGTCTCTAGCTCGCGCCATCCTCGCAAAGATGCCTCACGGAATCATATATGATATCATGGAGGCTCTTAAAAATCATTCAACTTGCGATTACGGGAGGACTACCACCATGAAACGCCATTACACCTTGGTTCTGTTTGCCCTTGCGTTACTGACGAGTGTCTTGCTGTTTGCAGGGGCTCCCCTCAGCTCGGCGGCTGACCCCACTCCCGCTGCGCAATCAATCCCCAAGCCCGGCGCCAAGCCCGACAAAATTGCCATGCCGGCCAAGGTTCCGCCGAACTGGCTGACCTACCATCTGGCGCACCCCGGACCGGGTGGAACGTACCCTGCCGATCCCGATTGTGCCATCTTTTGGAAGGGGCAATACCACCTTCACTACATCTTTCAACGCGGCCCGCACAACCACTGCTATGCTCACGTAACCAGCCCCGACATGGTGCATTGGAAGTGGCAGCCAACTCCGCTGACCACCGACAACACGGGCCACGGTATGTTCAGCGGCGGGGTTTTTCTGACCAAGGAAGGGCCACCGGGAATCATCTACCACGGACTAGGTTCAGGGTTCAACCAAATTTCCGTCGCTCTCGATGACAAGTTGGAGAAATGGACCAAGCCTACGCCAATGGTCGGACTGACTAAAGACGGAAAGAAATCGGCAGTCAAGTACTGGGATCCCGATTGCTGGCTCGAAGGAGACACCTACTATGCAATCTCGGGTGGGAAGGGTGCCTTCCTGTTCAAGTCGACCGACCTGAAAAAGTGGGAGGAAGTTGGCCCGCTCCTGCACGACGACATGCCCGGCAACCTGGGTGTCAGCAAGAACGAAGACATTTCCTGCCCCAACATGTTCAAGATCGGCGACAAGTGGATGCTGCTGTGCATCAGCCATGGCATGGCCTGCCGCTACTATCTAGGAACATTCAAGGACGAGAGATTTTTGCCGGACTTCCATGGCCGGATGAACTGGCGCGGCCAGGAGTTCTTCGCCCCCGAGAGTCTGCAAACGCCCGATGGTCGGCGTGTGATGTGGGCCTGGCTCCAACTGAAGGGGGCAAAGTTTCAGGGAGGCGTGCAGTCTCTTCCCCGCGAACTGAGTCTGCCGGCAGATGGCGTTCTACATATCAAGCCATTAAAGGAACTCGAATCGCTGCGTGACGAGCGCAAAACGGTCGAGGGTGTCACAGTGAAAGCAGGTGCGAATTCGCCCCTGAGTGGCATTGAAGGGGATGCACTTGAGTTGGCCGTGAAGTTCAAGCCAAGCACAGCCAAGACGTATGGGCTTCGCGTGCTGTGCGATGCCGAAGGAAAGGGGGGGCTCGCCGTCCGCTACGAAGCGGGCGCCAAGCTCCTGTTGCTCGACGACCTGAAGGTTCCTTTTGAATTGAAGCCCGGCGAGGAGTTGAATCTGCGTGTCTTTGTGGACAAGACCCTGGTCGAGGTGTTTGCCAACGATCGGCAAGCGGCCGTGGCCGTGTGCCGAACGCCAACGGGAACCAGCGTCAGCCTGCTGAGCGAAGGGGGCGACGCAGAAGCCCACGGCATTGAAGGTTGGCGAATGAAGTCAGCCTACTAAAACTTGGGTTTGCTCGAGGCGTCTATTTTTTGCTTCCTGCGCCGTCGTGCGGCTAACACACCCAGTCCCAGCATTCCCAAGGCTCCCAAGGCCAGGGTGCTGGGCTCGGGGACGACTTCCGTTTGGGCTGCTGCATACACCAAGTAAAGCTGGGTGTTGTCCCCAGACGCCTGATCGCCACGAAGCACGCTGAACGTACCGCTGAAACTGTTGTCGAAGGCGGTGGTGTCGACGGTGAACTGGTTGGCGCCGCTGTAGGTGGCGATGTCGTTGGTCGTATCCACGATGAGCCACTCATAATAGTTCAGCGGATTGAAGTTCGCCGCCAAGCCGGGAGCATTCGCCAAATCCAGGCTGGTTAGTTCAATAATGAACTCATTGCCCGTACCCAAGCCGCTCAGGTCAAGCGAGCCGGTGATATTGAGCAAGTCCCAACCCGGGTCGCTCCCGGCGGTACCCAGTGCATCGTTCATTTCCACCACCAGTGCGCCGGCAGGATCCCAGGTTTGGATACCCACCTGGTTGATCGTGCCGGGGCTACTGCCGGGCGAAAGCTTCGATCCGGCAGCGACTGTGAGATTTCCCAGCACGGTGCCGGTTCCCTTAAGAGTCTGTCCGCCGGCGAGAATGAGATCGCGAGAAATCTGCAAGCCCGACCCCAAGCCCGTCGTGTCGAGGAAAGCTCCACCCGCAATGTTGATCGTGGTAGAACCTGAGATGTTATTGTTATTGTTGTTCAGCAGGGCTAGAGTTCCCTGGCTGACCAGGGTTGGGCCTGAATAGGAGCTGTTGCCACTAAGCGTCCAATTTCCGCTGCCGGATTTCGTGAGCGATGTTGCCCCGCCGTTGTTTCCAATGACGGCGGCGATGGTGTTGGCGCCAGTGTTCGTGCCTGTAAGCGTAAGGGTGCGCGCGCCCGATTGGCCATTGAATCCCATCGCACCGGCGTTCGAGAAATTAACAGCACCGCCCCCGTTGGTCTCGAAAGTACCGTTGCTTGTACCGACGCTGAAGAGCCGGTCCGTACCGACCGCGCCGCCGGTATAGCGGAGCGTGCCGCCGTTGAGAATCAGGTTTCCAGCAACTGAACTGGACTTCCCAATGCTGCTGTTCGCACCACCGTTGGCCAGGGTTCCCAGGCTGAGTACACCTGCGTTAATGCTCGTTGGCCCCAAGTATTCGCTATCGCCGCGCGCGAGCGTGAGAATGCCAGAGCCAACTTTTGTGAGTCCACCCGCATCTGCTGGCCGCATCACAGCGGTTCCCAGCACGGCTGCCAGTCCACCGGGGCCCAATATAGAGTTGGCGATCGTTATAGAAGTCGGGGCCGAAGTGTAGCCGGAACCTGGGTCGGTGATGATGATCCCGGCGATTCCGCCGTTGGCATCAAGAACAACGCGTCCGATAGCGCCCGTACCGCCGCCCCCGGTGAAGGTCAACATTTGGTTGGTATTGGTGTTGCTATTTGAAGGAATCGAATAATTACTACCCAATGTAGTTACAGGTACAGAAGCTATGCTCAGCCCAGTCGAAGTGATTGGCCCCAGAAACCGGGTGTTTGCGGTGACATCGGCGCCATTCGTATCAATAGTCCCGCCGCCGCTGAGAATCCTTACAAAGGGTGCTACCCCCGTATTTCCCAAGGAGATACTGCCAACTCCTGGATTCGCAACCCCGCCCAAAAAGTCTGTATTATTGGTTGCTAGGGCACGCAGGGTGCCCCCATTGAAAAACACAGTACTTGGATCCTGTGTTGGATCGGTTGCCGTGTTTTTCACGATTTTCTGAACGCTGGTAACGCCTCCTGCCAGCGTGAGCCTACCTGGTGAGCGGTTTTGCACACCGCTGCCGCCGAGAGTAACTCCTCCCGCACCCGTGACGGAAAGCGTACCTCCGCCGACATTGACGAATTGTTTGCCGTCTTGAAAGCCATTGGTGGTTATCGTGGCCGCCGTCGCGGAGCCTCCTAAAAGATCGAAGTATGCCACACCTCCATTGACGTTGCTTTCCGCGACCTGAAGATTTCCTGCGACTGATAACGTCCCGGCGCTCATGCCAAAATACGAACTATTCGCCGCTGTGCCTCCGACCCTCATGCTGGCCGAATTCAAAGTGCCTCCGCTCATGTAATAAAACGCGATCGAATTTGTGGTTCCCGATCCGACTGTGACTGCTCCGTTAACCGATAAGGAACCACCGGTCTGATGCATCACGGCTCCATTAACAGTGCTGGTGCCTCCGACGTTGATCGCTGATGCTTTCCAGTCTCCCCCGGGTGCGACCTCCAGCCAGCCGTTGGCGGCGTTACCCGAGTTCTGAATGGTCCAGGTATTTGTCGTTGTTGCGTTGGCGCCATTGAGAACCAGTTTTCCGTTATTGTGAGCCAACGTGGATACCCCTACACTCGGGCTGTTGATCGTTGTGGCACCCGTGCTGTTGTGGGTAACAGATCCCCAAATGGAAAGGCTTGTTCCACCTGTGATCGTGGCGCTACCGTCTTCAAAGACAATGGAACCGGCTTCCTGATTGCCACTGACCGTAACCGTGTAGGCTCCGGTAGCATCGCCTCCCGCCGAAAAAATGACGGCGTCCTGTGCGACCGTAGTCGTCTTGAAAGTCCCGGCGCCACCCGCCACGTCGCTATTCCAAAAATTGCTCGTTCCCCAGGTGCCATTGGGAGTGGCGCTGGCGCCTGCCGTGTTGCCGTTGCCATCCCAATACTGCGTCGCCGTCGTGGTGCTTGCCCACGGGGCGTCGTATTTCACCCACAGGTAATTTCCCACCTGATTCACTTCGTTGATGCTCAGCACTCGATCGTACACCATGATCTCGGCGATTTTCCCGTCGAAAAACTCGGTCGTGCTTACGCTGCTCGCCACATAGGTCTGCCCTTGTTGAATGTTGAGGGTCGTGGGGTTGCCTGTCAGTGCGGTCGATAGTGTTCCCTCGTCGTAAATCCGCACGTTGGGATTGGCGCCCCCTAAGCCAAATCGCGTCGTGGTATCCACCTGCATAATCGACAGGTTTCTTTGGGCAGCAGTGTACGGCACAAACCCATTGGCGTCCGCATTCAGCCCATTGAATCCATAGGTTGTGTTCGACAAGATCAAGCCGCCGCGCTCGCCGTTGCCGGCGCCGTCGCCTTGTGTATAGGCATAACGGAACTGATTGGTTAGATCGGCATTCCAAACGACGACATAGGTGTAATCATCGTCGCCGGGCGTGAGTGGGCCGGCGCCGCCGTAGAAAAGCGTGTCGCCGTTAGCGTCCACCCCGTTACCCCCCGTGAAGTCAAAAGCGCCCTTGGAGTTGGAGAATCCCGTAGCGGTATAGACGGGTTGGCGCGCAGCGGTCGATTGCGTGAAGTTGCGAGTGTTGCCGGATTTATCGGCCCAAGTGATCGTGGCGCCTGAGATGCCGGTTTCGCCAACTCCCTCGACGACCGCGTCGCCGTCGGGATCAGAACCATCGAGCCAAAGTTGCAGCCCGCTAGTGATAGGGGTGGCAAAAGCTAACGGTGTCGTGTTCAGTAACACCACGGAAGCGAATGCGAGCACAAAGTGCGCGCGGAAATGTCGCATGGTAAATGTGCGGATCATTTGACTGCCCTAGCCGGTCGATTGAGAATGGCTAAAAAGTGACGGGATACGCCAGGAATACTTCGACGGTCCATGCTGCCGAGAACTCGGCTGCTCCACGAGGGTGATCATGTGCCAACCTTGCACATAACATATATTACTTGCTGACCTCTTGCCGAGGCAAGCGAAATGCCCCTCAGGAAGCCACTCTTATGGGTGGGGTGTGCGCGGTTGAGAGATAGTTGATCAGCCCAATTTTAAACCGGCCAGCGCTAAGCCAGCCGATAAAGACGTCGACAAACCGCCAATCCCAGGCCTGCTAGTCCTATCGCCGCCAAGGCCAGAGTCCCAGGTTCGGGTACGGCGGTAATAGCGGCCGCAGTGTACGCGAGCCAGACCTGGGAGTCATCGCCGCCGAAAGAGCTACCCAGCACTACGCTAAAGGTTCCGCCATAGGGATTGGCCGACAGGAATTGGCTGTCATCAATCGCGAACTTATCGGCCGCGTAGCCGCTCACGTTGCTGGTGGAGTCGGCGATTAACCAGGCATAGGAGAGTGTATTGTCAAAGTCATTGACCGTGCCGGGAGCGTTGGCCAGCGTCAGGCCTATCAGTTCGATGACGAACGGGTCGGTATTAGTGGACGCGATCGTCAGCGAGCCGTCGATGTTCATGAGGTCCCAGCCGGGGTCGTTGCCGGCCGTTCCGCTGAAGGGGATCGGGTTGGCCGCGCCAGCGTCGTTGATCTCAAACTCATAGATGCCATCGTCGTCCCAAGTTTGATCGCCATCTTCGAACAAAGCACCAGGGCTGTTGCCGGGCGCGAGCCTGGAATTGGCGGCGACAGTGAGGTTCCCGTTGATGGTTCCGGTTCCCGTCAGTTTTTGGTTTGGGGCCAGGATGAGATCAGCAGATGTCAATAGACCGCTGCCCAGTGCTGTCGTTTCGAGGAAGGCGCCCCCCACCAGAGTGATCAAGGGTGTGCCGGAGATATTGTTGTTGGACACATGGGACAACGCGAGCGTTCCCTGGTTGATCGCAGTGTTACCAGTGTACGTGTTGTTGCCCGTAAGGATCCATTGGCCATTGCCAATCTTGGTCAGCGCCGTGCCGCCACCGTTGTCGCCAATGCTGGCGGCGATGGTGTTGGCACCAGTGTCGGTTCCCATCAGGCTCAGCAGACGTGCGCCGGCTTGGCCGTTGAATCCCATGGCGCCGGTGTTGGTAAAGTTCACAGGTCCAGATCCATTGGACTGGAGCGTGCCATTACTGGTCCCGACGCTAAAGAGCCGATCCGTGCTGATTGCGCCGCCGGTATAGCGCAGCGTACCGCCGTTGAGGATCAGGTTGGCCGCCGCGTTGCTCGATGCCCCGATGCTGCTGTTCGCGCCGCCGTTGGCTAGAGTGCCGATGCTCAAGATTCCGCCATTGACTGTTGTTGCGCCGGTATATGCACTGGCCCCGCTGGCCAGTGTCAATATTCCAGCGCCGATCTTCGTCAGTCCGCCGACGGCCGACGAGCGTAGGGTGACTGTGCCGAACGTGGCAGCCACTCCACCAGGCCCCAAGACGGGTCCCACGATCGACATTGTTGGCGCCGAGGAATATCCAGTGCCGGGATCGGTGATAATGACTCCCGCGATCCCCCCGTTCGTGTCGAGAACAACACGGCCCGTGGCTCCCGAGCCACCCCCGCCCGTAAAGGTGACTTGATTGCCACCCGCAGCAAAGTTACCCGAGGCAATGGAATAATTGCTGCCCGAGTTGGTGATCGCCACCGAGGCGATGCCCGAAAGTGTCGCAGTGGCCCTGGGGAGAAACGCGGGATTGGCCGTTACGTCAAAACCGTTTGTGTCGATCGTCGCGCCGCCGCTGTAGATTCGCACGAACGGGGCCGAGCCAGCGACCCCCAACGAGTTGTTCCCAGCCGCAGGGTTGGCCGTGCCACCAAGGAAGTCGGTATTATTCGTCGCGGACGCCTGGAGCGTACCGCCGTTGAAGTTGAGGTGATTCCCACCCGTGGCGGCGGCCGCCGTGTTCGCCGATGCCTTGACGATTTTTTGGGTGGTGATGGTCCCTCCGGCCAGATTGATAATCCCTGGCCCGCGGGTATTCGCGCCGCTGATCCCACCCAGCACAATGCCGGCGGCGCCCGTGACACTCACCGCACCGGTGCCCCCCATGTGGAGAGTCCCTTGCCCGTCCTGATTCGGCTGCAAGGTCATCGTGGCGGTTGTCAGCGAACCGCCGAAGACATCGAAAAAGCCCGTATCATTGTTGTTGTTCGTGCCGCCAATGCGAGTGTTGCCGGTGACAGTCACCGCACCGCCGCTGATGCTGAAATTACTGAGGCCCTGTTGGCTTCCGCCCACCTGCAGATTGGTCCCCACGCTGAGCGTTCCGCCACTCATATAATGAAACGCGCTAGAGTTCAGCGTGCCTGAACCGACCGTAAACGCGCCACTGGTAGTCAGCGCGCCGCCCGTCTGGTGCATCACGGCCCCGTTGGTCGTGCCTGCGCCGGCAACGGTCAGAGATGAAACGGTCCAACTGGCGCCCGGCGCAACTTCAAACCATCCATTGGCGGCATTGTTGGTGTTGTTGACGGTTACTGCTCCGATGGTGCCTGTCTGAACTCCGCTAAGGACTAAAGTGCCGTTACTCATCACGAGGGTTCCGTTGCCGAGCGTGGACGAGCCGCTGAGCGTAATCTTGCCTGTGCCCGTCTTGCTGACGTTCACTCCGGCGCCCGATGTGAGGCTCGAACTGATGGCCGTGTTCGACGTGCTCGCGAAATTGGCATTGAGCGCTGGAGCGCCGGTCAGTGTGATCGTGCCGCCGCTGAGCGAATAGCCTGTGGTGTTGAAAGTCAGGCCGGTGACACTGGAGATCGTGCCGCTGACGGTAACAGCGCCACCCGTGGTTTCAAACGTGGCAGTATTGCCAGAACTCCAGGTGGTGTTGTATGGTCCTCCGCTGACATTTCCCCAAACGGCAGTCGTGGCATTGTCCCACGGACCAGCGCCGCCGCTGGCGAAGTTGTAGAAAGTACCCGCGGGAGCGCTCTGGGGAGACACGACCGCCACCAGCAGAAATAAGGCCAAAATAAAACATACCCCGCCGCCGCCCCAAACCGTAAACAAGACCCTTTGTCGTTGGGCTCGCGCCTGGCAAGGCTTTCGCCTTGGGTGCGCTTGGCTGCGGTTGTTAATGGACATTTACATCTCCTATGGTTGGCGAAGCGTTACGCTTCGGGGCATTCTCAATGAGTCCAATGCAAAGCCGTGCAATGGCCAATGACGTCGCTGAGCGCTATCGTCTCAGCGAGGGCCTTGGTCAATTGCGGCGAGTTGCGGAGATGCTTATCCCGGCGAGGCCGACGAGCCAACTTGAATCAACCGGAATCGCCCGTGGGCAATCGGAGGGTCAATGTCGAGGCGCCAGCGCTGGGGCTGGCGACGGCGATCAAACGCCGTTGGGACTGTCGAGCAGCAAACGCCTGCAAAACCTGCGGTGAAATCACCGATCCACGTTAGGCGAATGCCTGCACGGGTCGTTGACTATCATAAGCGTTGCTCGAAATTGAGAACAAACCGCGAGTTAAGATCACTCGTGCGGTTGGATGTCATCACATATATTACTTGCTGAGGAGTTCCAACGCAAGTAAAATGCAGTAAAGACCGGCCCCGTTCTTTCGGGATTTGTTTCCTGCCCCAGTTCCCTCCCCCCTAAGCGAGCCCCCCATGCCTCTTCTCAATTGCCGTGATATAGGACGTTTCTCGCTGGTTTTCCTGTTCGTCCTGCTGCTGGGGATTCCCGCCGGGAACTTGAGAGCGGAAGACAAGAAAAAGGACGCCCCCAAGGCCCAAACTCCGGCGCAGTCGGCGGCCACCAAGCCGGCTCTCCCGACCGAATACGCCTTCACCCTATCCAAGCCTTATGGCGAAGCGGACCGCTTCACGACCGATCCGAAGGCATTTGAGAACTTGCTGATCAACATGAAGAAGTCGGGCTTCAACTGCATTCACTGTCCCTACCGCGATTGGCGGCTGGAACTGTGCCGCAAACATGACGTGAAGATGATGCTCGACCTGCTGGCCTGGAAGGGAGACATCAACACCGACTTCCGCCGTCCCGAGCAGCGCGTGAATCTCAAACCGATCATGGAAAAGCTGCGCGGCGACAAAGCCGTGTGGGGCTACAACATCTGGAATGAAAAGCTTTCCTGGTTCGGTTGCACTGATGGCAAGAACATCGACGAGTGCATCACAATGCTCAAAGAGTGGGATCCCACCCATCCTATCTGGATGGGAACGTACCAGGTGATCTACGCCAACGCGCCGAAAGCCAAGCCGGGTGTCCACGCCTACTACGACTATCCCTGGGAGCGGGGCTTTGTGTGGCACTTTGCCGGCTTAAATTGGTATCGCAATTATGTCCCGACGCAGGATGGCGTGTTCGGAAGTTGGCAACTGGTGAGCAACTACAATCGCAATTCATACTCGGTCAACACGTCGATCGCGTTCGGACAGAAAGTGGTGCTCTGGTTTATCGACGGGCCGTTCGACGAGCAGGGTAACGTCAATCCCAAGGACCGCTCTTTCCACTACGTGAAAATCGGTCAGGAGATGCACAAGCTCTATCCCGAGATCGGCAAGATTGGCCGGCCCAACCAGGTCTATTCCACGCAGACCACCAAGTGGCAGGATGGCAAGGACAAGCCCAAGGACATTCCCTGGCGGCTGGAAGCCTTTCCGGCGGATTTCTGGTTCCAGGTTCGAGGCGGTGAAGCTGTAGTTGGATTCTTCAAGTATCCTGACGGCGCGGACGCCGTGTGGATTGCGAACCACAACGCCTATGGCCCCCAGCAAATGTCCTTCACCGTGGCAGGCGATGATGGCGCGAAGGTTGAGCTTTTCGACCGCGAGAATGGCGGATGGAAGGAACTGGCCAAGAAAGACGGCGCCTACGGATTCGACCTGCGCACGGCCGGTGGAGATCTGGTGCGGGTGACAGGTCGTAAAAGCAAGTAACACCCACCCTACGTTTATGCCACACCGATCCGCGCCTGCTGTGCAGGGTATTTTCACTCCCAACGTCGTGCCGCTCGACCAACAAGGCCGCATCGACGAGGACGAGCTGCGCCGTTATGTCGATTGGCTCATAGGTCAGGGAGTGCATGGCCTTTACCCCAATGGCTCGACCGGCGAGTTCACGCGATTTACGTCCGAAGAACGTCAGCGAATTGCGCAGATCGTGATCCAGCAGGCCGCAGGCAGGGTATTAGTATTGGCCGGCGCCGCGGAGGCCAACGTGCGTGAGACGTTGGCCGCTTGCGAGTTGTATCGGGAGTACGGAGCCCGTGCCGCGGCCATCGTGGCTCCGTACTATTTTCGCGCCAGCCCCGACGCGGTGTTTGCCTATTATCGCGAAATCGCCCGCAACTCGCCCATCGACATACTGCTCTACAACATCCCGCAGTTCGCCAGTCCGATCGACGTGGACACCGTGTGTCGCCTGGCGGACATGAAGCGTGTTATCGGCCTGAAAGACTCGTCCGGCGATCTGACGGCGATGCTGCGGATGATCGACAAGATTCGACCGCGGCGTCCCGAGTTCTCCTTCCTCAGCGGTTGGGAGACAACACTCGTACCGATGCTGGCCATGGGTTGCGACGGCGGGGTCAACGCCACGAGCGGAGTGCTGCCCGACTATTTTCGCAAGCTCTTTGACCTGGTGCAGCAAGGGGACATAACTCAGGCCCGTGCCATGCAAGTTGCGATCCTGGAGTTTTTCGATGCAGCGGTTCTGTCGGTGGAATTTCCGCATGGCATCCGCACTGCGGTTGCTCTGCGCGGCTTCAAGATCGGCCGCAGTCGCCAGCCCCAAGGAGATGCCGAACTCGCCGCTTGGCCTCAGATCGAACAACGTATTGGCCATGCCTTGGCACAGTTAGGCTATTCTCCGCAATAGTTCGAACTTCCCGCCGTCGCCCCCTTACTGAACGTCTTCAGGGCTCGATTTTCAAGAGTTCTCCGGCCGCGGCGTCGAGGGTGAAGCTTGCTGTCTGATCGGTGACTTGCAGCGGTTTCCAGGCGCCTTGCTTGCGGTCGAAGATTGCGACTTTCAGTGTGCCAGGGCGATTGAACTTGAGCTTCATCTCTTGCGGGGCAAAGGCGTTGTGGTTGGCGACATAGAGCGCATCGGCCCCATCGGCGTATTTGAATAGCCCGATCATAGCCTCCCCGCCGAGAACTTGCACCGAGCAGTCAGCTGGAAATGGTTTGAACCAGCGCGGCACTCCCGGGGCAGGCACCGGCTTGTTGTCGTGGGTCTTCGTCACGGGCGTAGAGTAAAACGCTGAAGGGCTGCCGATGAGCATCAGCTCCTTGTAGAGCGGGCGGATTTCAGCCGCGATCCGCACCAGATCCTGATTGTCGTTCCACTCATACGTTTCGCGGCTCATGGGACCGCCGATGAACCATAAGCTCATCTTGCCCCCCGCCGCAATGCACTGATTCAGCGTAAACAGATCCTGCTTGAGTCCAGAATACTGGGCATAGTTGCCCGCGATGGCTCCGCGGCGCTTGCAGATGTCGTGCAGAACCATCATGTCAAGATAGTGCCACAAAATGCCCCGCTGCCAATGGAAATCGTACCAACCGTAGCATCCAGGATTGAGAGTGACGGTTTCCAGGCCGCCGTGGCGATAGGAGCCAACAAACGAGACGTGCGTAGGATCCCAAGTGCGGAGTTTCTCGATGGCATGATTGAGGTAGGATCCGTTCGTGCCCGCGTCATAGTACAGGCCATATCCCCACACACCCTTGCTGCCGCGTACCTTGCCGCAAATGTATTTGACATTGGAGGCGATCAGCACAGCCTTGCGTTTTTCGAGCGCTGGCTTTTGGGCCTCCAATTCCTTTTTTTTCTTCTGCAGTTCTGCCGCGCGGGCTGCATCGGGAGCTTTTTGGTCCTTGGCCGGCTTGAGTTCAGCACCGATCGCTTTCAGCCTCGCATTGACTGTATCCAGGTCGGCCTTCGCCGCGGCAAACTTCTCTTCCGCGCCGTCGAGATTCTTGATGTCCTCGGCCTCTTCGACCGCACACTTGCCTTGCTTTAGGTCGTGCTCAAGCACGGCCAAGTCAATCATCATCATGATGCCATACTGCTCGCATAGCTTCAATCGCCAGTCGGTATACTTGCAGTGCACCGTGTTGATTCCTGTCCGCTTCATGTTCTTCAGCATGGCCTCGAATTTGGCCGGATCCTTGGGCATCCAATCGGTGACGTACCCAAAGGAAAAGATGAGCGCGAACTCATCTGGCATTTCAAGCTTCGGTAGCGTGGCGTCCTTGGGATCGAGGGGTTTTCCCTGACCAAGGCAAGCTACCGTGCCCAGATGGAGGACCAAGAATGACAGGAGAATATGTGGCAGGATGCGCATCGTTGCAGTCTCGTGGGGTAGAGAGGAGCCGAGTTGGCATGTAGTATGTATGATAACTAGCTGCGACGTGTGGGAGCAACCTGGTCGCCAACTTCCAACTGCAATTCAGGGACTAAGATGCCTACTCGCCTTCCGATAGGGGTGGTTCTATTTTTACTTTTTTCTATCGCTGGTTTTGCGATGGGAAATCGAATAGTCGCTGCGGAACCGAAGGACTTTGGAGTTCCATTAACGCCACCGGAACCTTTGGATGTGTTTGCGGTCACGCTTAGTTTCGGCCAGGGCGGGGGAGCGCAACTGACGGACGACCCGGCCACGTTTGAGAAATTGATCCTTAATGTTCAGCGGGCCGGCTACAACACCATCGGTTGCGCCTATCGCGATTACCGCCTGGAACTCTGCCGCAAGCACAATTTCAAGCTGATGATCGACGTGTTAGCGGGAGGTGATGAATCACGCATGGACATTCGCCGACCGGAACAACGGGAAAAACTCCAAAAGCTCTGCGAGAAACTTCAAAATGACAAGGCGGTGTGGGGCTACTGCCTGAGTAATGATCGCCTGGATCGCTTCGCGCCGGGCGGTGCAGACAATGTCAACGAATGTCTGGCCTTGCTGCGGACTTGGGATCCCATACATCCGGTCTGGATTGGGGAAAAATCATTTGCCGCCTTGCAAGCCGTCCAGGGGACCGCGGGCGTGTTGGCCTGTGCGGACGTCAACGGCCAAGGGAACAACCTTACTTCGCTGACAGAGGGTTTTGCACTCTGCCAAAGTCGTGTTGATAACCTGGGCCGTTCGATTGACTCGGAACCGGATATTCGACGCACCTTGCAGAAGATCAACGCATCGCTCGCCCACGGAATGAAGGCCATGATTTGGCAAGGGGAGGGAGCCGTCGATCCCAAGAGCGGCGCGCTCGATGAGCAGCATCGCCATTTGAGCGTTCATCGTGAAATCGCCAAGCTGTATCATGAACTGGGCGAAATCGACCGGCCGCAGGCGGTGTATTCCACACCCACCACGCGGACCTGGGACGACCGGGAAAAGCCCCGGGATGTGCCCCGTCCCTTGACGCCGTTTCCGGCTACATGCTGGGCACAAGTCATCGGCGGCGAAGTGTTGGTCGGTTTTTTCAAGTACGACTCGGGTTTTGACGCTGTGTTCGTGGCCAACCACAGTGCCCGGCAGCCACAAAAAGTGACCATGGAAGTGAAGTCTGCGGGAAGTGCGGCTCCCCGTGTGGAAATCTTCAACCGCAAGACAGGGCAGTGGGATCGACTAAGTGTTGCGGGCAACAAGTTCTCGTTTGAACTCCAACCCGGTGCGGGAGAACTCCTGCGTCTTTTGGGAGTGACTTCGGACTGAGCCAAACTGCTGCCAAGCCACAAATCTCTGGGACATCACCCGCGTTTCCCGTTTGAGCGGAGAGGACAGGATTCGAACCTGCGGACCAGTTACCCGGTCACGGATTTAGCAAACCCGCGCTTTCGACCACTCAGCCACCTCTCCAAAAACAACCTGCCGAGCCGTTGTCGGCAATCGAGCAGGTTGTGATTGAGGGAATTTTAGGGAATTCGGCCCCGGCCGCAAGGCGGCTGCCCATGGCAAGTGCCGTAGGGATACGGTTTATTGCCTGAACAGGCGAACTTCTCGAGCCGAAACGCCGTAGTCCGGTTGCAACTATCATAACGCTTCCTCTTGCAAGAACAGGGCGATTGTCGCTTTCAGCCTTGGAATGCCGATTTCAGGAAGTCAGATGTGAGGATTGAGTAGGGGACCATATGAAACTGAATCCCGCCAGAATCGGTGCAGGGCATTTGCTCGGATTGCTGTTGGTCGGCTCTGCGGCGCTTCCAGCGGCGGAGCATGAAAAGCAGAGCAATCTTGCGGCTGCGATGGCCACGATCACCACGCCAGAGGTCAAGCGGCATGTGGACGTCCTGGCCAGCGACGCTTTCGAAGGTCGAGATGCGGGCAGCCGTGGGGGCCGGGCTGCCAGCACTTATCTGGTCGAGCAACTTCGCCGCTATCCACTCAAACCGGCCGGCCAGGATGAGGGCTACTACCAGCCGCTGAGCAACGGCTTTCGCAATGTGCTGGCGATGATCGAGGGCTCCGATTCTAAGCTCAAGGACGAAGTGGTCATGGTCTGCGCCCACTACGATCACGTTGGGTATGGCACCTCGCGCACCAGCTACGGCCCCATCGGTCTAGTGCATCACGGGGCCGACGACAATGCCAGCGGCACGGCCGGATTGCTGGAAGTGACCGAGGCTCTCACTCGGCTGGAACCCCGTCCGCGCCGCTCGATCCTGATCGCCTTCTTCGACGGTGAAGAGCAAGGCCTGCTCGGCTCCGAGCATTTCGTGCAGCATCCGACGGTGCCACTGGATCGCATCAAGTTGATGATCAACCTGGACATGATTGGCCGGCTCACCGACAACACAGTCACCGTATTTGGCACACGCACCAGCCCTGGATTGCGCCGACTGGTGAGCGAGAGCAATCAGGAATCGGACCTCAATCTAAAGTTCACGCGGGAGTTGAAGCAGAACAGCGACCACCACACGTTCTTCGCCCGCAACATCCCGATTCTCATGCTTCATACGGGTTTGCATGGCGACTATCACCGGCCGAGCGACACCGCCGAGAAAATCGATTCGGCAGGTGTGCGCAAAATATCGCAGTTGTTGTTCCGCATCATCGAGCAACTCGGCAATGCGCCGCAACTCGCCAGTTTCCGGCCGGCCTCGCGCCGCGAAGCAGTGTTCGACGAGCCGAACTCGCCGCAACCCACACTGCCGCTGGGGAGGTTGGGAGTCGATTGGAAATCGGACGCGGATTCGGCAACCGGGGTGGAGATATCCAACGTGCAGGCCGATTCGGCCGCGAGCCGGGCTGGCTTGAAGGCGGGAGACCGCATTGTGAAGTGCGGCGAGCAGGTCATCGGCAACGGGGGACAGTTGCGGGCCGCGATCGTTGTTGCCCCGAGCATGATTGAGCTAAGCATTGTGCGGAAGGATGAAAAAGAACCTTCCACGGTCAAGGTGGAACTTGCCGGCAAGCCGCAGCGCGTCGGTGTGTCATGGTGGGAAGACAACGCCGAGCCCGGAACTTTGATTGTGGCGCATGTGATGGCCGATTCCCCGGCGGATCAGGCCGGTATTCGCAATGGCGATAGGATCGTGGAAATCGCCGGCGCCGGCTTTAAGGACGGCGAAGAGTTTCGCAAGCGAGCGGCAGAAATGACTGGGTTAACGGATGTGACCGTCGAACGACAGGGGCGGATGCGAGCAATGCAGATTCCGCTACCGGCGCGCTAGACCGAGTTATCGTGATTCCAGCTTCGTGAATCCTTGCGTCGTCACGGATTCAGCCTTGTCCCCCTTCGCCGAAACGATCAACCCTTGGACACCAGGGGTCGCCACAAGCAGCGAGAGCCCCTTCTTCGGACCAAGAACGCTGACTGCGGTTGCCAGTGCGTCGGACGTCATGCCATGAGGGGATACGATGGTGACGCT
This sequence comes from Planctomycetota bacterium, assembly GCA_021413705.1. Taxonomy (GTDB): domain Bacteria; phylum Planctomycetota; class Planctomycetia; order Pirellulales; family UBA7805; genus JAIOPX01. Next base: position 2,366 of record JAIOPX010000239.1, on the reverse strand, counting down.
GTTGGATGTGGTCAGGCCCAAGCCAGTGCGCGGATCGACGATGTGCGAATAGCGAATGCCGCCAATATCCACATGCTGCTCCGCTTCTCCTGATGTGGAAACGCCTGCGTGCGAAACTTCCAGCGTCCGGGCAGGAGAGAGGATGGCGCCGTCCTCATTGCGCAGTGGCGCGATGGCGATCCGCCAGCCACGCTCTCCGGGCGGTGGTGCGCCGACAGCGATATCGCCGCTGGCGGCCACTAAGGCATGTACGATGCCCCGTTTTGCGAGTATTCGCAATCCTTCGTCCGCGGCATAACCTTTGGCAATGCCACCTAGGTCGAGTCGCATATTGGGCCGCAGCAACTGTGCGGTCCGCTGACATGCGTTAAGCTTTAAGTGCGAATAACCGGTGGCCTGACGGGCGGTGAGCAATTCATCCTTCGACGGCAAATGGCCGCTACGCCGCGAGCTGCGCCATAAGCTGGTCAGGGGGCCAGCGGTGATGTCGAAGGCGCCGTCGGACTGAAGGGCCAGTTGCTGTGCATGGTGAAGAACGGGCCAGAGTTCGTCGCTGACTTTGACGGGGCGCTCCAGCGAGTTGCTGACGCTCAGGCGGCTCAGTTCACTCTGCGGGTTGTAGTCGCTCAGCACGCTGTCGAGCTTTGCAATGCGGTCAAATGCGGCTTGTGCCGCCTCGTTTGCCGTGACGCGATCGGGTCCATATAATACGACTCGAAAGCGGGTTCCCATGTGGACCTGCGAGTATTCATACCGCGCAAGCCCACCTGCAGAATTGGCCGGGTTAGCATGTTGGTTCGACGCATCCGGCGGCGCGACCGTCAGGCACAACAGCAAAAGTCCGGCTAGCATGACATACCTTGACGTTAATTCTCTCAAATTCTCTCTGAGTACCCTTATGCCCAGCCTACTTAAGAATAGTCCTTGCGTCCATCTTTTAACTTGTCGGACAGCGCGGTTCGGTTGGTGTTGCCTGTGCTTGATCGCCGTGTCGATGTCCATGTGCGGCACGCGATCGCTGGCGGCCGATCCGCCGGCACGTGAGGTATTGAAAATCGCCAATGCGGAAGCTACCACTCCGAAAGAAATGAAGCCGTATACCGATGAGATTCCCAACAGCACGGCCAAGTTCGAAATGCTGCCGATCCCTGGCGGAACCTTTCGCCTGGGGAGTCCAACGGAGGAACCAGGGCGTCGTGCCGATGAAGGTCCGCAGGTGGATGTTCAGATCTCACCATTCTGGATGGGCAAGCATGAAGTGACTTGGGATGAGTACGAAGTGTTCATGCTCTGCTTGGATCTCAAGCGGCGGCAGGTGCAACAAGTTGCACCCACGGCGGCGGAAAAATCGGCCGATGCCGTTTCTCGCCCGACCAAGCCTTACACCGACATGACGTTCGGCATGGGTAAACACGGCTATCCAGCCGTGTGCATGACTCAGCTTGCGGCGCGGATCTATTGCCGTTGGCTGACGCAGAAGACTGGTCGCTACTATCGTTTGCCCACGGAGGCGGAATGGGAATATGCCTGCCGCGCTGGGACGAAGTCGGCCTACTCCTTCGGCGATGACCCGGCCACGCTCGGACAATACGGCTGGTATGCCGACAATAGTGAAGAAAAATATCAGCCGATCGGCAAGAAAAAGCCCAATCCTTGGGGGCTGTGCGACATGCACGGCAATGTGTCGGAATGGGTCTTGGATCAATACGTGGGAGATCATTACGGCAAACTGGGGGCTGGTCCCGTGTCGAAGACGCTGGCCATTCCCACAAAAGAATATTCCCGCGTCGTGCGCGGGGGATCCTGGAAAGATCCCGCCAAGAAGCTGCGCAGCGCCAGTCGCGTCTTCTCGATCGAGGATTGGAAGGAGCAGGATCCGCAATTCCCGCAAAGCATCTGGTACTTCACCGACGCGCAGCATGTGGGCTTCCGTGTGGTCCGGCCGTTTACAGAGCCGACCGAAGAAGAAAGGAAAACCTATTGGGATGCCGGCCTGCTGATGCCTGCTGTGCAAGCAGCGGACAAAAAAGGGTGCAACGAGGGGTAGAATCTTCTGCTAGCACCGACTCACGGCCCATGCCAGATCAGCAATCTGCTCGTTTTTGGCCCATTTTCTCGCGCTGCGGGCTCGTCTCGATAAGCCTGTCAAACTTTGCCGGAACTGCGGGTCGTCCGGCCTGTGGCGCGAAATCTGAATCTGCCGTGCGGAGCGGTCCGATCAGTCCTAACGGTTGAAGTGGTTTCGCGCTGCGGTCCGCGCGCTTCAAAGCCTGCTCTGCACTATTCCGCCTTTGAGGCGGAGGGGAAGTGCGGAGTACCCATCGAGATTCAATTCAAGAGAGCGAGGAGACGTCATGAAATGTTGG
>JAIOPX010000238.1 GCA_021413705.1 Planctomycetota bacterium | reverse complement strand
CGGTGACGACTCGGGGGAACGCATCCGGCGCCACATGCGCGAAGTGCGAGCCCAAATGGTGGAAGACGCCGACCACATGGCTGACGCCACCCGCACCATGACCGATTGGCGGGCCTATGTACGCCGCTACCCCTGGCTGTTTGTCGGGGGGGCGGCCCTGGTGGGGTATGCCTTGATCCCACGTAAATCCGGCACGGTGAGTTTGGATGCGGAAACCTTGCGACAGCTCAGCCGTTGTTCAGGTCAAGCTCAAACCAGTGAACGTCAGCGCCCGCGTCCGACGATGCTCTCCAGCTTGCTGTCGACGATTGTTTCGATCGGAGCGCAGCACGCGATGCGGGGTGTTTCTCAATACATGGATCAACGCCGTACACGAAATGACAACCATCGCCAAACTGCCCCCAGCGGAGTTCACGATGCGGCCCATTAGCAATTCCATCTTGGGGCATCGCAATGGACGTCAGGAACCTGCCCGGGCGCTTCCGTATTCTTCGAAAGGTTGGGCGAGAGCGGTGCGCAAGGCGGAACAACTGATAGGTGAATACCCGATAACCGCCGCTACCCTGGCTGCCTCGGTTGGCTTGGTGGCAGCCTGGTGGATTAAACGAAGATGATCGACAGCAATAACAATCCCCGCAACATGTTCCCGCCACAGGCCGTGGCGCACAACGTCAACGAATTGAAGCATGACGTGGTGACGCTTATTCGCCTGCAGTTTGAACTTTTCACCGCCGACGTGCGGGAGACAGGTCGGCGGCTGCGGGCACCCGGCCTCTTGTTGGCGTGCGCTATCGTGTTAGCGTTAGGAGCTGTCCCGGTCGTCTTGTTCGCATTGGCCGCTGGATTGCAAATTCTCGGCTTATCGCCATCTCTGTCGCTCGGAATTGTTGGGGTCGGAGGGTTGATCGTAGCGGCAGGAGTTGCGGCCTATGCGTGGCAACGATTTCGTGCCGCCGCCGCCGTGATGGAACGCTCCCGGGAAGAATTGCGGCGCAATGTGGAATCCTTGAAAGAGTTGTTCTTGCAGGACTGGTCGCTCCATCGTGAATCCACACCAAACCACCACGATTAGGCCGTATGTTTCACACAGGTTGTTTAGTTTGCTATTACTCGAAAGGAGATTGACTCATGGCTGCTCAAGCCACGAATACACGCACGAAGAATCGTCGCAAACCATTGACCCTCAGCGGACAGGAAGCCTCGCAGGCGACGCAGTCCGTCGTCGATTTTGCCAGCGAATATGCTAAGGAACGTCCCGAAGTTGTCGCCTTATGGGCGTTCGGCATCGGCTTCGTCCTGGGTTGGAAGTTGAAACTTTGGTAAACCACCAGCGCCCGCAACGGCGGTCAATCGCCTGCGCACTCAGTGCGCATGAGTTTGGCCGCCGCGGGTGTTTTTTGTCACTGCCGCCAGAACCGGCCACCCGAACCTGACAGTAATATGCGATCTCCATTTTCCTACTCCGGTTCGCGGGCGGTGACTCTGTTGGTCATAGCGCTATCGGTGGCGGCGCTCTACTTTGCCAAGTCGATCCTCCTGCCACTGGCCGTGGCGGCACTCATCAGTTTTGTGCTGGCGCCGCTGGCGGATAGACTCGAGCGATATCGACTTGGGCGAGTCATGTCCACCATCGTGGTGGTGGCAGCCGCGTTCCTGGCGTTCGGGCTGGTCAGTTGGGCGGTGACCGATCAAGCCGTCCAACTCAGCGCGAGTCTCCCGGACTACAAGAAAAACCTGGTCGGAAAGATTCGCGATCTGCGGCCCGAGAAGAACAGCATTTTCGAGCGCGCCTCCAAGACCGTGGAAGAAATCGGCACCGAGTTGCGCATTGTGCCCAAGCCCACCTCGGAGACTCCCGCTACGACTGCGGCAACGCCGGCACCTTTGGCAAAGCCTCCCTCAGCCGATGCAAGCCGTGCGGCCGGGGACGGAGTGATGCCCGTGCGTGTCGTCGCCATGCCTCCCACCACGTCATTGGCCCAGGTGTGGTCGATGGTCGAACCGATTTTCGCTCCGCTGGCCAACATGGCCGTCGTTGTCGTTCTGATTACGTTCATTCTGCTACGGCGCGAGGATCTGCGCAATCGGCTGATCGAGTTGATGGGCCGATCCGATCTGCGGGCATCTACGGAGGCTCTCTCCGAAGCCACTCGCCGGGTGACCGGATATCTGCGGACGGCACTATTGATCAATACGCTCTATGGAGTGTTGATAGCTTTGGGTTTGTCGCTCATCGGCCTTCCCAATCCGCTGCTCTGGGGCGTGCTGGGTTTGACGTTGCGATTCCTCCCCTACATCGGTCCCTGGATCGCGACGGCCATCCCGGTCACGCTCTCACTGGTCGTGTTCGACGGCTGGGTGCAGCCGCTGCTGGTGGTGGCGTTGTTCATCGTGCTGGAACTCATGGTCAATCTGGTATTGGAGCCGTGGCTTTATGCCAGCAGCACGGGCGTATCCCCGCTGGGTGTAATCCTGGCGGCCATGTTTTGGACTTGGTTGTGGGGGCCCGTGGGATTGGTCGTGGCTGTGCCGCTGACAGTCTGCCTTGTCGTAGCCGCCAACTATGTTCCGCAGTTGCGATTTCTCAGTATCCTGCTGGGAGATCAATCGACTTTATCCCCGCCAGAGCAAATCTATCAGCGGCTCCTGGCGCTGGACGATGAGGAAGCCGGCGAGCTGGCTCGGAAGCAAGCGGCCTCGTCATCACTTCCCGAGTTCTATGATGAAGTTCTTTTGCCGACGTTGATTTTGGCGCAGAATGATCGGGAGGGGGGCAATCTGGACGATGAACGAAACACTTTGGTCTTGGACGGATTGCGGGAACTGGCTGAGGATATTGGCACAGCCCCTCCGGTGAAAAGTGGCAGCGACCCGGTCAAAGCTCCGTCCCACTCACAAGCCAGAATTCTTTGTGTGGCGGCCAGCGGCCCACCCTGCGAGATCGCGGCCGTCATGCTGCAACGAACCCTCGCCCAGCAAGGACTTGAGATGCGCATCTCTCCTTCTGAGCTGTTGGTTAATGAACTGGTCGAGCGGGTGGGCGAAGAACAGTACGATCTGATTGTCGTTTCAGTAGTACCGCCGCTGGCGATTCGCAACGGACGTTATCTGCTGAAAAAAATCCGCTTGGCTCATCCCGACCTGCCTGTCGTGCTAGGGATTTGGCAAGGTGAGCGACTCACGAAGGCCAAGGAGCGTTTTGACGCCGACGGGGCAACAGCCGTAGTCCACTCCATGAGCGAGGCGGCCCAGGCAGTGCGTCAAATCGCCATCCGCCTGCCACTGGGGAATCGTCCTACTGAGGCCGAGTCATCGGGTGTTCCACCCTCGCGACGGCCCATTGGGAAACCCCATACACTGCCTGGCCCCGTTGCCACTGGCTCTGCTCCCACCTAGCGCAGCTTCCCAGACCGCATTTCAACACGGTTTGTTTTCTCCGGGGAGGGATTGCATAATAAGAGCCTCGCCCGTCCCCCCCTCCGCCGAATATCCGGCTCCCGCCGTTGAGAAGGAACGAGACGATGCCTGTTTGCCGCCTCCTGGCCCTGTCGGCCGCATTGCTTCTGACAACTCTTTCGGCTCCCACGCTTCATGCCGAAGATTGGCCCACCTATCGCCACGATGTGTCTCGTAGCGGTATCTCCACGGAAAAATTGCCGGTGCCGTTGACCCGCGTCTGGACCTACCGCACGGCCTTCGCTCCTCTGCCTGCTTTCGGCACCGGGTTCCCTCACGTAACCAACTGGGAAGGAGGCGTTGAGAAACGTCGCATCGACTTCGATCGCGCCGATAGCGTGATCGCGGCTGGCGGCAATATCTATTTTGGTTCCGTGGGTGATGGTCGCGTTTATTGTCTTGACCCGGCTACCGGCAAGATTCGTTGGACATTTCCCACCGGCGGCCCGGTGCGCGTTCCGCGCCGCCCCGGACGACTTGCACGTCATTGGCCACGGGCGATTGATCTCGCTCTGGCCGGTTCGCACTGGCGTGCTGGTGGACCAGGGCGTGGCCTATTTTGGCGCCGGCATTTTTCCGACTGAAGGTGTTTTTCTTTACGCCGTGGACGCGGCGTCCGGCAAGCTGCTCTGGAAGAACGACCAGGCCAGTGAACTACGGATGGCGCAAATGTCTCCGCAAGGCTACATGCTTTGCACGCCACAACAGTTGATCGTGCCTATGTCGCGGTTGGCGCCTGGCGTTTTCGATCGGAAGACCGGCCAATCGGAAAAGCGCCTCTCCATCTACTACGGCGGCGGCACGTTTGCGGCTCTCAACGGGCAGTGCCTCTACACGGGTTGCGAAGGGGCTCAATGTTTTCCCTTGGATGCCGATGGTGCGCGCACTCATGGCACCAGCCCGTCGGTCGCCAATTTCCCGGGGGGGCAATTAGTGTTTGCCGGGGGACGATTGTATTCGTGCGCCACACCCAAAGGACCGGGCGTGTCGAAAGCGATAGCGGCCTTCGAGTGGAATCAACCGGACAAGATGCCCACGGAAGAAGAAATCCGCCGCGGGCAGGCGAAGCCGCCGACGCCCCCTAAAGAACTGTGGCAGTGTGCGTTTGAAACTCCCGAATGCATCATCATGGCGGGCGATTTACTCTATGTAGGCGGCCCCGGCCGTGTGGGGGCGATTACTCCCGCCGACGGCAAGCTCGTGTGGAGCCACGAAGTGGACGGGGTGGCGCTGAGTCTGGCCGCCTCGGGGGGACGACTGTTTGTTTCGACCGACAAAGGCAATATCGAGTGCTTTGTACCTCAGGGATCCTCGCCTGTCGCACAGACCGCGGCGCCCGCCCCCAACGTCGAGGTCGCCGCTCAGTGGAAGCAAGCGGCCGATGCAATCCTCAAGCAAGCTCCGCAAAACCACAAAGGTTTTGCTCTGATCTACGGAGTGGAAACAGGCGAACTGGCCATCGAATTGGCAAAACGCACCGATCTGCTGATCCACGCCGTTTCGCCCGATGCCGCCAAAGTGGAGGCCGCCCGGCGAAGGATTGAAGCCGCGGGACTCTACGGCGGAAGGATCGTCGTCGAGCAGTGGCCTCTGGAGAAAGTTCCCTACACACAATACTTCGCTGATCTCGTTGTCTCGGAAACAGCGATCGCCACCGGAAAACCGCCTGGCACAGCGGCCGAAGCGTTTCGCATGGCCAAGCCGTGGCACGGCAGTGTGGTAATGGGCACGGTCAAAACCGATGTAGACGCCGCGCCGCTGAAGCAATGGATCGAAAAGTCACCGCTAGCGGCGGCGAAAATCGTCAGCGAAGCCGGAACCTGGGCGGTCCTGAAGCGTCCTGGGCTGCCGGGCGCGAAGCCATGGACCCATCAATATGCGGTTCCGGGCGCTACGGGTTCGAGCCAGGACGATCTGGTCAGAGCACCGCTGCGGGTGCAGTGGTTTGGCGATCCGGGTCCATCGGAGTATGTCGATCGCCACTATTGGGGCGCGGCGCCGCTGGCCTATGAGGGGCGGATGTTCTGCTGCACCTACAACGACGTCTCAGCCTACGACGTATACACCGGGGCGAAGCATTGGACCTATCCGCTGAAGGATGCCGTCCGCGCCCATCTGGCCGATGTTCCAAGTAACGTGGCCATTGGACCGGAAGGATACTTCGTAGCGGTCGAAGATATTTGCTATCGACTTGATCCGGCTACCGGCAAGTTGCTGGGACAATTCAAGGTGCCCGACGCCGCTCCCGGCCAACGCCGGATGTGGGGCTATGTAGCGTTGGTGGATGGCGTATTGGTCGGCTCCCGCACGCTGGGTTACTTGCCCATGCAAAAGTGGCGCAAGTCGCGCGGTGAGCAGATTTCGTGGTGGCTGCTGAGCGACCAGTTGTTTGCGATGGATGCCCAAACAGGCAAGGTATTGTGGCAGTATCAAACCGAATGGTTCCGCCACAACAGCGTGGTGACGAGCCCATCGAAGGATGCCCAGGCCGGTGCCGTATTCGTCTCCCATCCCGGCGGCACGCCACAGCAGCAGCAGGAGGCGATCATCGAAACCAAGCCGAGCATCGACGCCTATCCTGAGAAGGAAAAAGCCCGTGTTCAGAAAATCATGGCGAAGCCGTACGTAGAATTGCTATCGGCTCTGGATCTCAAGACTGGCAAACCCCGTTGGCAGAAGACGGTCGATTGGACGGTGTGCGGCGGCGACCGGGGGACGCTGATCTTCCAGGACGATGTTCGACCTGCGCACTGGCGCTCAGAAAACGATGAAGCATCCCACGACCGGCCAGGATGTGCCGCGGATGTTCATGCGAGCGGAGAAGCATTGCGGACCGTTCAATGCCTCGGCCCACACGCTCTTCTTCCGCAACGGGGGGTTTGGCTATTTCGATGAACCGCGCAACGAAGGGGTCACGCGCTTTGAAAGCAATCGCCCCAATTGTTGGTTGAGTTTTATCTCGGCGGAAGGTTTGGCGCTGTGGCCCACGTCCGACAGCGGCTGCCGTTGCGATCTGGCCATTTCGTGCAGCGTGGCCTTGGTTCACGATGAACAGAGCCGCGTATTCGGAGATTTCGCCTGCCAGGGTGAACTGCTACCGATCAAACAATTGGCTTTGAATCTTGGCGGTCCCGGCGATCGTCGCGACGCCAGTGGCCAACTCTGGTTGAGCTATCCGCGCGTGAAGTTCACGTCGTCTCTTGAATTACCGATCAAGGCTGAGTTCGAGAAGACCAGCGGCGTGGCGCTCCGCAATTCAACCTGGACGCCGATCGCAGGTACGCCCGACCCTTGGATCTATGCTTCGTCCATGGTGGGACTGAAGAAGTTGCAGGTTACGTTGCGACGGCCAGCCGACGGGGCTGCCAAGTATAAGGTGGCGTTGTTGTTTGCCGCTCCGCCAACCGACAAGACTGGCACTCGGGTATTCGACGTCAAGCTCCAGGGCCAGGTCGTCAAAGCGGGACTCGACGTTGCCCAGGAATCCGGCGGGACCGACAAGGCTCTGGTGCTAAAGTTCGATAATATCAATGTGACGGATGATTTAATTGTCGAGCTGGCGACAAAGACGGGTGATCCGCTGTTGTGCGGTTTGCAAGTGATGCAGGTACCGTAGGTGGTGCTTCATCGTGGCACCACGCAACCCCCGGGCAGAGCCCGGGGCTATGGGTGTGAGCGCCACTCTCGCCAGACGAGCTTGGGGAATATCACGGCATCTCGGGCATAGCGTTTGGCCAGCCTTCTTGGTTCGCTGGCGCAGCGATGGAGCCATTCCAGTCCGGTTCGTTGCATCCAGCGCGGGGCGCGGCGTTTTTCTCCGGCCAGGAAGTCGATCGTGGCGCCGACGCACAACGCCACCGGCGCGGAAATCTGCTGCCGATGAGCGTGTACCCACAACTCTTGTTTGGGAGCTCCCAAGCCGACGACCAGCACGTCAGGCGCGGCGGCTTCGATGAGCTTCAGGATCCGGCCATTCTCCGCCTCGTCGCGCTCGAATCCCAACGGCGGGCTGTAGGTGCCGACCGTTTCCACGGCGGGCCATTGCTGCGCCATGCGGGATGCGGCTCGCGCGGCCACACCCGGCGCAGCACCCAGCAGGAACACCTTCAGCTGCCTGGTTTCGCTCGCGGAAGCATACAAGGCGGGTACAAGATCGCTGCCGGCCACACGCTCGGGTAACGCTAATTTCAATAGTCGTGCGGCCAACACCACGGGAAGTCCATCGGCCAACACGAGTCCCGCGTCGGTGTAGGCGGCGCGTAGTCCTCCATGCTCTTGCACCAGCACACTATGTTGCACATTAGGGGTGACGACGTAGTGGCACTTGCCATCTCGTTGGGCGATCCAGCCTTGGATGTGCGTCAGCGCTTGATCGAGCGTGAGCGGGTCGATGTCGATGTTGAATAATCGGATGCGGTTTGTCATAGTGCGTCGCGCCGAGAAAACGGCGAGCGGTGCTCGCCCGCTAAACGGTCAACACTTCCCGATAAACGTCGGCCAGGCGGCGGGCCATGCTTACGTCGCTATAGCACTCCTGGTGCCGATCCAGTGCGGCTGCACTCAGGCGGCTGTAGTCAATTGCTCCACGGATAACTCGTTCGACCTGCTCCACCAAGTCGGCTCGCTTAGGCTCGCAGAGCAGTCCGTCAACCTCGTGACGAATGACGTCGGTAATGCCATCGACTCTAGTTCCTACCGGTGGCACTCCAGCGGCCATCGCTTCCAGCACCACCATCGGCAGACCCTCGGGCAGGATGCTCGGTAAGACCATCAAGTCCATCTTTGCAAGCTGGCTGTCCACATCGGAACTGAAGCCGACCCAGTCGACGTGCCCTTCGAGTCCCAGCGCCTGAGCCCTCGCTTTGACCTCTGCTTCATAGGCTTTCGTTTCAAACGGTCCCACGGCGCGGAGCCGCACGTTGTGCCCCGCCGCCCGCAGATCGGCCACGGCGCCCAGGAGCATTTCCGTTCCCTTGCGTGGCCGGAACAGAGCGATGGTCCCCAGCGTCCAAATGTTGTCTCCTTCGCAGGTTCCACGACGAACCTGGGCATGTTCGGAAGTTGGCACTCCGTTGGGGACGAGCGAGATTCGAGTGGCGGATACGGCTTGCCGTCGTAAATACTCGACCACGGTCGGCGACACGGCGATGATTCTACTGGCCCGATGGAGGCTCACGCGCTCGACCGCGGCTGACACGCGACACAGCCATTGCTGATTGACTTCGGTCAGCGTTTGGCCATGAACATGATGAACCATCGGAACACGGCAGAGGCGCGAGGCCAATGAACCGACCAGGGCTGTCCGCGGCGTATGCGTATGGATCAGCTTATAGCCCTGCTTGCGCACGATTCGCGCCACGGCCGTGGCCGCACGAAGATCATAGCGACGGCCCATGGGGGTTTCGTAGAGCGGGGAGTGTTGCGATTTGCGGCGAGGCCCAAACTTGTCGGGCTTAACGCAGGCGTAGCCAACTTCAAAGCCGAACTCGGTCAGCCGTTGGCCCAGGAGATCCTGCACCCGCTCGGCGCCGGCATAATGCTCGCCATTGATGAGATGGAGCACGCGGACCGTGTCCTGCCGGGCACGAGGCCGTTTGCCCACTGGCACGATCACCGGCACGGAACTTGAGTGCGTCGGAGCGTCAATGGTGGAATAAGTGGAATAAGTGGACATTTGCGAGTGGCTCGATTGGTGTGCAACAAAACTCTAGCTTATTCCGTCCGATCAAGCGGCTTCACTCAGTACGCTCCACGGCAGGTAATGACGCTTAGAGGGGTCTTTAGCAGGAGCGTCAGGTCAGTCCAGAGCCGTTGGTTCTGGACATACCAGATATCCATCCGCACCCAGTCCTCGAAGCCGATGTCCGATCGACCGCTCACTTGCCACAGACAGGTCAGGCCCGGCTGTACGGAGAGCCGCCGCCTCTGCCACAGTTGATACTTGGCCACTTCCTCGGCGATTGGCGGACGAGGGCCGACCAGTGACATGTGTCCTGCCAGCACGTTGAGCAACTGCGGCATTTCGTCGATGCTTGTTTTCCGCAGCAGCCGGCCAATCCGCGTAATCCGGGGGTCGCAGCGGTTCTTGAAAATCGGGCCGTCCTGCTCGTTGCGGATGGTGTGCTGAATCTTCGTGGCGTCTAGCCGCATCGTGCGGAACTTCAAGATTGGGAATAACCTGCCCTGGAATCCCACGCGACGCTGGCAGAATAGCGGACGCCCCTTCGTAGTGATCGTCAGCGCGACCAACGTGACCAGCAGAATCGGCGAAAGTAGAACCAGCAGCCCCAGCGCTCCGACGATGTCGAACAGCCGTTTGGTTGCGCGGTAAGCCAAACTGCGATTCCCTTGCGGCGCTACGATCGGGCGGCCGGAGCGGATCTGTTCCAGCAATTCGGACGCTTGAGAAGGAACCTCATTGCGATGGCCAGTGGGAAGCGTGAACCTTCGCATCCGAGGCGGCGAGGCCGAACGTCGAACAACAACGGGCGATTCCTGCTGAAGTGTTGCTGAGGCATGGCTGGCCTGCACGATCATCTGCCGTCTCCGAAGAGTTACCAAGTGACCGTCCCGCGGACGGCTTTCGTGGTGTTCTATAAAGGCAAACGGTGTGCCGAGAAGGCGGGAGTTGCCGAACCTGCTACAGTCGCGGAAGATACGCCGACGACTGCAAGAATCATGTTGACTGGAGACAACGCTGTTGCCGCTGGTCAACGTGCGTTGCCGACAGGCGACAATTCGGCGGCTACGGGACGCAATACGGGCCTCGCCCACTGTTTGGTTGCCGAAGGCTGGAACGTGGCCGCCAAAGCTGCCGTGATTCCCGCCAGGAAGAAGAACATCATGTGAACGATGTTCATGTGCCCCAGCGGCTGAAACAGAGCATTGGGAATGTAAACCACCACCAATCCCAGCATGATGAGCCCCTGCGAGCGGGCCCAGTCTGGCACGCGGCGATCGCGCCACAATCTCCAGGCATCGCGCGTCCAGGCATAGAACATCGCTAGATACAGGCCGAAACCGACCAGCCCCGTTTCCACCAGGATGCTTAGGGGCAAGTTGTGCAGCAACTGATCGCGGATTCCTTCCAGCCGCAGGTCGCTTGTGCGGTCCGAGAGATACTCGTCTTTGGCCAGCACATATTGGCTCAGGCCCACGCCCAGCACCGGATGATCCAGGAACATTTGCCAAGAGACATAGGCGAACGAGGCCCGCATGTAGGTGGAATCACGCGTATGCGCCGCCGAGCGTCCGGCGCTTAGGCTCACCAGTTGGTCCCAACGAGTCGCGGTCGCCAGCAGGCCGCAGGTGACCACGCCTGCCAGCAAAACAGCGCTGACACGCTTCGGCAGAGTCAAAGCCATGACCAACAGCAGGCCCAGCGCGGCCCCGATCCACACGCAGCGCGTGTAGGTGCAAATTGTGCCTATCAAGAACAAGCCGATCAATCCGAGCGACAGCAGGCGGCCGCGCCAGGTCAGCCGATCGCGATAGGCCCACATGCAAAGCGTGCTGATGCTGAGGCAGAAACCGAGCACAATCGCCTGCACCATTGGTCCGCGGGCTCGGCCATAGTGCAGTCCGATACTCGGATCCGAGATGTGGGATGGGTAGCCGACGATCAAGTGCCACACCGGCAGGACATGCCCCTTCGGCGCCAGCAACCAGTCGCTAGTGAACGTGCGCAGTGTCAGCCAGCCGACAAAGGCCAGCACAGTCCAATCGCTCGCTCCCCATCGCCAAGGGACGGTTCGCCCCAAGGCGCGGTGAATAAAATAGGCGGCCACCAGCAAGACCAGCACGATGCGATCGAGCGTCAATTCCACCGGCCCGACGCGAACATTGAAGAAGTAGAAGCCGAAACAGGAGTTGACCAACAGAAACGTCAGGCACCCTGCCACAAGCGAACCGCGGAGCACGAAGATCGTGGCCCACACCAGTCCCACGACAACGGCAATGCCTATCAGAGCTTCCATGGCGACTTGTTGCTGGGGCGTTGCGTGGTCCTGTTACGGCACACGGAGTGTGCCTACTACTTTGATCAGTTCCACAAGGCCCGGCGGCGGGCCAGGCGATTGAGAGCCTGCTTCAAGTTTAGGACGCTGGGGACGGTTTGCTCGGCTTGAGGAATGGCCGTCGGACGATAGGTGCCGTTTGCTCCCCGGGCCGGTTGTCCGGCTGGTGCCGACAACAACACCACGCCAACCCCCACAGCCAACCCGCCGAGGATCCCAGCCAGCACGATGACCAACCGACCCGGGCCGACCGGCGAGGTGCCAGTATCGGGCGTGTCGATGGCCGCGATCAGGCTGGCCGAACCGGCAGCCGCCCGGGCGGCCCGTGCTTCGGCCAGATTCTCGACGGCGGCCTGCATGTTCTGCTGGCGGTGATGGATTTCGTCGTTGAGGTTGCTGTACTTCGCCCGCACGACGGCCAGCTTATCGAGCCGCTGGCTCACGTCTTTCAACTGGGTAGACAACGTCTCCACCCGGCCGCTGGTCAGCTTCAATTCCACATCGACACCGCGGATGGCGACGGCCAACTCGCTGGTCAGATTGCGGCGAACTTCCTCTTCAGCGCTGACGGCGGCTTGCACCTTGGGGTGAGCGTCGAACATGTACCCTCGTAGTTGTGCGGTTCGCAACTGGCTGTCGATCAGACCTTCCTTCAACCGCCGCAAGCCGGGTTGCGAATCGAGCAACCGGTTCGGCGCGGCCAGCAGGTGGCCGGCGTCGGCCGTCGAAGCCACCAACAGATCACGTAGAGCCTCGTGAGATTTGAGCGTGCTCCGGGCTTCACGCAACTCGTTCTCAAGCGTGTTGAGCCGGGTACGCAGATCGCTCTGTCCGGAGGGGCTTTTTTCGAGAATTCGCAGTTCCGAAAGGTCGATCCCAACCTCGGTTTCCACGTCTTGCAGTCGCTTGGTCGTCGCGAACAGTTCAGCTTCCGCCAAGGTCACGGTGCGGCCCAATTCGTCGATCATGCTTTGGGCTTTGCGATCGCGCAGTTGCTGATAGTGCGATTGTAGCTGCTGGCACATGGCGTCGGCCAACTGGACAGCACGGCTGCGGTTGCTGTCTTTGACCTTCAGGTAGAAGACTTCAGTCTTGCCGAACTCGGCTCCCTTGGGAGGCGTCAAACGGACGTCTTTGCGGAGGTCTTCAATGTCCTCCTCGCTGGGAAATCCAGCAACATTCTTGCTCGTTGCAGGACCGACTTGCTCCAGGGCCGCGGCCAACACGCTGCGGCTGCGGCTGAGTTCCAGAATCGTCTCCTGAACCGTCTGCATTTGCTCGGGACGATCGAAACGGCCGGGCCGTTCCTGGGCAGTGCGGACCGCGGCTTCGTTACGAATGATCAGAGCCTGCGAGGCCTCCCAGGTGTTGGGACGAACCACCGCGAAAACAGCCACGGCAAATGCCACCACGGCAGCCGTCACGAACAAGCGGCGACGGTGCTGCGTCAGGAGCCGGACGAACTCAGTCGGAACAAAGCTGCTGTGGATCGAATGCATGGTTTTGACTCTTCGGGTCGGTTAGTCCAGTGGAAGCGACGTTGGGAGGCTTTGAATTGCAAACTCGATGCCATCCACGTCGCGAATCACCGCGGGCACTACCGTGGCCAATGTGCGGAAACCCTTTCAGATCCGTCACTTCCGACGCATCACCGAGCCACCAGAGCCTCTAGGCCGTGGCTCTGCTTGGCAGGTCGCAGTGTTGCAAAGCGACAACGCAAGTCGCAACGGCGCGGCAGTGTTGCATTTCGGCAACACGAAGAATCCGCCGCATGATAGCTGCCATCGCAAACTGTTGCGGCAATTTGCCTTGCACTTTGGCGAGGGTAAGGGAAAGTTCAGCGTGGGCTGAGTATCTCGATCTCCATGGCCTTATGTGCCAGGGCACGAATTGTGCTGAGATTGCGCGCACTACTTTTGAGATTGCACCATGCACGTTCGACCCATCCGAGAATTGGAAGACTTAGCTCCGCTGGCCGAGGCGATGAACTCGTTGTCGGGCGACGTGCCGTTTCGCCGGTATGAATGGCTGGCCACCTGGTGGCGACATTTCGGCCCCGGCATCTGCGGCGGACAAGCAGGCGCCGCAGGCGAATTGCTGGTCTTGGCGGTCCACGACGATGATGGCACTTTGGTAGGTGTGGCTCCTTGGTATGTCAGTCGCTCGTTGGCTCATGGCAAGGCGATTCGCTTTCTCGGCTCTGGGATTGTTTGTTCCGACTACCTCACACTATTGTCGCAACCGGGACGCGAGTCCGATGTGGCGGGCGCGGTGTCCGACTGGCTGTCGGCGCGCACGGACCTCTG
Organism: Planctomycetota bacterium; assembly: GCA_021413705.1. Taxonomy (GTDB): domain Bacteria; phylum Planctomycetota; class Planctomycetia; order Pirellulales; family UBA7805; genus JAIOPX01. The sequence continues at coordinate 1,022 of JAIOPX010000238.1, read as the reverse complement.
GGACTTGATCGAACTGGCCGGAGTGGACGCCGAGGATGTGGCTGTCCCTGAACTCGGCTGGCGACTGGAGGCCGCGGGGCATCAGTTGCACCATTTCCCCGGCCCCAATTGCTGGCGCGTGCCACTGCCAGGCACTTGGGAAGACTTTCTGACGACGCTGGCTGCTTCCAAGCGCCAACGTGCCCGCCGACTTCAGCGCCGACTATTGGAATCCGGCCGGGCAACGATCCGGGTCATCGACGACGTCGAGAAGTGGGACCAAGGATTTGGGATCTTTCAACAATTGCACCAGAAGCGCTAACCTGCTGGGGGGCGGCATCGTCTATTTCTACCAAGCGGGCATCGACCCCGATCAATTGGCCGAACAGCCGGGACACGTCCTGACGGCTGCTCGAATCGAACGCGTGATCCAACGTGGATATAGTGCGGTCGATTTCCTGCGAGGGGATGAGCCGTACAAAGCCCAATGGGGGGCGCAGCCGCGGTCCTTGATGACCTTGCGAATCGTCCGGCGTCGGCCGGTGGCTCAACTCAGGCATCAAGCCTGGATTTTGGGATGCGGCGCTCGTCGCCTGGCACGGCAGGGAATCACCTCCGCGGAACAGTTCAGCCGCAAGTGGAAGAAGTTGCGAGACGACGTAGTCGCCCGTGCGCGGCACCGTACGACCCCATCAGATTCGACAGCCCCCAAGAATTAATCGCCTCGGAATCAGTACCATGCTCGTGGCTGAACCCCAAGAATCGCTCAGCGATGCATCCATAGGATCTTTGCAGGATGCTCCCGTTGCGCGAGTCCATCGCCGCTCTTGGTTGAGCCGATGCAAGCGCACAGTTCTACCATCCTATTATGTCGCTACCTGGCCACTGCGCAAAGCGATGCTCTCTTGGCTTACGGCCCGCGGTCGGGCGCCGATCGTGGTGGTGGCCTACCACCGCGTGGCTGACGATGCCGCCACCGATTGGACCATTGCCACCGACGTCTTCCGCCGTCAGATGGCATGGCTCAGGCAACGCTTCGAACT
>JAIOPX010000237.1 GCA_021413705.1 Planctomycetota bacterium | reverse complement strand
AAGAAAAGGTGACAGCCACCAAATCTGGGGGCAATAGGCAGCTCGGCTAGAATTCTTGCTGTCGAGGGCGACCTCGGGGACGAAGGGTTGAGTCGAGGTGAAGTCTTTCACACGTTGCTTCGACCCAGGTTTCGGAGCCATAGGGTGTTCCTCGATTGACGCACCGGCGCAGGGCGGCCAATTCGGCTCCGGTTTGTGGCGCATTGACGTGGTTCAACCACATGGCTGGACGCGGCATGGGCCAGTCCGAGATCAACCGCTGCAACGAGTCTTGGTGCGTCATGCTACCCAGACTCGACCAACGCCAGTCTTCGGCCTGGGCGACCAGGTTGGCCCGCAGCGCGTTGCGCTCTACATATCGCACGACCTGATAGTCGAGAAGATTGCGCCGCCCCACGCCACGATTCAGCACATGAAAGACCATGCCGCCCGGTACGTATCTTGTTGGTCTTGGCATGACATCGGTTTGCCCAATTTCGCCAAACTCGTCAATTTTGGTGGCCGTCACCTTTTTTCGGCTGCAATCACTTCCGATGACACATGATTGCTCCGCCCGCCTCCTTGTTGCTTGAAGCCGTAGACCAAAAACGCCGTGGTCCCTTTAGGCAAGGGCTGCTGGGATGTCAGTTCGTCCTTTCCCATTTTGCACTGGATGAAGTTCCACTTTCGGTCCTTCCACAGGTTACGGCCCGTGGTGAAGTAGACCCAGGCTTCCGAGAGGTCGGCTTTGTACTTGGCGCGCACGATGCGCGTGGTGGGATCCATTTCCGGGGTTTCGATCTTGTGCCACTCGGCTTTGACAGATTTTGGATCCTGCTTCACCAGGCTGTCTGCAAAGTCGTAGATCTCGACTGGGTCGTCCCAGCCGGCCCCGTGCGCATGGATCATCCACGGCCGCAAGCTCAAGGTGCTTGGCCCACCCGCCGCTTTCGCCGATTTGGAGAAGATGTCGATTTGAAACACGGGATCCGCCACGGAGGTGACAAACAGCATCGGCATTTTCGCTTTGGGCAAATGTGCCGCGGGATCCCACTTGCTCTTATAGTCTTCAAATTGCTTGGCGGTCATGTTCTTCGGCGGAAACCACTGCGCCAGCCCGGGATTGTCGCTCTCGTGAATGTATCCAGCCCCGTACACGGGTATCACGAATGCAAACCGCGGATCGAGTCCGGCCACGGCGGACACTATCGTTCCGCCCCAGGATATTCCTGTCAGGCCGATCTTGTTCGGATTGATCTCAGGGAACGACCGCAACAACGAGTTGGCCCGAATCGTGTCGGCCACCGCGTGATAGAACCATTGTTCCTTGTCAGGCAGATCGCGATCGCCGAAATAATCAATCCGGGCAGGGCCGGAATTCTCGTGTTTTTGGTTGGAAGGAAAATTCCCTTCCACATGGTGCGATCGTCCACCCGGCAAATGTCCTTCCACGTCCATCGCGATGGCGGCATAGCCACGGCTGTTCCACTTCTTCACCCACTCCGGGTAGGCCGATCCCCCGCCCCCATGGACACACACCACCGCCGGCCAACCACCCGCCGGCGGCTCTCCTTTCGGCGCGGCATAGTAAGCGAACACCCAGGTCGGCTTTCCTTTGTATTCTGCACCTTCGTAAAAGAGCGAGCGCATTCCTTTCGCCGGTCGCGCCTCGGCAGGATGAATCGCCGGAGTTTTTGAGAGCGCATTGAGATCCCAAGGCGTTTGTGCCGCAGGCTCGTCCGCGGCCAGCCGGGCTGAGGAAATAGCCATCGAGCAAAAAAACAGAGTCAACGTAATTGTGCTTGAAATTCGGTTGATCATAGGGGCGTGGGTCGCAAGGAAAGAAACTGGAGGGATAGGGCAGGCTTCTCAATCGAGAATCCACGATCCACAGTATAACAAAACGCAGCAAATGAAACTATAATGTCGTTCTGAGTATCAGCAGCAGCAAGAACAGCAGAGGACAAGCGATGGTCGAGCTATTGACGTTGATGTGGCTTTTCAACACTTCGCAGCCGCCGCAGAGCTCTCTCACGGCGCAGGCGCCACAGGCCGTGTTCGCGGCGCCCGAGAAGGCAGAAAGCAGCTTCACGATCAAGTTTACGGTGGATTTGAAGCCCTTTGACAAGGAAAAAAGCCTGCTCGATATACCAGGCGTGCTCAACGTCCGCCTGCGCCAGCATGGACCGCGCGATCGCGATGGCCAAAACTATCCTGCGTTCAAAATGCCCGACGGCTCGATCCCAGTGCTGGAAGCGAATCTCACGCTCCATTCCACCGAGCATCCGAACTGGAAGCAGATGACCATCGGCATTCCGCTGGCGATGCTCAAAAAACCTTTCGGCAAGCACGACATCGTACTGAACTTCTCCGGCCCGCAGTGGACGATCTATGTGGACGGTGAATTGCTCGACAACGATTTTCCGTTTGGGTATCCGCAATGGGGGGAAAAGAATACGTGGAAGCTGGCCGCGGAGGATGTGACCAGCGCGGAGATCTTTTTCCCCGGAATCAAACCGGAAAAGAAGGTCGCGGCGGCCGCCGGTCCCAAGCCCGGCATCCAATATTGGCTTCCCCCTGGGCACAACAACTGGGTGGGAGACGTAGCGACAATCTTCCACAACGGCCGTTATCACATATTCTATCTCTACGACCGGCGTCACCACCGAAGCAAGTTCGGCTGCGGCGCGCACTACTTTGAGCACATCTCCACGAAGGACTTTCTCACCTGGACCGAGCACCCGGCCGCCACGCCCATCGAAGAACAATGGGAATGCATGGGTACGGGGACGCCGTTCGTAAATCAGGACAAACTTTGCATCAGCTACGGGATGCATACCACGCGCGTCTACCCGCGAGAGAAGACGACGCTCCCCGCGCAATGGGAATATCTGAACAAGCACGGACGCACAGGTGAATTTCAGCGGGCGACAACGCGCGGTATGCCCGCCGGCGCCACTTACTCCGTGAGCGCCGATGGCGTCTCGAACTTCAAGAAGTCGAACGTCATGTTTCATCCCTGCGAAAACCCCAGCGTCTATACCGACCCGAGCGGCAAACTGCGGCTGTTGGCCAATTTTGGCGCCAAGGGTATGTGGGAATCGGAAGCGGTCGATGCCGGCTGGCATTGCATCAGTCCGGCATTCCCGCCCGGGGGGGACTGCACCTTTTTCTTTCACTGGGGCAAGTTCGATTACATCATCGGCGGCTTCACCGGCCTATGGTCGAAACCCACCGACGCGCCGAACTCGGCGTATGTGGATGTCGTCCGCCAAGGGCTCGACTTCTACGACGGCTCGAATGTCCCTTCGATATCAGAAATAAGCGGCGGGCGATTCCTCATGTCGTCCTGGATCCCCATTCGTGGTTGGGGTGGCACGCTGGTGCTGCGCGAGTTGATTCAGTTCCCTGACGGCCGAATCGGTTCGAAATGGATGCGGGAGACCGTGCCCAAAACGGAGCCGGCCCAGACGCTGGCGACCAGCATCACCGAAACGAAGACGTTTCCTGCTGGTGACCCATCGTTTTTGTTGACTTTCGACGTAATGCCCAAGCAGGCGAAAAACGGCAAGCTGAGCATTAGCTTCCTCCCGGAAAGCGGAACCCAGGAATCGTGCGAACTGCAGATTGATGTGTCCAAAGGCCGCGGGCAATTTGGTCCTGGCTCGTTGGACCGATTCGCAGGTCAGGAAAAGTCGCTGCGAGAAGGAGGCTCCCCTTCAGGGGTGAAGAATTATGCGATCGAAAAACTGATTGGTGTGGATCAACCGTTCCCAGTGCGCGTCATTGTGAAGAGCTCGGAAAAGCTGGGAGGGGCCGTGATTGATGCTGAGATTGCAGGTCAGCGCACGATGATTACGTATCGTGCTGATCTGGACGTGAAGAAGATGGTCTTCCGCACCGAAGGAGTGGAGCTCAAGAAGGTTCAGTTGGCTCCGCTAAAAAATTGAACTTGTCCAGCATTTTCATCCACCTCTTAGGTCGCCAGTCCCGGATTGAAAGAAAAATCCCCCTCGGATGACTTACGCTCGTACTGCGATTCGTCGATTGCGTTGAGTTCTGGAAGATCGTGCATGATTCGACGGAACTCCTCTTAGTATTTCTTGCGCCGCATGCGAGGGGATGGTTTGCCGCAGTTCAAAGAATCCTTCCCACGGATCTTCTCGAAGAGTGGAAAGTCGCCGTGGGAGATTTTCGACAGTGTACTTGTCGGGGCTCAATCGCGCAGTCAGTTCATCCCACCGCAGAGGAGTCGCCACTGGAGCGCTGGCCCGGGCGCGTGTCGAATACGAGGCCACTGCGGTGGCTCCGCGCTGATTGCGAAAATAGTCGATAAAAATCTTTCCCTGGCGTTTGGCTTTGCTCATCGTAGCGATGTACCGTTGTCGATCGTCCATTTCCATGGAGTCGGCTATCGACCTGGCAAACTCTTTCAACTCCTCCCAGGTATTGCGGTGGGCCAAGGGGGCCACGACGTGCAATCCCTTACCCCCTGAGGTGCGGACGAAGCTTGTAATACCGACGGACTCCAGGCGACGACGGAGTTCGCGAGCAGCCCGCACCATGGCAGGCCATGCGACGCCAGGGCCAGGATCAAGATCGAATATTAGCCGATCTGGCTGCTCCAAAGCATCGGCCATGGCAGCCCAGGGATGAATTTCCAATACGCCAATTTGCACCAACGCCACCAACCCTCTAAGTTCGCTGACCACCATATACTGCGAGCGTTTGGACTTTTCAGAAATGTCAACGCTCTGAACTCCGGCCGGCAACGCGCCAGTCCAATGTTTTTGATAGAAGCAATCGCTTCCTTCACCCTTGGGACATCGAACAATCGACAGTGGCCGCCCGACGATGTGAGGCAAGATCCAATTGCCAATTCCCACATAGAACTTCGCCAAATCCTGTTTCGTGAGTCCCTGCTGAGGGAAAAGTACCCGCGCTGGATGAGTTAGCCGCACGCCTGCGACCGTGGCTTCAGGTTTCATGGCTTGTTCCGCTGCCTGGCCCGGGTAGCGCTCCGTTTCTTTTTCCGAACAATCTGTGGCTTTTCGCGTATCACCTCGCTGGCCGGCTTATCTTCTCGTAAACCGCAAAACGAAGGATGCCTGAGCAAGCCGTCCTGGGTCCATTGGGTAAACTCCACTTCGGCGACTAGTTCGGGACGCACCCAGGTCACTCCCCGCCGCTGGGCACCCGTGGGCGGATTGAGAAAAACTGGGCTGTCGACGCGGCGGCGCTTCAATTCAGAAAAGATGTGCCGTAGCGACGCCTCGGTAAATCCGGTTCCCACACGGCCGCTATAAATGAGGTCGTCTCCCTCATAGTGTCCCAATAACAATGCTCCGAAACCTTTACGTGTACCGCTTGGGCGTGTATATCCGCCGATGACAAACTCTTGGCGTTTCAGGCACTTCGCCTTAAGCCAACTCCGGGTGCGGCCCTGAACATAGGCGCTTTCGGCGTCTTTGGAGATGATCCCCTCCAGGCCAAACCGGCAAGCCTGTTTCACAACAGCCGCACCATCGTTGCGAAGATGGTCGCTGTATCGCAACACACCGTTGTTTCTGGGATTGTGTGACAGTACAAGGCGTGACAACAGTTCCTTCCGTTTCTCAAGCGGCACGGCACTCAAATCAAAACCATCGAAATGTGGCACGTCAAAAACATAGTAGAACAGCTTGGTTTTCCCGCCGTCCTTCAACCAGTTCTGCAACTGTTGGAAATCAGAAATGCCTTCGGGATTCAGGCAGACTACTTCGCCGTCGAAAAGTGCATTTGTAACATTCAGCGATTGCACAGCACGGCCAACGTCCGCAAATCGCTTCGACCAGTCTCCACCGTTACGACTCATCAGGCGAACACGTCCTTTTCGCACGAACGCGAGGATCCTGTACCCGTCCAGTTTGACCTCGTGCAGCCAACCTTGGCCCGGGGGCGCCTCCGCAACGAGCGTCGCCAATTGTGGCCGAAATGTTCTGGGTAGTGGGGCTCGACGAACACCCGGCAACTTGGCTACCTCTTCGGTTTTCGTGAGCCGCGGAAGAGCCTTGGCGGATTTTCCCTTGTTGCCCGGGCTAGTTCGTTTCTTGGCTGAGTGGCTCGACCTGTTATTTTTTCGGCGATTGTTACTTGCTTTGTCTTCCGCTTGAGCGATCTCTTCCAGGTCGCGATGTGAAACGACGCTCTTGTCATGTTTCTCCAAGAGGGCGAATGCTTCCCCAGAGCGGGCTTCTGCATCGCTGCGCTTGATTAACAACCAGTTGTGCTTTTCACCAGTGTCGTCCTTGCGCATGCGCACCAGCGACCACCCGCCATGGAGTTTCGTGCCGAAGAGATGGAAATTAAGCTTTCCCTGTCGAAACCCGCGCCGCGGATCCCCATCCGGCTTCCATGTGCCACGGTCCCAAAGCATGACCGTGCCGCCGCCGTAGGCTCCTTGAGGAATGATTCCTTCAAAGGAGCCGTAGGCCAATGGGTGGTCTTCCACTTCGACAGCTAGAGATTTGACGCCCGGGTCGAGGCTGGGGCCTTTCGGCACGGCCCAGCTTTTCAGAACGCCGTCCCATTCCAAGCGAAAATCATAATGCAGCCGGCTGGCCGCATGTTTTTGTACAACAAACTCTCCAGCCCCCTTCGTCGGAGGGCGAGTTTGGCCTGAAGGCTCGGGAGTCACGCGGAAATTTCGTTTCTTCCGATATTGAGTCAAGGACATGGCCGGCCTCGATTACACAGCGGCAGAACCAGGTTCTACCCTGCGCGTTTTTTTCGCGTGGCAGGCTTGCGACGTCGCTTCTGCGGCACTGCCTGTTTCTTGGGACTGCGGGTCGCCCGGGCGAGACTTTTCTTCAGAGCATCAGCAAAGTTGATCGTGCCGCTCTCGGCTTCTGGCTCTTCGCCGTTGGATTCGATCGCTTCGGTCTCTCCCGACGCGATTTTGCTCTCGATCATCTTCATCAGCGCATCACGATACTCATCATGATAGGTGTTCGGCTTCCAGGCTCCGGTCATCCCTTTGATGAGCTGGCCCGCCATCGCGATTTCCTTTTTACTGATCTTGTACTTGAGAGGCGAATCGGTGGGAAAATCATAGTCGGCCGCAGGCCGCAATTCCTGCGGAAAACGAAGTAACTCCAGTATCAGAGATTCGTCACGCGGCATCAGGGCGGCAAGAGATTGCCTTGCCCGGATCACGACTTTTGAAATGCCGATTTTACTTGAGGCAGCCATCGCTTCTCGAAGCAGTACATACCCCTTCTCGCCCCCTTTGTCGGGCACCAGATAGTACGGCCGATCGAAGTACATCGGATCGATCTCGTCCACGTCCACGAACTGCTCGATCTCAATGGTACGGGTCATTTCGACCGAAGCCTGCTCTAATTCTTCTTCACTCAACAGCACATAATTGCCACCGTCAAATTCATATCCTTTAACGATCTTGTCCCAGGGTACTTCCTCGCCAGACTCTTCGTTGACCCGCTCGTACTTCACGCGAGCCGCATTACGACTGTCGATCAACTTGAAACTGAGATCCGCGCGGCGTTCGGCCGGATAGAGCACGACCGGCACATTGACTAACCCGAACGATATATGGCCTTTCCAAATGGGACGAGCCATGGCCTGACTCCCGGTTGTTGAACGAAGGATAATGCGATATTTAAAAACAAGGATGCCAGACTCGCGGTGTTATACCTACCATCGGACCACCGACCCGGCACAGCCGGGCGTTGCCTCCAGCGGCGGAAGATGCGAAAACGCAGCTTTCCCAGGCATTACGGCAGAATCGACAGCCTGACGCACCTCTTCTTTGTTGGACAGCACGCGCGAGTCACGCGAGAACAAATTCATCACACGCGAACCAAAATGTCTCAAAAGAGAAAATCATCTCTCCTCAGGTTGTTTCTCGTTTATGCAAAACGCGCGCCGGACTGGCTTGACAGGTCGAGAGTTCTATTCCTGCACAGAATTCTCAGCGACGTTGGACTTCTGGTGTCGCTTGCTGAGTCATGTTGGCAGATAGACGTTCAATCTGATCGCCGCGGACCACAGCCTTTGTAGCCAAAAATGGAAGTTTTCAGGCGGGTTTTCTAGATTTTTGCGGCAAAATGCCGCTTTTAGGCGTGAAGTTTGCACTTCGGATTTAGCTACGAATGGGGCATTTCGCAGACTACCGTCCGGCTTTATTTGAGGAGAAAAGTGATGTCTACTTCTAGGAGCACTCAAGGGAATTTAAGTAGCTTACGTTGGCGACTTTCAGCGTTGGCGTTCCTTCTCGCTTTATCGTGTCGCCCGATCGCGCCTGCTGAAGGGCAAAGCAGCCCGGAAAATCTTCGGTCCATACCGGCTCAGAATATCGAGCCGTTGAGCAAGGGTCCGGTTCACGAGGCGTTTGCTGAACCAGTCGTTTTCGATACCAAAGCAGTCCCGGAGGTCATCACCAAGGCTCCGCCCGAAGCGATCGAGGAAATCCCTCCTGAGGTTCGTCCCGAAGGACGCAACGTGCAGTGGATACCTGGCTATTGGAATTGGGACAACGAGCGAAGTGATTTTATATGGGTCAGTGGCGTCTGGCGCGACGCTCCTCCAGGACAACGGTGGATACCCGGCAACTGGGCAACCGTCGATGGCGGCTATCAATGGACATCCGGCGTGTGGGTGGATGAGAATACCGAATCGTTAACCTACCTCCCTCATCCGCCGGAAACGCTGGACGAAGGGCCAACGTCGGAGGTTCCCGATGGGAACTACTTTTGGGTTCCGGGTGGCTGGAATTGGACTCAGGATCGCTATGCATGGCGGCCTGGATATTGGAGCCGCGGATATGAGGGTTGGGTTTGGATGCCTTCGCGTTACATGTACACGCCGCGGGGCAGCATTTACTCCGCCGGCTATTGGGATTACCCCTTGGGGCGACGCGGCTGGCTTTTTGCCCCGGTTGCATTCCGTGGAGGCTACTACAATCAGGGATACTATTACACGCCAAGTAGTATTGTCGATGCGGCCCTCTTGACGGCCTCGCTGTTCGTCAATCCATACGGCCGGCATTATTTCTACGGCGATTATTATGGACGACGTGGTTATCAACCTTGGTTTGCTTACCACATGAACCGAAGGGGTTATGACCCGTTTTTCGCTTACGATTCCTGGCGCATCGGGAGCCGACATCAAGATTGGTATGGGAAATTGTATCGAAACTATCGCACTGACCTCGACGGACGCGGGGATCGAAATCGCGGAGACATCGGGGATGGGAGGCGGCATCAGGATATCGCTGCGGACATCAACCGCTATCGGCGTGAACTCGGAGAGCCGGAACTCAATGCTCGAACTTCGGCCGTTCGCTCTCTGGATAAAATGATCGAGGAGCGTCGCGACGATAGAAACATCGTGCGGCTCGACGATGCTCAGCGGCGGGCCGCGGTCAGCGGGGCGCAGCGCTATCGTTCACTGGCGCAAGGGCGTCTCGAGGGCGAAGCCAAAGACCGTAGCGATATACGGGCGCAGCAAGAAAGTCGCGGCCCCGAAGGGCGCCGCGCCGAAGCGTCCGTCCAGAATTATCAGCCGCGTCAATTCCGACTTCCGCAGCGGCAGCCAGTGGAACGAACTGCACAGCCTGGGGGACGCGAAGGTGATCAGCGCCAAGTGCAACGGCCTTTGGTGACTCCACGGGGAAATGATCGTGAATCTGGCAGTCAACCACGGCGCTATGAAACATTGCGGCCTCCGTCTCGGGGAGGGGAGATTGAACGAGGTGGGGAACGCTCGGGAGATCGAGTCGGCAGCGATCGAGGTGGCGCGGGCCGGTCTACCGATCGGGGTGCGAATGTTGAACGCGGGAATATTCAGCGCGGGGATGGTGATCGGGGGAGCGGAGGGGACCGTGGTGGGGCAACCCATGGCGGCGATGGCGGAAGTCGAGGCGGTGAAAGTCGTGGCGGCGGTGACCGCGGAGGTGGTGGTGGCGGAAATCGTGGTGGCCGGCGCTGACTGAAGTGAGAAGCGTCGAGGCTTGGTAAACCCGTATAGCCTTCCAACGAAGCGACCTCCGGCAGATGGTGGATCTGCCGGAGGTCGTGTTGCCTCTTCGTGTTGTTGCCTACCCCCTCGATAGTCGTTCGGACTAGTCTTTGAAGTCCAGGAACCACCAGCCGTCGTCCCATTCCAAAGTTACTTTCCGCCATCCCAGTGGAACTTGCGGATAGGGATAGAACGGACCGATGTAGGGCCACGCGGTGGCTGAGTATTGCTTGGGGTACGTCAGTGCAGCGTAGTTGGGGTAGGCCGCATAAGTCGGCCAGGCATAGCCAGGCAAGTGAGGCTGATCGTAGGCCGCACGAGGACCGGCTCCTGCACCCGGAACATAAGCCGGTTGAGGCATCCCGTTGCCCAATTGCCGGGGGCCAGCCATCGAGGCGGCTCCCTGGTTCATCAACCGGGCTGGCGGGCCTTGGGCGAGCCGGGCGGGCGGGCCACCTGCTGCTCCCATCGGCACGGGCATCTGCCCACCTTGCTGGGCCGTGCGGGGGCGAGCAGGAGGAGCCGGAGGCATGGCTCCGTTTCCTCGGCTACTGGCCTGCGAGACAAATGTCGGCACGCTGGACGGGCCAGCCTTGTCTGCATCCTGCTGCAAGGCTGCCAGCCGGGCCACAGGCTGAATCTCACCGGATTCCGCGGCTTGGGCATTTGCCGACCCGATGCGGATCTCGTTGATGACCCGATCGATGTGGGGCGAAGCCTGGGCGATTTCAATGGCCGTGGCCATCTGCTGTTCGTTGCGCACCGTGCCGCGCAGGTAGGCCGTGCGCTCGGTGACGCGAACGGACACGTCGTAATCTTCCAGGGCGCCGCTGCGCTCCATCACGGTCACAATCTGCTGGGCAGTTTCCATATCGCCCGCCGTCGCCCACGACGGCACGCAGATCGTCGTGGCCAGACAGGCCAAACTCAGGCACAGTCGTCGCATGGTTTCCTCCGTAGAATCCGAGCCGCAAAAGCGGAAAATGGGCCGAGAGCGGCCAACGGAGGGAAGGGCGGGCGCGCAACTCATGTGGCGCCAACCCTGGTTTGCGGATCCCCCCGCGCAACCACGGCATTAAGTGCTGTCTCGCTGACAATAGGTTTCGGTTGCCGGTTGTGCCGAAGGGGAGTCTTTTT
>JAIOPX010000236.1 GCA_021413705.1 Planctomycetota bacterium | reverse complement strand
CGACGACGGACCGGGGCATCGTGCGGGCGCAGGGGCGCACGCAGATGGTGGGGCCGATATCGGGCTTGCTCAGCAGCGTTCTCGCGTCAAATAACGTGACGGATCGCGCGATTGCCGTCCCTCGCGGCTTTCGCTCGTACTGCGCTGGTAGGTCTTCTGACTCCCGAGCTTTGAAGAACCCTGGCCTTCTCGTCGTGTTTCCGCTGGATTCATTCCGGCGGCGACAATGGCTATTAGAATCAGGCTCTTCGGTCCTGGTTGTGTCACGGGCTGGAAGCCCATGCTACTTAGGACACTCGGTTACAGCGGCGGGGCCGTCCCGGTCTTTCACCGGAGTTCCCTGTTTTGTCGGTCGCTTCGTTAGCGGCCGACCACCAGCGCACGCTTTAACTAACGGAGCATAGCAGGGGCTTTTTCGCGGAGCAAGGGGCTCACGGAAAAGTGCCGGCAGGGGCGCGGGCCATTCGTAACCTTTGACGACCGGCCAGCTTACGTTGCCGCCCCGTTGTGGCGATAATGTTCTGCGCAGTGAATATTTTCGAAATCACATCCCAACAACCCGAAGGAGGCAGACATGACGTGGCTGGAAATTCTTGTGTTGCTGTTGGTTGCCGGCATTTGCGGCGGCATCGCCCGGAGCTTGGTGGGCTATTCGCACGGCGGCTGCCTGGCTTCGATCGCGCTGGGCTTTATCGGCGCACTCTTGGGCATGTGGCTGCAGCGACAATTTGATTTGCCCGAGCCTTTCAACCTGACTATTGGCGTGAAGGAATTTCCCGTCGTCTGGTCGATTATTGGCGCCACGCTATTTACAGCATTGCTTAGTGTTCTGACACGACGCAGGCCGTTGGAATAGGTTTGGCTCGACACGAAGGTTCAACTTCGTGGTGCCCGCCAACTGGGTGCGATGGTTTGCAACAGTACAAGGAGCAGCCTGTGATCCAATCCCATTCAAATCCTTTCGAATCTCCCGAATCGAACAGCAATGTTCAACAATGTCTGCCGGTAGGCAAAACTATTCTCGCCATCTCTCAGGGACTCGAAATTTATTCGCGGGGAATCTTGATTCTGATTCTCTATGCCATGGTGGCCACCGGCGTTAGTTTGTGTGTTTTGTTGGGGGGCGGGCTCGAATATTTCAATCCAGCGGTTCGCTTTGTCGTCCGAAGCCTGAACTTCCTTACTTGGCTGGTCGCCTATGTCTGTCTCACATTCGGACTTGCTCGGATCGCGTTGGCGCCGGGATCGTGGGCGGGAAAAAAATCGTTCACGGTGGCCATGTGGTTCCAAGCGGCTGGTTGGTTCGTGAGCTTGTTCTTGCTGCAAACATTTTCCACCGTGCCACGGTGGTTGGAGATAGGATTCAATCTTGGCGCGTGGCTTGCCGTTGTAACGGCTCTTGCGCAACGGATGCAGGCAATCGACCAGCCTCGCTTGGCCACAACCGCCCGGGGGCTGCGGGCCATGGTTGCGCTGTTGGCATTCGTCGGTGTGATAGGGTTTTTCCTGTCGGACTCAATAATTCCCACAAACCGTGGTGGCCATAACCCTGCGCCACCCAGCTATTTGGCGACCATGTTGCCGCTGCTACTGATTTTATTTGCGGTATGTACGCTCATACTGATGTTGCTCACGCTGCTATTGGTTCGACGATGTAAGTCGCACCTTACTCTTGAATCCTTGGAAGGCGAAGTTGCGGCACTCGTCGTGCCCAAATCTAGTGGTTTGGCCGAAGAATTAGCAGAGGTGCCATCGGTTGGCGGCAATGTGCAGGTCAAAACCGGTCTCGTAGCAGGCGATGCACGTCTGGGGCTTCTGATGTATCAGATCGCTTTGATTCCGCTGGCGTTATATTTTGGAATTCAGATTATTGCCTCGGTGGTTCCCTATCTCGTCTATGGCGACGGTACAAAATCTGGACGATGGATATTGGGATATGGAGCGATGCAAACACTCCTGGGAAGCTGCGGCATGGGGGGAGCCGCATTCGGCCTGTGGCTATTAAGACGAGATCCGCTGGTGGCTCGGCGCAAAGAATGGTTAACCGCCACAGCACTCTTGCACGGAATTGTGGCAACCTTGTGGCTCGTCAGCTACCTAATGCGCCTGTCGGATTACCGCTTCGCGATCGGCCCGCTGTTGGTTGTCAGTTTCATCTGCACCGCACTCTCCCTAGGGCAACTGGCGATAGACTTGGGCTCGCGGGCTAGGGCCGTTGAGTTACGAGCCCTGATCGCCGCCGCTGTCGTTTACCTCGTGGCTTGGGCCGGATTGCTTTACTTGGGGAGACTAGGTGTCAAAGCTGAATCCCAGGAAGCCTTGGCTCCTGCATCGACGATTTTCCTTTTCGTCGGAATGACTGTGTATTTGATTCTCGTCCACCGTTTTCGCAAGGTTTGGCCCTCTTCATCAACGTCACTCTAACGCATGACTCAGCACCGGTTTCAATTCACAATCGCCAGCGCGATGCTAGCCACATTCTGGGTGGCAATCGGATTGTCGGTATGGTACTACCCAAGCTATTCGATGCGGATTGGGAGGCACACATTTATCGGCAGCGAAGGGATCGCAGCATGTGTCACGGCCTTGTGCCTGGCGATGGCAATTGGCGCGATCATAGGCCGTCAGCGTCAAGTCATATGGATGGCACTGATCGCAGCAGCCATTGCCGCCGGTTTTGTTGTGTTTTGTATATTTGCGATGGACATCTAAGCACGGATGCAGCGAGGCGAACTGCGGATTGCACATTAGCGCACAAAAAAGCCGAGCCCGGGAAGACCCATTCCCAGGCTCGGCTTCGAGACGTTATTCGCTTTGTGGAAGAGATGCGAACCGAAAAGATTCACCCTCCCCCAACCCCTCCCTAAAAGGGAGGGGAGTTGTTGTTGGCCCCTCCCTGAAAGGGAGGGGAGTGTGTTAATCCAAGAACCCAACCAACTCCTGGCTGCGGCTTGGTTGTTGCAGCTTCCGCACCGCTTTGGCTTCAATCTGCCGGATGCGCTCGCGGGTCACTTTGAAAATGTGGCCCACCTCCTCCAGCGTGTAACTGTAACCGTCACCCAGTCCGTAGCGGAGCTTGATAATCTCCCGTTCGCGGTAGCTGAGTGTCTTGAGCACCTTGGCGATCCGGCCGCGGAGCATTTCCTGGGCGGCGCCAATGGCAGGGCTGTCGGCGGCCGAATCGGGCAGCAGGTCGCCAAAGTGGCTGTCCTCGCTGTTGCCGACCGGTCGGTCGAGACTGATCGGGTAGCGGCTCATCGCCAATACCCGGCGTGTCTCGTCGATGGCCGTGCTGGCACGTCGTGCGACCTCTTCGATCGTCGGCTCGCGTCCCAACTCCTGCAGCAACTGTCGCGAGACGTTGCGAACGCGCGACATGGTCTCGACCATGTGGACCGGAATACGAATCGTCCGGCTCTGGTCAGCCACCGCCCGGGTGATCGCTTGGCGAATCCACCAGGTGGCGTAGGTGCAGAACTTGAAGCCGCGGCGGTATTCGAACTTGTCCACGGCCCGCATCAAGCCGGCGTTGCCTTCTTGAATCAGGTCGAGGAAGCTCAAACCGCGGTTGCGATACTTCTTGGCGATCGAGACGACCAATCGCAGATTGCCTTCCGACAATCCCCGCTTGGCCTGCTGATATTTGGCATAAACCTGACGCATGCGGGCCATGCGATTGCGCAGGCTGCTGGGCGTCTCCTGCGTGATCCAGAGGATCCGCCGATACTCGGTGATCCAAGGTTCGCGTTCGGCCGCAGGTCCTTTGGCCTTCTTGTGATCGTCGATCTTCCGTCTCAATTCGGTGATGCGACGACTGAAGTCCTCGAGCGTTTTGATATGCGGCTCGATTCGCTGCGTTCGCAGACCGAGCTCTTCAATCAACCGCACCACACGGCGACGGCGGCGTCCCAGGCTCTTCCAGGCTGCCCGGCGCACCGACATCTTCTTCGACTTGCTCAGAGCCTCACGATAGTCGGCTCGGTTTTGCTTCAGCAGAATCTCGAGGCTGGCCAAGTTGTGCGGCAAGCGGCCGAGGATCTGCGTTTTTTCCAACCGGTCGGTCACCGAAACCTGTACCGTGCGGTCGAAGGGAAGCTCTCCCTTGTGAACGCGGCTGAGAACCTTAAACGCCACTTGGACTACGAAATCGCATTCCAACAGGCGGCGGCGGAACTCGGCTCGCGTCACCTCGATTCGCTTGGCCAGGGTGATTTCCTGGATGCGCGTCAGCAGGGGGATTTCGCCCATCTGAGTGAGGTACATGCGGACCGGATCATCGGACCACGATTCGGCGTCTTCCCCTTCGGCGAGCAACTCGCCCAGGGAACCGGTGGCGTCTGTCTCTTCGAGATCCTCGACGTCGAGCGCATCGACGTGAGCATCGTCCAGGTCGGCGTCGTCCAGGTCCACTCCGTCGGTCGCTTTATGCCCCAGCGCCAACACTTCTTCGGGAGTGCCGTTCGGATCGCCGTCGAGTTCATCCAATAGTGTTGTGTCGAACAAATCAACGCTCCTCAGCTATTCAAATACCCCGTAAAGACAAAGCGACAAAACTCACGATTTCCGTCACCCTCCCGGGCACGAAATATCTGAACCTGACGTTTGTCATTTGCATGCAGTGATCGGATCCGTGACGCGGTGACTTCCCGAAGGAATGTTATGTCCCCCGCTAAGGCCAACGGCATCCATCCCGCCCGTGTAGATAAAATCTCACCCAACGCCGGTTCGCGTACGAATTGGCTTGCCAGATCGGCTTGCTGACACTCACTGACCTCGCAATACTCTACCACCCTCTGCTGCGCTCGCACGCGCAGAAGTGCATTTGGCAAAAGATTACGAAGCCGGAAGAAGTATCAGGCGAGCCTTTCTATGGACCAGTGACGCAACGGCGGCCATTCAGGTGGGCGTGCTTTCTCACCCACGTAGGATGACCCGTGAAGCCGTTTGCGAAGGGTTGTCGGGTTGCTCCAATTGTAACTGGAGAGAGTTCGCAGTCCAGTGTTTATTTTGTTTTTGAGGCGCCAGCGGAAGGCTTGTGCTCATAGATGTACTCGTTTCATTGTGACTAACTTTATCTCCCCTGGTAGGATGGGCTTTTCAGCCCGTCTCGAATATCTTGTTAGGATTGAGTTTCAAGCCGCCGGAATCAGCGCAGAAGTTCGTCGTTTTATGCCTTTGGGTTCAGGTTGCCCGGAGACGTACGTTCAGCTAGCATGATAGACGTATCATCTTACCCAATCAGCAATTAGAGCGCGGAGGCGGCTGACTCAGACGCCCTTGTTGCCCGAAAAACGCGGGGCTGGCCTCTTCCTAGTACCCGCCACATCGCAAAGCGGTTTCTATGGCCATCAGATACGAAATCACCTGCCGTTGCGGCCGAAAAACGCCCGTGGAGGCACGGCAGGCCGGCGAGCAGATCACCTGTTCGTGTGGATCGTTGATCGACGTCCCGACGCTACGGGGCTTGGCCTCGCTGCCGCAAATTCAGCAGCGGGAACCGTCTCGCAGCGGATGGACACGGACCCAGGGGATTTGTTTTGTCGTGGGGATCGTGGTGATGGCGATTGGCTTGGGTGCCGGCTGGCGATTCTGGTCGCTGTCCAACCGCCCTGCCGAGGTGCTGAAATTCGACCAGGTGGCGCACGACCTATCCGGGCGCGTGGACCGGCTCACTCCATCGGAGTCACTGACCTATTGGCGCATGTATCGCGATCAACCCTCGGGCATGCTCACTGGGGAGCAGCGCGTCCAAGCGGGTGACCCCGGAAACAAGCACTATAGGATGATGATGTGGGGAGCCGGCGCGGTGGCTTTCGTCGGCTTTGCCATCTTGATCTGCGGACTGATCGCAGGGAGGCGCAATACTGCGTGAGGCGGAGTTCGCCCCTGTGCATCGCGTCACTTCTGAAGCGGGCGTCCTTGTGCGTCCGGCATCTTATTCAGCAGAAGCAGAACAAAATCGATTAGTGCCCAAATTCCACATCCACCAAGAGTAATCAGCTTGAGAATTCCAAGTCCGATGTAGCCGAGATAGAATCGATCGACGCCGAGGCCACCAAGAAAAAACGACAGCAACACAGCCACGACCCAACTCTTCTGTTCGCCACTGCCACCTTGAGACATTTGAGAACTCCTTGCATGGAATTGGGAAAACACAGGACTGCTACGCACCATTTTCAGATGCCGGAGATTGTACGGCCTGGAAACTCGTTTCGCAACTGAAATCCTGTTTTTTCCTCGTTTTCACAAGCCGTGCCCCGGATCTGCGGTTGATTTATGGCATCCTTTGATACCGCAGATTGGGCGTTTTTCTGGAACCATTACTTGCAGCATTCCAGGAACGTGGTATTCTCGGCCGTATCCATCCGGCTTGAAGAGCGTCATGACCCCATGGCGTCCGCTGGTCATTCCAATCATCCAGGGAGCGCAACATGAGCTACGGCACGGGAGACAACCCTTACGATTCGCCGAAGAACTCCGGCAACTTTGGGGGCCAGGGTAGTTCCGATCCCATCATACAAGGCAAGGTCAAGGGTCCGGCTACTGGTCTGATCGTCACGGCCGCTATCGGCATCGCGTTGAACTTGTACAACCTGGCTCAGAGCTTGTTCTTCGCCGGCGCCGCGGCCAATCAGCAGTTGCCTCCCAATTTAGATCCGCAAATGCGGAAATTCTTTGAGCAACTTATGGCTGCCCAGGGGCCGCTGGGTGCGGTATTTGCGATCATTGGCATCGTCGTCGGGGCTGTGGTGCTGCTGGGAGCGATGAAAATGATGAAGCTCGAAGGTTATGGGTTTGCTTTAACCGCGACGATTTTGGCGATGGTCCCCTGTCTGTCTCCCTGTTGCGTGCTTGGTTTGCCGATTGGCATCTGGTCGCTTGTAGTGCTGATGAACGCCGAGGTCAAATCGGCCTTTCATTGAGTCGAGCCGGTCTGAACAGATTGTCGCCATGAAAGCTGCTTACATCCAGCAACCCGGGCCGCCGGAGGCGATCGTCTATGGCGATCTGCCAACGCCGGAGCCGCGCGGCAGTGAAGTTCTGGTTCGCGTGGCCGCTGTGGCGGTCAACCCGATCGATACCTACATCCGGGGCGGGGCGAACTATTTCACGCTGCCCAATCCCTACATCGTGGGTTGCGATCTGGCCGGCACTGTCGAGGCTGTCGGCCCGCAGGTTTCGCGGTTTAAGGTGGGAGACCGCGTCTGGGGAAGCAACCAGGGTTTGCTCGGTCGCCAGGGAACCTTTGCCGAGTTTGCGGCCGTTGACGAGCTGTGGCTCTACCCAACGCCGCCGGGCGTGACCGATCAGCAGGCCTCCGCCATGGCGCTGGTTGGGATCACGGCCCACCTGGGACTAGTGCGCGAGGCTCAATTGAAGTCCGGCCAGACGCTGCTGGTCAATGGCGGCTCGGGGGGCGTTGGCTCGACGGTTATTCAAATGGCCAAGGCGCTGGGTGCGAAAGTGGCGGCCACGGCCGGCAGCCCCGAGAAGCTCGCCCAGTGTCAGCGGCTCGGCGCGGACCTGGCAATCAACTACAAGACCGAGAATGTGGCGGAGCGGCTGGTGAAGCTGGCTCCCGGCGGGGTCAACGTCTATTGGGAGACTACGCGCGAGCCGGACTTTGACCGCATCGTGCCGCTGCTGGCTCCGCGCGGGCGGATAATTCTGATGGCTGGCCGCGACGCCAGGCCGCAGTTCCCCGTCGGGCCGTTCTATGTCAAAGGCTGCTCGCTGCACGGTTTCGTGATGTTCGCCGCCACGGCAGAGGAGCAACGGGCCGCGGCCGAGGACATCAACCGCTGGCTGAGCGAAGGCAAATTGCAACCGAAGATCGACCGCGTCATGCCCCTTTCAGAAACGGCCGCCGCGCATCGCTTGCAAGAGGACAACACGTTGCGTCAGGCGGGGACGCTGAGCGGGAAGATTGTGCTGGTGCCGTGAGTGTCAGAGGCTCGCAAATATGGAATTCTGGATCGAGACCGAACGCGAAGAGGATGAGCGCTGGATCGCCGAAATACTCGATGTGCCTGGGGCACTTGCCTATGGTGCGACGGAATCTGAAGCAATCGAGCGAGCCAAAGTCTTGGCGATTGAGGCCATCCGCGAAGGGGGCACATTCATAGATTGGGAAAGACTCTCTTCTTGAGGATCATGGCGGAAAAAGTCTAGCACCGTGATGGACCGTCAGCACATCGACGCGACTGGTCCGAACGCGGTAAATAATCCGGTAATATCCTACGCGGATTTCACGGATCGTCGGATCCTCCAATTCTGGAACGACTTGCCCGAGCTCGGGGAACTTGCGCAGCGGCTCGACTGCAGTCTTTAAGCGTCGCACAAATACGACTGCCCGTTCAGGAGAATCGGCAGCAATGTAGGCGCGGACCGCTCGCAGATCGTTTTCAGCCTGCGAAGTCCAGACGATGTCGACCTTACTCATCGTCTCCGAGCAACTCCTGCATGAATTTGTCGTGCTCAATGCCTTCGCCGCGATCGGCCTGACCCTGCGCAATTTCGATTTTTCGCAGCAGCCAGAGACGGTCGATCACCTCGTCGATGGACGCATCTTCCGGCATCGTTTGCACTGCCGCAAGGATTTTCTGCTTTCCCGTCATGATAACCAGATCCGATTGTCCGAATGGCTCTCTTAAATTATACCAGTCCAACGCGCTATCTGCTTATGTCGCGTTTCGTACAGAATAATTCGGCGATCCATCCCCTACTTTGCCCCTATTCCGAATCCGCCAGCCAATCTCCCGCCTTCAGCCGCTCCGGCACATACGTCTCAGTCACATAGCTAATATCCTTGCTGATCAACGACTCGACTTCCAGCTTGAAGCCGTTGGCCAGCATCTGCTTGATCTCTCGCTGCCAATCTTTCTTCTTCTGGAACCAGGGATACTCGGCGATCTGCTTGGCCCGTTTGATGTCCTGCTCATTGAGCTTGATCTGAACGCTGCTGCTGAGCTTGCATTCTTCGTAATCTTTCGACCGCAGGCCGACGAAACGGGCATCGGGAATGGCCATCCGCCGCGATTCGTAGGCCAGGTTGATCGAACCCTGCTTCAGCACGCTGTAGATGTAGTAGCCCCACGGGTCGTTGTCCAATAGGCAGAACACCGGCAGCTTTTTCCCGCGGAAGGTGAGTTCGTTGTGCAATCGGGAAAGCATCCGCCGCACGCCGCGCGGGGGCTGGCCGCCGCCGTGCATGAGGATGCAGTTGTGCTTCCTCCAGAACTTGTCTTCGTTGAATCGCCGCCAGACGGTGTCTTTTTCGACGTGCAGAATGAACTCCGCCCGGTGCTTGCCGAACTGGATCACATCCGCCTCGACGATCGACGGGATGCTGTAGCCGCCGGAACCCATTCGGGCGCAGTCGATCTCGTCGCCGCTATCGGTCAGCGTCAGCGGGCCGACCATCGCCCCGCGATTGCTGGCATACACATGCAGTTCCTCGCGGAGGCTGCCGAGCGTCACTTCCAAGTCTTCGATGATCGGATCACAATCAGCCTGATCGTCGAACGTCTCTTCCTTGGTCCCTTCGATCGTGTGCTTGAGCAGATAGTAGAGACCGCGGATGCTGGTGGTTTTGCCCTGGTCGAGCAGCATTTTCGTGCCGCTGGCCACCAGCAGCGTTTGCATATAGGCCTTGGCCTGGGAGAGATTGAACAACTGTCGCCGGTTGGTGCTTTTGCCCATCTCGATGATCCGGGCGGAAGCGTTGTACTTGGTGTTCGAGAGCGTCCGGGCAGGAATATCGAGATGCGGATCCCTCTTCTTGGCCGCTGTTTCGACGATCTCGTCGGCTAGTTCTTTGAGCACGCCGAGGGTCTTTTTGTCGCGCGGGGTCAGTACGGCAGTGGATGCGCTGCTGGGCGCGGAATCTTCGGAGCGTTTTTTCTTGGCCATGAATGTCTGCTTTAAGAGGGCGTATTAAATTAAGAAATTACGTTGAGGCCTGTTCAGCGCCATCGGGCACGATTTGATAGTCGATACCCAGATCTGGGCCCAGCCGGAAAAAAAGTGCAATTTGTCGTTCCCAATCGTCATCGGTTTGGCGAATGGCGTCTACGTTCTCGTGCGATACGAAGACGCGATACCGGGCAGGCGGAACCTCGACACCCTGCGCGCTCATCAACGCTTGAGCGTAAGCCTCGAGATCGGGTATTTCGTAGAAATACCCGTCGGGCACGCGATGTTTCGTGATGGTTACCATACTAGTTTTGCAAACTAATTCTGCGCAATGTTTGAGCCGCCCTGTCCCGAATTTCGCGCGCACATTTGACGTCCTTCGCCTCAGCCAGCTTTTGCAACATATCCTTCGAAACGTGTTGGTTGTTGGCTAGGGATCGCCAGACGCGGTATTCCCGGCTGTCGTACAGAGTCTGTATGCGCTCCGCATGAATCGCCGTGCGAGCCTCAACCTCTTGAGCTGTCACACGGTAAATCTCTTCCAATCGAACTCGGTCCTTACTCAACGTGACGAGTTGCAGAAAAGCCTGCTCTTTCGCTTGGGAACAAGGCTCTAAATGTGCCAATGAAGTCATCATCCAGTCACTGTCACGGTGTCGCGTCGCGAATTCCACAAATTGATCTGTTGGAACCGCATCTGAAAGGTACATGTTCTTGGCTAAGGTCAGTATGGCTTCAGGATACTTGTGTTCGTCGGCCAGTTTGAAAAGCAAACTCTCGGGGCCCGAGCGGTGCCCCAATTCGCTGAGAAATCTGCCTTGGTCGCACAATTGCAGCAGGAGATGCTCGGGCGCGGCAGGATGCGTACAAAACCAACGGAGTTGCTCATCACTGTACTTGTGGGATTGCTCCATCAAACGCCAGGCATCGTCTAACAAGGCCGAAGCACTTTGTCGGACTCGCTGCGCAGTTTCTTCATGGGGCGCATTTTTTGCTAGGTGAGGGTAATAGAGAGTCTCAACATGCAAGTCGGCGGTTGCCATAAACTATCCCTCTTCGGCGGACATTCGAGGCCGCCCTACCTGATGATACCACCACCAACGGGCAATTTTGCGCACTGCTTTGCGAATTGCGGATCGTTTCGAGGCCACCAATTCTGTCAGTGCCGCGGAAAGCACAGGCTCTCCAGCCAGGGGACGCCCATTTTGGCCAATTCTACAAAGTGTTTGTTCGTGTTCCATTATATGCAAGTGTGCCGGTCCATGTTCGCGACGGTGTACGTCCATTGCACCGTAAAAGTGCCTGATTCGCAGCGCACCTTGTTGAGTGATGATATTGCTCGGAAGAACCGGCTCCGTAAACCTTCCCTCTCGACGACGCTGGCGTGCCATGCCCCATCACCTTACGAATCCATTTTCCTAGGGAAACCGAAATTTCAACTCGATTCTTGTTCTCCACCCGCCTTACCGCCGTTTCCATTGCGAAGTTGCTGGGCCATCGTGGCGGGATCCACGATGATGACGTTGTCACCCAGGTCTTCTTCCGGCTCCTCGATCGGCTTGCCGTGCTTGTCGAGCTTCACGTCGGCTTGCGCGGTCTTGCGCTTGGCCACTTCCAGCAGTTGATCGTAAAGTTTCTTCTTGTCCGCCTTGTTGATGCTGCTCACGGCGCCCGCCACTTCGCCCAGGTAGCGGAGGAACATATTTCGGCGGTCCCCTTCCTGGCGCACCTTGAGCCGGCGGTTGAGATACATTCCCAGCTTGCGCCCCACGGCCTGCACGCCCAGCCGGATTTCCTTTTCGATTTCCGGATAGGCGGCGACGGCTTCTTTGGATTCGCTGGTGAAGGGCACCCAGACGCTGGCCATGTGAACCAGCACGGTGATCGGGCCGGAAGGCAACGAACCGCGCGACTGCGTCAGGCCATAGCTGCGCCAATTAGTTCCCATCAGCGTCTGCGTGATCGCACAAGCGCCAGGCTGAAACTGCAGCGGCACGCGATTGGCATACCGCAACACGTTCATCGTCTGCGAACTCTCCAGGCTGGCGCTGCGCATCGCTTCGTGCAGCTTCTGGATCTCCTTGGGTTTGAGCTTGGAGGGGGACTGCCGGGTGCCCATGTCGGCTTCTTTGAGGATCGTATCGGCCGCTTCACTCCCCAGGCCGGCGAACGTGTTGATCAGGAATTGTCGTAGCGTCCGCGCGTCACTCTCCTTAATCAACTGCGAAAGCACGTCGAGCGGAACCTTCTGCGTGGTCGCGGCCCCGCCGTAAGCCAGCGCCACCTCGATCTGGAAAGGGTTGCCCCGGTAGACGGCTGGCGGCCTGGTGGCGGCTGTATAAAACTCCGCCGGCACCACATGATAGAGCCCCTTCAGCAACAAAGGCTCGCCAATGGCGGAGAGGCAGTCGGTGGCCGGAGGGCTGATCTTCGCATCTTGCAGGGCTTTGAAGAGTTGATCGGCTTCTTGGCGGCCGATCGTGGCCGGCCGGGAACGCGTGCTTACTTTAGCCGTTTCGCAGATCTTCTTCGCCGTGCCGGAGCTGATGCGAGAAAAACTCTCCGACAAAAACGACGAGAGAGTTGATTCCTTGGTGTCACCGAGCATCGTGATGAGGTTGCCCAGCTCGACGCCGTAGGGGTGCGGCTTGATTTCTTTCGGCTCGACCGGCAATTCCTGAGTGGAACGAGCGTAGGTCGTCTGCTGTCCTTCTGGATCGGTAAAGTGGATGGTCACATGCGGATTGGCGATCGCAGTCTGCTCAAGATATTCGTCGACGCTGCCACGCCCCCGCTTGTGGATCGCCTCGAGCTCGATGGTCACGCGCGTGCCATGCTCGACTTCCACCCATTCAATCTCGTGCTTCTTGAACTCCGCTTCCCCTTTCGCCCCGGCGGGAATATCAATCCCTTCCCCTTTGCCGTTGAGAATCTGCGGTTGGTTGATCTTGGTGTCGATTTTGATTTCGTAGTAGTGGGCCGGCTTTCCCTTGGAGATGCGGGAGATGATTTTGATCGGCTTGCCGGTAGTCAGAACGCCATACATGCCGGCGGCGCTGATTCCGATCCCCTGCTGCCCACGGCTCATCCGCAGCCGGTGAAACTTGGACCCATAAAGCAGCTTGCCGAAGATCAGTGGAATTTGTTTTTTGACGATACCCGGGCCATTGTCTTGCACGGCGGCTCGGAAGCGGTTCTCCCCGGCCGGCTCGATGTGAACCCAGATCTCCGGCAGGATGCCGGCTTCTTCGCAAGCATCGAGCGAATTATCGACCGCTTCTTTGATCGTGGTCAGCAGGGCCTTGCGCGGATTGTCGAACCCCAGCAGGTGGCGGTTCTTGGCAAAGAACTCGCTGACGCTGATGTCGCGCTGCTTTTCGGCCATCTGAGCCGCAGTCGTGCGACGCTTGGGCACGGCGCCATTTGCGGCGCCAATTTCAGTGGCGGCATGGCCATTGGATGCAACGTCGGAGGCCTCCTCGTCGGGGGCCGAATCTTTAGCGGTGGAATCTTTAGCGGTGGTAGGCTTCACAGGGGGGGATCCACGACGGGCAGATTTGCGAGCTTCAACGGTAGCCAAGGTTCCAAGGACTCCAGTTTCCCGGGGGAGGCAGCCCGCAAAGTCTATCGCGCGGCTGGTAAGATTTGCAGCCCGTAACGATTCTATCGGTTTTGCGGCCCTCTGGGGAGCCGAGTTCGGCCGCAAGTTGTGTACTATCAGGCAGTTTGGCGCATTCGTCAGATAAAGATTCACCACTAGGACCAACGCTTGCCGAGATTTGGTTCTGGACACAAGCGGCACGCGACTCATCGCAATCTGGCCGGGCGAGACGCGAACGACGACCGTAGCACAAGGAGACTTCGATGGGACGTTACCTGTGGCGGCTGGTAGCCATCGCGACGTTGGGGGCGGCCTGTGCCATGGCGACGTCCGAAAGTCGGGCAGCAGATTGCGGTGAGTCGGCCCAGAATCAGGACTTGTTTTACAACTACTATGCATCACCCGGGGGGGGAGGCGTGCCAGCACAATTGTATCTGTCGCCGCGTCCCACTCCGCCTTTGGTGGGGCACACATGGATCACGTATCAGCCGCTGATGCCGCACGAGTTCCTGTATCACCATAAGCGAAAATACATCAATTACCACGGCGGCGGATCGCAGACGACCACCCGGATTCGATATCACTAAGGACTCCCGAATGCGAACCTTGATCATCGCCACGCTCGCCCTGGCGGCCTTACTAGCGTCGGCCAATTTGGCTACCGCCGGAGGCCACCACAAAGAGCAACAGGCCTGTGGCTGCAACTGCGAGCCCCACTGCGGGGGCAAGGCCCGGTGCCAACAATGGCAACAGGCCGCAGGGCAGAACTGGCATTGTGATTACTACAACCCTGAGTGGGGCGCGCCTGTGGCCCTGGTCGTTCCTCCCACCGCGGAAAAGTATCGCGAAATGGGTTGGGGCGTGGGCAACACGCGGATGCGAAGGATTTATCCCCAGTTCTCACGCCAATATCCAGGTGAGTTTACTGGTGGATCCGAAGGCTTCCGTCCGATGCCCCCAATCCCCAGCGACACAACCCAAGCCGGTTACTACTACGTCCGTGGACCCTGGTAATTTTGCGAAGTCGGAGGTCGGAAGTCGGAAAGCCGATATCGTCTAATCTCCGACCTCCGACCTCCGACTCCGACTCCGACTTTGAAACTCCCCACCGCGCCCTTGAGGCGCAAAAATAGCCAGCCTCGCCGATAGCCTCTCAAAACTCCCCGCCTCGAAGCCCTGACCCCAAGGGCTTCCCGGGCAACCGGCAGTCGATCCCCCGACCGCCGGTTGCCCGTTTTTTTTGGTCAGGCACGTAGGATGGGCTTCCCAGCCCGTCTCTTATTTCTGGGTGTCGGGCTGGGAAGCCCATCCTACTGCATGCTGTCGTCGATTCGATTTTGCTCGAATCAAACGGATAACAGTCGCGCGCCGTCAGAGTCACCTGCCGAAGGCATGGATTCTATCGCAAGATGCGTGGCCGTAGCCCTTTGCGATAGGCCATTGCTACCCCCTTATCGCCAGTGGGCACGGCGAGTGCGTTATCTCTCACCCAACAGTCCAGCGAGGAAACCAAGGACTGGAGTCAGCGGAGAGGGAGGCCAGGTCATGTTTTTGTCTGCCGTAATGATGTGTGTCGGGGCTGTAATTGCGATGTCGTCCGTTTGGGCCGCCGTCCGTCCGATGACAAAGGGGAATCCGTATTACGTGTGAGCGGTATGGCGCTAGCCACCGGTGGCTTTGTAACTCACGCACCGGCGGCTAGCGCCGTGCCGCTCAGGGGCGAGGGTTGTTTTCCGCCTGGCTCACATCCACGAACTTGTACTGGCCGCGATTTTCTTTCGCCAGTTGCTTGAGCCAGTCGGCGCCTCGCTTGGGCTCTCCTTTGCCGAACTGCACCGTGTGGATAATGGCTTGGCCCTCGTTGACGCGCGAGATGCGCTCCAGGTCGCGACGTTCCAGGGCCGGATCGTCGCCGTCGGTCATCAGGTAGAGGACATCGGGGCGCATCCGCAACGCCATGATGATGGCCGGCTCATGTTCCGTGCGTTGGCCGGTGGGAATCGCGGCGATGATTCGCTTGGCCGCCAGTTTGTTGTCCTCCGTGCCAAAGCAGTTCCGCCCGGCTGTCATATCCAACAGCCGGGGGACGTTGTTGTAGTGGATGACATAGAACTCACACAGTTTGTCCAGTTTGTCGATGCTGTCGATGATCTCCTGTTTGGCCGTAGCCAGCGGTTTTCCTTTCGGCAGCGTCATGCTGTCGGAAGTGTCGAGCACGTAGAGGAACTTCGAGCCACTGCCGGGCAGGCCAAAGAGCGTGGTCTTGGCTTCGCTCTGGCCGATGATGATGCGGCGAGGCTTTTCTTTGGGTTCCTCGCCAATTGCGGCGGCGATCTGGAAGCAGATGAAGGCGGCTAGGATAGCTTGTGCCAGCCGGTGTGCGATGCCGCTTTGATGTGATTCGGCCATGTGTGAAGTCTAGAGCCGGGCGGAGAGGGGGTCAATGTTCCATCCCCCGTCGCCGGGGCGGGGCAATTCGCATTATAATACAGCATTGTCCCATGCCCCAAATCGTTCGTAGTTTAAGCATGCCCGCAGAAGCCCAGGCCTTGTCGATCATCGAGTATCCGCACCCTGTCTTGCGCCACAAGTGCAAGCCGATCCGTCGCGTGGATGGCGATTTGCGGGCGGTGGTGCGCGAGATGTTCGCCCTGATGTACGAAGCCAAGGGGATCGGCTTGGCGGCCAGCCAGGTGGGGCTGCCGTTTCGGCTGTTCGTCTCCAACCTGTCGGGTGAAGCGGATAAGGGGGAAGAACTGGTATTCATCAACCCTGTCGTCAGCCTGCCCAAGGGTAATGAAGAAGCCGAAGAAGGTTGCCTGAGCCTGCCCGGCTTGTATGCTCCGATCCGGCGGCCGGCCCGAGTACACATCAGCGCCTACAGCCTCGACGGCCAAGAGATTGCTGCCGATCTGGAAGGGTTGGCCGCGCGGTGTGTGCAGCATGAGACCGACCACCTGGATGGCGTGCTGTTCATCGATCGCTTGGCCGAGGCAGCGGCACTGGAGATTCGCGAGAAGCTCTACGATTTGGAAGATCGTTTTGAAGCCCGCGTTGGGCGGGGTGAAATGCCCAGCAAGGAGCAGAGCGACCGCCGGGTTGCTGAGTTTGAGGAGAAATACTGCTGAAGCTGTTGATGATGGGCTCCGGCCCCTATGCGGCGCCGACGCTCCGCAGCCTGCTTTCCTCACGGCACGAAGTGGCGGCCCTGATTACCCAGCCACTGCGCGAGTCCAATGCGCGCCGGTCACTGCCGCTAAGCCCGATGCGCATCGTGGCCATGGAGCATGGCCTGCCGATCCTCGATCCAGAGAATGTCAACACGCCGGAGGCCCGAGCGGCGTTGTCGCAGTTCGGAGCCGACCTGCTGGTGGTCTGCGACTACGGACAGATCCTGAAGCCGGAGACGCTGGAAGTTGCCCGACTCGGCGGGATCAACCTCCACGCCTCGCTACTGCCCAAGTATCGCGGCGCCGCACCGATCAACTGGGCGATCTACCATGGCGACACGATGACGGGCAACACGGTGCTGCACATTACGCCGAGCGTAGATGCGGGCCCATGCATCGCTCAACAGAAGGTCGAGATCAGACCGGATGAAAATGCAGTGGAACTGGAAATCCGTCTAGCCGCAATCGGGGCAGATCTCGTGCTTTCCGCAATCACCGATCTGGAGGCTGGGCGGGGCACCACCTTGCCTCAGGATCAGTCGCTAATGACCAGGGCAAGGCGACTGCGCAAAACGGATGGCGCGATCGATTGGACGCGCACCGCCGAGCAGATTCGCAATCAGATCCGGGCGTTCGCAGCCTGGCCCAAGACGTACACAGAGTGGTTACGCCCGCAGGGTGAACCGTTAAGGCTCATTGTGGATGCGGCGCATGTGGAAGGAGCTGGCACAACAGTGACTGACCCGGGAACCGTCGTTCAATCCGCTGGCAATCGACTGGCCATCGCCACCGGAAGCGGACTATTGGCGATCGACCGGCTTCAGCCCTCGGGCAAACGGGTACTCGAAACGGAAGAGTTTCTGCGAGGATACCCAGTGCGTGTCGGCGAGCGATTTGGTTGAAGGATTTGGACTCGCTCAGATACATAAAGGGTCGGTGCAACCCATTTCCAACCGATACTCAGCATTCCCACGTTTTGACAAGTGCCGGATGCTGCTGGTACAATCCTCTGTGGAGGCGAAAAGCGATGGCCATTGATGTGCCCACCGGTGAAGTTCACGCTTTCTACGCATATCTGGGTCAGCGTCTGCAACAGGGAGATCAGCCGCTTTCGCCGGAAGAAAGCCTGCGTGATTTCCGCGAGTACCAGCGGCAGCTGGAGGATCTTCGAAGCAAGTTGGCTGAGGCCGAGAGATCCAGCCAGCGCGGCCAATCTCAGCCCTTGGACATGGACGCGCTGAAAGCACGCGTCCGCCACCGGCTCTCGAGCGAAGGAATTGTGGATTGAGCCCCCACGCCCGCTGGACTCCTGAGGCAGGGCAGGATCTGGAAGATATTGTTTCCTATATCGCCCTGAAAGAGGGACGCCTTTCCACGGCGGAGAGTGTCGCGGACGAGATCCACGAGAAATGCGAAACGTACTCAAAGTTCCCCACGTTGGGGACGGCGCGCCCCGACTTGGGCCCAGGCTATCGCGTCTTCACCGTGAAACGCTGGGTCATCATTTTTCGCCCCGTGGACCAGCAGATCGAAGTGATGCGTGTGGTTGACGGGGCGCGCGATTACGGGCGACTCTTTCCATAACCACCTCGCCCTTCCGCGACAAGCCGAACAAACTTGGATGGAGACGAAGTCTTCCACCCAGAGCATGTCCCCGACACTGTCGCTTACATGCTATCCGGCGGATCGTCTAGAGTAATTCCTCCCCCCAATCAAAAAATGTCGTGTCGAACTCACTGGCCGACCATGACAAAAAAGCTCTACATCGAAACCGTCCTCAACCAGATGAACATGCTCGACAGCGCGCGAGTCAGCCCAACGTCTCTTCTCGCATATCAACCTCAACGACAAAGCTCGAAAGTTTTTACAAGACATTCCAATGATTATTAGTTGAAACCGATCAGCACTACGACTGCTCCGAGTGCCAGCAATCCGACTATACCCAAGAGTAATATAGTCATCCACCGCATGCGACGTTCGCCCGGTGACCAAATCTCACTGCGAGGAGTCTGTTTTGGAAGTTGCTCCATCGCATGCCGCATTGCCGCAGCATAAACGGGATGACCTGCGAGGTCGCCGTAAATTGTCATGCCTTCCCGTGCAAGACGAGCATGTAGGAAAGCTTTTTCGATCATTGTCAATACTTCGTCCGTTTCGTCGGGTTCCAAGCCCATGGTGAGCAATGCGGTTTGAGCATCCACGCGAGAGCCGGTCTGCAGTGCGGCTTCAACGATCTCTACAGATGATGGATGAGGCGAAGAAACGCGTGTTCGTGGCTCAATCCAACCCATGGCTTATCGGATTCCAGTTGCGTAGGTTCGGCCAAATCAGTGGCGAGTTACACGACCACTGCCCATAATGCGACCACCTTTGTAAATATTAAAGGCGGCACCTTTCACATTGCCTCATAAAAACCCTGAGGATCTGCTTAACGATTTTGCGCCGTTCATGATGCGATAGTCGCGGCAGTTCGGCCATGATCTCTCGGCTGGTCATGAGAATGTCCCAGGTGGCATCATTGGTTTCAATAACGCCTTGCCATATTCCGCTGACGCTAGCTACCCCAATATTTATTCTAACACCAAAATACTTTTGCGCCTTCTTCGACCGGCAATTATGCAGTAGAATAGGCCTTTTCAAATCGCGATAACCAACCCATGACCAAAAAGCTCTACATCGAAACCGTCGGCTGCCAGATGAATATGCTCGATAGCGAGCTGGTCGTCGCTGCGCTGCGCCGGCGGGGGTATGAACTGGTCCACGAGCCAGCCGCCGCCGACGCTATCCTCTACAACACATGCAGTGTCCGGGAACATGCCGAGGAAAAGATCTACAGCGCCCTGGGCAGGCTGCGGCGGTTGAAGAAGGCCAATCCAGACAAGGTCATCGGCGTGCTGGGTTGCATGGCCCAGAACCATCAGAAGACAGTGTTCGAGCGAGCACCTTATGTCGATCTCGTCGTCGGCCCGGGTCAGTTGCATCAGGTGCCCGATCTGATCGAGCGCATCGCCGCCGGGGCCGGCAAGCAACTGGAAGTGAGCCTCGATCGTAAGGCCGCCGCGCGGAGCGAAGTGGCCGAGAGCTTTGAAAGTTTTGCCGCGAAGTGATCCTCCTGGGTCAAACGGTCAACAGCTATTGCCATCGCGACGGCGATCGCACTACACGACTCTCCGATCTACTCGCCCAACTGAGCGAAATCGACGGATTGGATCGGCTCAAGTTCGTGACCAACTATCCGCGCGACATGACGGATGATTTGATCGCAGCGGTGCGCGACTTGCCCAAGTGCTCGCACTATCTGCATGTGCCGGTCCAGAGCGGCTCGGACGCGGTGCTGAAGCGGATGAAGCGGGGCTACACGATTGGCGAGTATCGCGACATGTACGCCCGGCTGCACGAAGCTATGCCCGATGCCGAAGTGACCAGCGACTTCATCGTCGGCTTCTGCGGCGAGACGGAAGAGGAGTTCCAACTCTCGGTCGATTTGGTCCGCGAGTGCCGATTCAAAAACAGCTTCATCTTCAAATACAGCGAGCGCCCCGGCACCAAAGGGGCTGAGTTGTTCAAGGACGACGTGCCGGACGACGTGAAGCGCCGCCGCAACAACGAACTCTTGGCCGAGCAGAACGCCATCAGCGAAGAAGAGAACCAAACCCGCATCGGCCGCACATTCGACGTGCTGATCGAAGGCCCCAGCAAAACGGCTCAAAAACATGGCGATACCGGCCCCGCCATCCAACTCACCGGCCGCACGATGTGGGACCACATCGTGGTCTTTGAAGGCAACCCGCGCCTGATCGGCAAGATCATGCCGGTCACTATCTACGACGCCAGCGCGCACACGCTTTTTGGCGCCGTCGTGACCGAGCACGTTGGCCCGGAAGTGTATTCGCTTTCGTAGCGCGGCCGTAGCATGGGCTTCCAGCCCGTGTCGTTGGTAGCAGACGGGCTGGGAAGCCCATCCTACGGTGCGCGAACCTTGGGCAGCTTATAGCCTCTTATTTCCCGGTTTGCCATAATCTTCGCAGACCTTGCGAAACCTCCAGGCAAGCAACCATGCTGCTGACCATCACCACTACTGCCCCCAACGCCACGGACCTGGGTTACTTGCTCCACAAGAACCCTGGCAGCGTTTTTCATCGCGATCTGCCATTCGGCGCTGCCTGGGTGTTTTACCCAGAGGCATCCCCTGAGCGAACCACCTGTGCGTTGCTGGTGGAAGTCGACCCCATCGGCCTGGTGCGGCGGAAGGGAGCGATCGGCATGGATCAATACGTCAACGATCGCCCCTATGTGGCCAGCAGCATGTTGGCTGTGGCGTTGGCGCGATCGTTCGGTTCCGCGATGGCCGGAACCGCCAAGGAGAAAACAGAACGGCTGACAGAGCGTTGGCCTCTGGAGGTGACCATTCCGGCTGTAGCGTGCCATGCTGGCGAAGGTCTGATCCGGCGATTCTTTGAGCCGCTCGGCTATGAAGTGGAGACTAAGGGCTATCCGCTGGACGACCGCTTCGCCGAGTGGGGCGCCGCGGCAGTCTACACGGTGACGTTGCGTGGCAAACAGACGATTCGGACTCTGCTCAATCATCTCTATGTTCTGTTGCCGGCGCTGGACCGCGGTAAGCACTACTATGTTGGCGATGATGAAGTGGACAAACTGGTGCGTAAAGGGGACGAGTGGCTGGCCGACCATCCAGAGCGGCACGTCATCGCACGCCGTTTCCTTAAGAACCAGGCGTCACTGGCGCACAAGGCAATCTCGCAATTGACCGTCGAACAGGAGGAGACGGATGCCGTTCTGGACGCCGAGGAACGGCAACTTGAGGCGGTTATCGATCCGGTGGTGGTGGCTGCGGACGATCCGAATCATCCCCTGTCGGGTAATGCGGCAGCGCTTCAGCAGCCAGAAGAACCTGCTGACGAAACAGACCCCGCTCCACGGCTGCACGAACTACGGCTCAATACGGTCCTGGCCGCGATCCGGGATCCTTGTCGCGCCGTCCGTTCCTTGATCGACTTGGGTTGCGGCGACGGCAAGTTTCTGCGGTTGGCGATTCGCGAGCGACAACTTCAGCGGATTGTTGGCATGGACGTATCCTCGCGAGAATTGGACCGGTGCCAGGGACGACTGAAGTTCGACCGCCTGCCCACGCTCCATCGCGAGCGGATTAGCCTGATCCACGGATCGCTTGTCTACCGCGACGATCGGCTGGCAGGATTTGATGCCGCGGTGTTGATTGAGGTCATCGAGCATCTCAATCTCCCGCGGCTGGCGGCCTGCGAGCGCGTGGTGTTCGAGTTCGCCCGGCCCCGAACGGTGTTCGTGACCACGCCGAACGTGGAATACAACGTCGTTTGGGAGACGCTGCCCGCCGGCGAACTGCGCCACCGAGATCACCGCTTTGAGTGGAGCCGCGCCGAGTTCCGCCAGTGGTGTCAGCAAATCTCCGAGCGCTTCGGGTATGCGTTCGATACGCTCGACATTGGACCGCCCTCGCCGGAGCATCCCTCCGTGGGGACGGCGTCGCAAATGGCGATTTTCACGCGCAACCACCAGTCTTGAGAAAGTTTGCGGATGGCCACCATTCAGCTTCCCGATCTGTCGCTCGTGGTCCTCGTCGGCGCCTCCGGCTCCGGCAAGAGCACGTTCGCGGCGGCGCACTTTGCCGGCACGGAGGTTCTCTCCAGCGACCGGATGCGCGGCTGGGTGGACGACGACGAAAACTCATTGGAGGCCACGCCCGACGCATTCGACGCCTTGCATCATCTGGCAGCCCTGCGCCTGAAGCGGGGCAGACTTACCGTAATCGACGCCACCAACGTGCGGCGGGAAGATCGTCAGCCCCTGGTGGCGCTCGCTCATCGCTATCATGCCATTCCTGTGGCCATCGTCTTCAAGACCGATCCGCGGCTCTGCGAGGATCGCAACCGCCAGCGCGCCGACCGCCAGATGGGGCCGCATGTGGTGCGCAACCACACGACTGCCGTGCGCAAATCGCTGCACAGCCTGAAGCGGGAGGGATTTCGCCATGTGTTTGTGCTGGAAACTCCCGACGAAGTGGCGGCGGTCGCGATCGCCCGGCAGCCCCTCTGGAGTCGCTCTCACTACGACGACTGCGGGCCGTTTGACATTATCGGCGACGTCCACGGCTGCGCCAACGAACTGGAAGAGTTGCTGGACCGCCTGGGGTACGAGCGGGCCGAAAATGGCGGCTATCGCCACGCTGCCGGACGGAAAGCCGTTTTCGTCGGCGACCTGGTCGATCGTGGGCCTCGCGTGGTGGACACCGTGCGGATCGTGCATGCGATGTGCGCCGCGGGCGCAGCCTACTGTGTACCCGGCAATCACGATATCAAGTTGATGCGCAAACTGCGTGGTAAGGACGTGCAGATCACACACGGTCTGGCCGAATCGCTCAAGGACATCGACCGATTGCCGCCTGATGAGAAGGACCATTTCAGTAAGCAGTACATCGAGTTCGTCGATGCGCTGGTCAGTCATCAGGTGCTTGATGGAGGCCGGTTGGTGGTCGCTCATGCCGGGATGGCAGAAGAATTGCAAGGACGTGGATCGGCCAAAGTGCGCGAGTTCGCGCTCTACGGCGATACCACCGGCGAGACCGACGAATTCGGATTGCCGATCCGTCTCAATTGGGCCGAGCAATATCGCGGCCGCGCATCGGTGGTCTACGGTCATGTGGCTGTGCCGGAGGCGCAGTGGCTCAACAACACGATCGATATCGACACGGGCTGCGCCTTCGGCGGCAAGCTGACGGCGCTGCGCTGGCCGGAACGAGAACTGGTGGCCGTGGCGGCCCGGTCGGTATACGCCGAGCCGGCGCGGCCGCTCTATCCTCCGGCTCCCGATTTGTCGCTCCAACAACAGCACGACGATCTGCTCGACATTGCCGACTTCATCGGCAAGCGGTTCATTACCACGCCCCTCTCCGGGAACGTAACGATTCATGCCGAACACGCCGCGGCGGCCCTGGAGGTGATGTCGCGGTTTGCTGTCGATCCGCGTTGGCTCTTGTACCTGCCGCCGACGATGTCGCCCTGCGAAACCAGCAGCTTGCCGCAGTACCTCGAACATCCGGCCGAGGCATTGGCCTACTATCGCAACCAGGGCATCCCGCGCGTCGTCTGCCAGGAGAAGCACATGGGGAGCCGCGCCGTGGTGGTTGTCTGCCGCAACGAAGCGACGGCCGGCGCACGTTTTGGCGTCGATGATGGCACCTGTGGGGTTTGTTACACCCGCACCGGCCGCCGCTTTTTTGAAAGCAGTGCGCTTCAGCAGGAGTTTATGAGGCGCTTGCAGGACGCCATCGGCCAAGCCGGACTATGGGATGCGCTGGAGTCGGACTGGCTCTGTCTCGACTGCGAGTTGATGCCCTGGAACGCCAAGGCCCGCCAGTTGTTGATCGATCAGTACGCACCCGTTGCGGTGGCCGGGCGAGTAGCCACCACTGCGGCGCTGGGCACGGTCGAGCAAACCATTGCGCGCGGCATCGAACTCGGGACGATCCGCGAGCGGCTTGCGCAATCGTCCAACGACATCGCCGACTACAGCCGTGCCTACGGGCACTATTGCTGGGCAGTGGAAGGACTGGAAGGCGTGCGGCTGGCCCCGTTCCACTTGTTGGCCAGCGAAGGCCAGGTGCATGCTGACAAGGACCATCGCTGGCACATGAACACGTTGGCGCGATTGGCCGAAGTTCAGCCGGATTGGCTTGTCGCCACACCCTGGCGTGAAGTGGATCTGCTCAGCGAACAGGAGATCGACGCCGCGACCGACTGGTGGAGCCAGCAGACTGCCGCCGGAGGAGAAGGCATGGTCGTGAAGCCGCATTCGTTTATCGCCCGGGGGCCGCGCGGCCTGGTGCAGCCGGCAGTGAAGTGCCGCGGACGGGAGTATCTGCGGATTATTTACGGCCCCGACTACACGCGGACGGAGAACCTGGCGCGACTCAAAAACCGCGGGCTAGGGCACAAGCGAAGCATGGCTCAGCGGGAATTCGCGTTGGGGCTTGAGGCACTGGAGCGGTTCGTTCGCCACGAACCGCTCCGCCGCGTGCATGAGTGCGTTTTTGGAGTTCTGGCTTTGGAGTCAGAACCGGTGGATCCCCGGCTTTAGACCACCCCTACTGCTTCTCGATCTTCAAATTCTCGATCGCCGTCAGGTCGCTTCCCCACCAGTTGCGGGGGCTGATGACCAGGCGAATCAATTGGCCTTTCTTAGCTTCGACGTCTTTGACGTCCACGTCGCCGCCATCGGCGCGGCCGTCGCCATCGCCGTAGGGGCCTCCTTTGGCCACTTCCTTCACCTTGTTGCCGCCTTCCGCAACTTCCACCATCCACTCGAAGCCGTCGTGCTCCACCATCCCGAGCCTACCCACCACTCCCTTGAAGGGCTCGACCATCAGGTCCTTCACTTTGCCCGTGACGTGATATTTGCCGTCCTCTGGCACCTTGTAGCTGACCGCCACGGCGCCATGGGTGCGCTTCTCGACGTAGGGATGCAGCATGACCAGGCCAGTCTTTTTGTCCGCCCAGGCCCCTTCCATCCGGCCATCCCAGTCGCTGTGATAAATCCAACCGACCGTATCATCAGGGTTCTTCAGTTTAGAGGCGATCGGCCCGGTCACTTTGCGATTGATTCCTCCCTTGGGCACGTTGGCGCTGTAGAGATCCAGCACTCCGTATTGGTTCTTGTTGTGGGCAAGTTGAAACCAGAACTGCCAGGTGTCGTCGGCCGTGTTCCCCTGTCCATCCGGGCCGTCTCCTTTTTGGTCCAAAACTTCTTTGGTCGTCAACTCTGCGGCCGAGAGAGACTGGCTCGAAATCAGAACTGAAGCCACGGCAAACGCACATGAAACCGCCAGGGTGCGCAACATGAAATGGAATCCTTGTTTTACTGAGAGGAAGGGGAGGGGGGCAATGAATTTGGAAGGATTTGTGGCAGGCTCAATCGACTGAACCACCATGGACAGAATATCCTCGGCTATAGTGTCCGTCAACGAGTTGTGAACGTGAGCGAGGAATTCACGTTAGGCGACAGCTACATGGTAGATTCAGTGCTTGCACCGATCGCTGGAGGGAACGAAATAAACGATGGGTGGAAGCATCCGCGCTTCGCAAATGCGACAACAAGGAAGCAGGCACTATGGTTGAGCCCAATCCCTATGCTTCGCCGGCGTCCGTCGAACAGCCGCCCGAAGCGCAGAGTGTAACGAGAATTCGGGCGCGGCAGCTTCGCGCGGCCAACGCCGGCGCGGAGCGGAACTTGCGTCAATTGATACTCTGTCTGGGTGGCGGCTACTTGGTGATGGCAGTCGTCTCCTACTCCGCATCGTTCTCCCTGCTCGGTCCGACACCTCCTCACCGATACTACCTGGCCATGGCCATTGTCTACACTCTGGCCATGACGGCCACGTTGGTCATTGGCTTTGGCGCAAGGCGGCTAGCGGCCTGGGCACGCAAGCCACTGACCGTACACTGCGGCCTGGGTTTGTTCCTGTTCCCGATCGGCACGATGTTCTCGCTGCCGATCCTATGGATCTTGTACATGCGACCTAAGCCGCGGTTGTTGACGCCCGAATATGAACAGATTGTCCGCGACAGCGGTGAGCCGCCGGGTGGGCGGACATCCCTGACCACCTGGATCGGCTTCGCGCTCATCATTGTGCTGATTGTTTCGCTCATCGCGATCAGCCTGCTCCCCCCGGAATATCGCCGCCCCCCGCAGTAGTTCCGCCTTGCCCAGGCGGAGCTTTTGTAAATGGTTCATTACGCCAAGACGCATTTTTCCACTGTTCATTGAGCATCCACAATTCTATTGGCGTCCACAACAGGTCCATTCCGGCAGAATGGACCTACTATGTCACGTACGCCTGCGAGCAAACAGCAACAAACCCAGCAGCCCCACCGAAGCCAGCGCCCACGTGCCCGGCTCAGGCACCACTACGTCCGTGGCGAACGCGACTCCGTTGAGCGGATTGAACCTGTTCGGCGAACTGCCGGTGATGGGTTGCGCGGAAATATAAAGTGTGTCGCCGGGATTGATGTTCGTGACGTCAAAGTTGTACCAGTCGGCTCGGGCAGGAAGCGGCGTGGCACGAATGGTCGGTGCTATGTTGGCCGTGCTGCCGCTTCCACCCGTCCCGGTGGAGAGCCGGATGCGGGCCGAGATATCCGGCGGACTGGCGGTATTTTGCTCCTCCGCGCCGACGAGAATGCGGATGTGCATCGACAAGTTTGCGGGAGTGGCTGCGCCAAAAAGGATGCTCACGGCATCAGAATAAACGCCGCCCGTCAAGCCCGAAGTCGTGGCATGCGTCCAGGCGTTGAACGTGCCACCGGCCGGGTGCTGCAGCGCCACGACGTTCGTTTGGCTGGTAATGATGCCAGCACCCATCTGCGTTACCGTAATATACCCGCCACTTACCTGACCACCACTGAGCAGCAACGCCGGGCTGGCCGCCGCTCCGCCGTTTTTGAAGAAGCCATAGCCTACATTGCCGAATCCGGCCGTGAACCAATTCGGTTGATTCAGAACAGTTAGGCCCGAGTTATAAGCGACGATCGGCGTCGCCGTGGCCTGTTGAGAAGCAGTGAGAGCCATTGCGACGACGAACACATACAAGGTTCCTCGCAAAGCGTAAACGAGATGAGATGCGGTCATGCACTGCGCTCCTGAAACCCCATGTGGCAGAACATCGATTAGGTTGTCAGCGTTAACTCCAAACGTAATGAACAACGAAAGCGCCGCATGCGAACGACATCGGTTCGCAACCAGCGATAGGAAGTTTTGAGGATAGAGGTCACGAGTGATCAACTCGACTCCGAATGGAATCGGTTATTTCCGACGAGTGTTCCCTGCCTATGTAAGCCAAATCCGCCAAAACCTTACACGCATTTTGAATGCATGATGTAAGTGGCGAGATTTCAACGAGTTAGAAGCGGCTCGCATGCCGTTGAAGCCGTTAGCTGTCGGTCCCAAGTCGCTTTCTTCGTTTCCAAGCCAGGCCCGCCAACCAGGCAGCAGCAATCAGAGCCAGGGCCATGGTGCTGGGTTCCGGCGCGGGTTCGGCATCTTCCTCGCTCTGCGACTGAAAGTTGGTGCTAAATGCCAGTGCGATATTGGCCCCTTCGCGACTGTAGTTCGTAAGGTCAGCATCGGTGCCAAAGCTGGGTGGATTGTACGAAAACACCATGTCGAACGTCGTGGCGCCGGCCTGATAGGGGACGGCGAACGAGTCCATGTGCCAACTGCTGTTCCAGATTCCCATGATGTCCGGATCGTTGGCGGTGTTGTAGTCCTGGATCGCCTGGCGGATCGCATCGCGCACCGCATCCGCATCGGCGAGGTTCGTGACAAACAGGGAGGGACTCGGTGCGAGCGCCGAGCCATAGACGGCATTGAAGTGCGGGCCGTTGAACTGGATATCGCCTGAGCCGACACCGGGGACGTTCAGATCAAGGATGCCCGTCAGGCCTAAGGTGCCTGCGGGAGTAAAGAGACCCGGCTCGGTTTGCATGGTTGCGGCATCGGCTCGTGGATTGCACTCACCGAGCAACAAGAACAAGCCCAATACAACGCAGGCAAATTGCGAAACTAAATCGTGACGCATCACTGGCACTCCTCGATAAGATTTCAAGAAAATTCAATATTCACTTGTAAGTCAGCTCGGCCGCAAAGCTGCAGGGAAACTGAGAGAAAACAACGTGGATATGGCACGTTACCACTTCAGGCGGCGGGATCTTCGCCAGGCTATGCTCACCAAGCCAATGGCGCCCAGCGCTGCCAGAGCCAGCGTACCTGGCTCGAGCGCTGCAGTGGGTTCCTCTTCGCTCAAGGCAGAGAATGTGCCATTGAGTGTGACGTCGTCCAGATACCAATAATAACGGAGGAATTGGTCGGTGGCGCCTCCGCGTCCCTGGATGCGGAACTGCACGGTCCCTGTAAGATCGGCGACGGCCTGGTTGATGGTTGCCGTGTGCGACTGATTATTTCGGATGAGGCTGTCATGTACATTATCCGGATAGCCGATCCAGGTGCTGCCATCCGTGCTGTATTGAGCGAGATACTCGTTGGGTCCTATATCCCCGAACCCTGTATCTCCGGAATTATAGAGGAAGGACAAACTATCCAGACTCAGTTTCCACCCGCTGGCGACTGTGACGCTGAACTGCCAATACTGATCGTTCTCCCAGGCACCGTCCTGAAAGACAATCCCGCTGCCAGCATTGGACAATAGATCACCGCCGCTGGACGTATTGCTCAGCGGGCTGGCGGCGCTGAGATTGGCATGCACCGTCGAGGCATTGGCGGTCGAAGCTTCAAAATTGTATTGGACGATGATGTCCGCTCGGGCAGAGCCCGTTGCAGCAAGGCACGCTATCACA
Organism: Planctomycetota bacterium; assembly: GCA_021413705.1. GTDB lineage: Bacteria > Planctomycetota > Planctomycetia > Pirellulales > UBA7805 > JAIOPX01. The sequence continues at coordinate 1,377 of JAIOPX010000236.1, read as the reverse complement.
GTTACAAGTACTGCGTGGGCCAGCGGCAAAGGACCCAATTGGGGGCTTGAAAACCAACTCCCAGTGCTTCGGAACCATGTCATGGGCTGTCCTCTCTCGGTGATGGATGTTGAATGAAATGCTTGATCGCGCGAATCCGCGCGCGGTGAGCGTCGATCTAACGCAATAAGTAAGCGACCTTTACCCAAACCTTACAAACTGCGGACAGATTCCCGATCGAAGCCAAGAAAATTGAGAAATTCGGGCGGAACCTGTAAGGTTTCGATTCTTTTGGCTTAACAGGTGAGAAAGTTGGAGATTCCGGCATTTGGTACAGGCGCGAAGGTGTCGGGCGCACCCTCCGATGAGAGTTCGTCCTGCACAAAAAATTGGACGCGATTGCACGGCGAGAGGTTAATCCGCCAGTTCCACGCGCAGGTTGTCGATCTGCCAGGCGCCTGCCTTGGGCTGCTGCGGATCGGACAAGTACGTGAAATCGATCGTGTCGTTGGCGTGCGACGGACCAACCTGGTACTCGGTCGTGACCGGATCGACAAATTGATCTCCCACCAGCTTGTCCAGCCGTACGCCCAACTTGCCACCCTTGGCCCCGCTGGGAACGCTGAGAGTCAGCCGATACCACTGGTTCAGATCGATCGGGGCCAGGGGCGCGGCGCTGCTCTCCAACAGCCGCACTTCCGGCCCCAGCACCAATTGCCACGAAGCATTGTGCAGCGTAACGCGCGGCGCCGTCTCGGCATCGAGCCGGCGGAAGTCAAACTGGATCCGCAGGTCTTGCGGCACATTCCCGGGTGCGATCCGGCCCTGCAGCAAGGGTGCGGCGAACTTCGGGCTGCCGTAGGAATCACGCAGTTCCACCACACGACGACCGAAAATGTGCGTGGAACTGGCCGCGGGTTCCACCGCCCTCGCCCGTTGATACGCCCCCATCCCATTGAACAGCCACCACGGTCCATGCTTGTGGATGTCGCTATCGTTGGCGTACGACTCGAAGTCATCCGTGAGCAGCGGCGGCATGCTGCGGACAAACTGTTCCGGCTGGGCGGCGATAGCCGTTGATACCCCGCCCTCGATGGCGGTAGTGAGAGCCTGCCCGGCAGTTAGGATCTCTGTCTTCTGGCCCGTCAATTGAGAAATCACATCCACGCGGCCAATGAAAACATGAACCTCGGTGGAGAATGAGGCTGGAGGTTGGAGGCTGGAAGCGGGAGGAGAAGATCTTTCATCTTTAACTCCGACCCCTGACCCCTGACCCCTGACCCCTGACCTCTGTCTTCTGACTTCTGTGCCGGCGTGATGACCACCTTCCCATTCTCGTCCACCGTGACGCTTCCGCCCGTCTTCCCGGCCGCCTCGATCTCCTCGATCGCCGGCTTG
>JAIOPX010000062.1 GCA_021413705.1 Planctomycetota bacterium | reverse complement strand
TGGGAGGTTCCGATACCCAGCGTCCACGCTGTGGATCAGGTCGAGCATTTCCTCGTAGGTGATGGCGGCGTCGTCGGCCGCTGTCTTGCCCAGCGTCCCGGCCACAAGGATGCCCTTGGGCTGGCCCGTGCCGGTGCCGGTCGTGGCATAGCCGTTGAAAGTCCGGCCGATGCGCTCGCCAGCGATGTTCAGGATGTGCTGCTCGATCGGGAACGCCGAGTCCTGGAGCATTTCCAATGAAATGCGAATCCATTTCGAATCATGCTTGTACGCCTTGAGCGTAATCACGCCGACGGTCGGGTTGGCCTCGGTGGTATCCTCGGATCCTTCGCCGACGATCTGGCCTTCATTGCTCGTGTCATCACTCTTAGGAACCGACAAATCGTTGCCGTCCGTGGTGGGCAGGACCGTAGCCCCGGCCATGCGGTTGCCCGCGAAGCTCTTGAGGGAGACAACAAGCTGGTCATAGACGGGCCGGTCGCCGACAACGCCAGCGCCAGAGGTTGTCAGGGAACGATGCTCGCCATCCTGGGGAACGGCTCCCCGGCGTAGGTAGGCATCGAACGCCGCGCGCTGTTCCTTGGCTTCCGCCTCGGTCCGCTGCTCGTCGGTGTTGGTCGCCTCGCGGCCGGGCTGCTGGCGCTGTTCGCCCTTGCCCTTGCCGGATTGCTCCATGTCGTAAAGCTTCTGGTGCCGCTGGGACTCGGCCAGTTTCGCCTCGGCCTTCGCGCTCATCTCGTCAAATTTCGCATTCTCATCAGCGGAGAGATCGCGCTTTTCGTCCTGGGCCTTGTTCAGAATGGCCTTCATATCGGCCACGATCTGTCCACGCTCTTCATTCAACCTTTTGATTTGCTGCCACGCCATATCGGACTCCGTGAATTTCGTCGATTGCCGCGCCGACATTCGGGCGGCTGGTATCAGGCGGGCGGTGGCAAGGTGGTTAGCGAAAGCTCCAGGGCCTTTATCCGTGTGCCTGATGCTCTCTCAGACGCATGGAGGCGGAACGGAAGCGCGGGAACGTGGTTGCTGCGGAGATTCGGGCGGCGATTTCGGGGTCAACGCGCAGGGCGATTGACGTATCCCCGTAGGCCGGAATCGAAGTGACAGAGACTTCGCGCAGGTCGATGGCCAAAAGCTCGCGGATGGTCTTGCCGGCCTCTGTGACGAATCGCTCCCCCTTTTCGGGCACGCGGAATCCAAAGCTCATCCCCGCGATGTCCTTTCGCTTCACGGATTCCGCCAAATCGCGGGCGTAGGTGGTGTCCGGCATGTCGATTTCGACGGCCAGCCCCTTGGCGTCTTCGGAAATTCGTAGCGTGCCGGCGCTCGTTCGGCCTAAAATCCAATCGCTGTTGTGGCTCACCAGCGCGCGGATATCCTGGCCAGCGGCAAGGCAGGCGCGGAAAGCGCCGGGCATGATGCGTTCGATGAATCCGCCAAGGTCTTTCGACAGGGAATTGAAGAGCGCGGCGTAGCCAACCAATCGGGCGGGCTTGTCGCCCTCGGCCGCGCGGATTTCGAGCGATGAGACAGCGAAAACGTCGGTGGGGCGGGATTCCAGCTTCATACGCTGGATTCAGACGCGGGCGGCGGCTCAGTAGAGGCCGATCATGTCGGTCGCCGTGGTGTCGGTGGAATAGACCCGCGTGGCTCGAACCGGCAGGATGCATCCCGATGCCACGTTTTTGAACACCAGTGCGGTGCCGCTGTGAACGAGGTCCACCTTGATGTCGCCCCCGACCCCGACGTAGATGCCGCGCGGGACTTGTGCGAGGAACTCCGTGTCGCTCTTGCTGATAACAAATCCATCGTCGGCTGGAGAGTTGAGGTTCCCGTCGTTTTGTGATTCTGTGGGCGCTGGCATACCCCGTTCAGACGCCAGCGCGGGCTTGCGTCTGCGCGAAACGGGCGATGGTTCCAGCGCATCGAACCGTTCCGGCACCCTCCGCTTTGGCCCACAGGGAGATTTCAGCGGCCGCGCCGGGGTCGATTTCGATCAGGAACGCGCTGCCGGCGGCTGTCTTCTGTGGTGAAGTGGAAGAAATGCGCATCCACGGCGTGAAGTTTGGGCCGGAATAGAAGTCCCATTTGTTGCCGGCGATAATGTCCTGATGCGTTCCGCGAAGCGTTGCGGCCGCGCATAGCTTCAAATCCTGCAAATTGGCACCGGCCACAGTGCCGGCGATGATGACCGGCTCGCGGCGGCTGCGCGTTTCAATGCGCAGGATTTCGACGTAGGTATCCGCGTTCAGGGTGACGGTGCCGGCGTCAAACTGGCCGCTACTGGTGGGGTCAATGGGGTTCATATTGTGTCCTTTGTCAGACGCTCAGCGATAGCAATGGGGCGCAGGGCTTCCCACTCGTCAAGCGTGTCTTCGAGCGTCCCGGCGGTGAAGGCGGAGACAAGGGCCTCCCGGCTCTCCTGGCAGTGGGCCTTAGCGAAGGCGGCGGCGTCCTTGCCAGCCGCCAGCGTTTTCTCAACAAGTGGCTCGTGGCGGGTGTAGAACTCTGTTGCCCATGCGCGGAACTCATCCGGCTTGCCCGCGTGTTTCTTTGCGGCGCGCTGTGCGGCCTTGGCTTCCTTGACCAGCAGGCGGCGGGCGGCGTCCTCCAGCAGGGCGCGGGCGGCGGGTGTGGTTGGCGCGGGTGGTGTTGGCGCGGCCGGCCCCATGTTCAGGGGCACGCGCAGCACGTCGCCACCTTCGACGGGCGGCAGGCCCTCCTTCGCTCGGACCTCGTTCGTTGTGAGGAATCCTGAGTTCAACCCGGAGGCATGAGCCTCGTATCGGCTCTTGGTGTCGGCCCTGAGCATCGCGTCAAGGTTGAATCGCACCTCCAGGCGGGGCTTTTCAACCTCCAGCAGCAACTTGCGCCGGGCCTCCTGCTCCCATTTGACAGTCCAAGGGGCGATACCGTCCTGCATGAACTCAAGCGATTGATGCTCGATATTTGAGAACGTGGCCCGCTCTAGGTCGCCGATTTTATGTGGCGGCACTCGGAAGATGCGGGCAACTTCACGGAGTTGGTGTACGCGAGTGTCCACCATCTGGCCCTTTTCGGGGTCGGTGCCTGTCTGGTGGAACTTCGCGCCGTCAGTCAGCAGGCCCACTTTCAGGGAGTTTTCAATCCCTGTGTGCTCTCGCCTCCAGGTCGCCAGAAAATTCTTGATTGCTTCGTCGGGCATTCCGGCCGGCAGTTCCAAGATGCCGCTGAGGTTGCCGCCGTTGCTGAAAAACTTGGATGCGAATTTCTCAAGCGCGATGGACAGGCCCACGGATCGCTTTGCGTACTCGATCGGGCTTAGGCCGGTGATTCCGTTCGGCGTCAAGCCCAATACGTGGAACACCTCATCCGGGCGCAGCGTGAATGCCTGGGTGCCGATGTAGGTGGTGTAGTACAGCAAGCCGTCGGCGGTGCGCCCCGTCCTGGTGGCCGATGACAGCATGGGGTACAGGCCAGTCGGCCGGCCGGCGCTGTCGCGCTCGATTGCGGCGTAGCCATTCCCCCACAAGAGTAGGTTGGTCATCATGGCCGTGCGAAAACTCGCGGCGGTCATGTATTCGTTCGGCTGGTCGTGCAAGAGTGCGTAGAGCGGGTGGTCGAATTGCTTCGCGCCGCTGGCCGACTCCAGAACGTGAACGGGTAGGCATGAAATCGTGTCGGCAATACAGGCGACAGCGGCCCAAACGGCGCTCGCGGTCAATGCCGTGTTTTCGTTCACCGCCGGCCCGGCGTCGCTCGCGCCCCCGAAAATCATGCTGGTGGTGCCAACAGTCGGCGAGAGTGGCAGGGCGCGCTTTTCGTTTCGGCGGGTGAAGATAGAGAATAAGCCCATACGTCCAAGTCAGACGCCCCCTTATAGTCAAGGTAGTGTGACACAAGTGGGGAATCGGGCCATGTAGGGCAGCGGGTTTGCGGCCTTGTGGTCATTCATCCGCAACATCATGCCCATCAGCAGCGCCGCCATGCCGTCGATCTTGCTTCGGGCCTTCCGCTTGTTGAGCGAGTAATTGCCGGCTTTGTCGATGTCCACCACGGCGTTTGAGGCGTGCCATCGCAGAATTGGGTTGCCGCCGTGTTCCAGCCATCCGGCGTTGATTAGGCGCTCGGCTTCTTTGGCGGGAAGATCCTGGCTCACCCATCCTTGGCCAGCAGGAACAACGTCAAAGCCGTCGGCAATCAAGTCGCTTTCCAGCCCTTGGCCCTGAAATTTTCTGTCTATCGCCAGTTGCTTGATCTTGTAGGTTGCGCCGATTTCTTCCCGAACCTGTTGGCGCAAGAGCGCGTAGTCCACCACGTTGCCCGGTGTCAGCCTGAGAAGCCCTTGCTTGGCCCATGCCTGATAGGGCACGCGGTGCTTTCGTTCCAATCTCGCGATGTTGTCTTTGGGCAACCAGAAGAATGGCAACACGATCACGCCTTGGCCGGCGGGGCGGGGGAACAACAGCACAAGCGCCGTGGTGTCATCGGTCGATGACAGGTCCAATCCCGCGTAGCACTCCCGGCCCGCAAGCTGCGCTGGATCGACCGTCCCGATACTGGCGTCCCACCGATCCATTGACAGCCAAGCGTCGGCGGTTTGCACCCACTGATTCAGGCGGTAGCGCCGAAAACTGGCTTCCTTCGCGGGGCTGCTCTTGGCTTCCATGAAGTCGGCTCGGAAATCATCAAGGTTGATCGTCACCCCAAGGCTTGGGTTGGCCTTGTGCCATGTCGTCTCGGCCTCCCAATTGTCGGTCGGGTCGCCCTCGTGGATACAGGCGAAAAAGCTGGGGTCGTCAATGTCGCCGCGCATGACAAGTTTCCCGTATTGGTACTGCTCGCCGCAAATGCTCTCCAAGAAACTCCCGGCCGTCGTGATTGCCAGAACAAGCGGCTGGCGACGGGAAGCGCCCGCGTAGCGCAGGGCGTCCCACAGTTCGCGGTTCTGCTGCGCGTGAAGCTCATCGAAAAGAATGGCGCTGGCGTTGCGCCCCTCTTGCCGGCGCGAATCTGCGGACAGGGCGCGGTAGAAACTTCCGGCTGGGCCGATGATCGTTTTAGTAGTTTCCTTGTACCTCGCCACGCGCTGCAAGGCCGGGCTGGCGTCAATCATCTTGGCCGCTTCGCGAAAGATCAGTGACGCCTGGTCTCGATCTGCCGCCGCGCTATAAACTTCCGCGCCGGCCTCCGCGTCGGCCAGTGTCAGATACAGGGCGAGCCCGCTCAACAGTCCCGTCTTGCCGTTCTTCTTCGCTGCGGATAGGTAGCCCGTCCTGAATCGGCGGCTCCCGTCTGCTCGCTTCCAGCCGAACAAGGGGCCGATCACGGTTTCCCACTGCCACGGAAGTAGGGTGAATGGTTGCCCGGCCCATTTGCCGGTTGAATGGCGTAGGAATCGGGTAAAGAACTGGCGGACGCGCTCGGCGGCTTTCACGTCGAAATAGCATCCTGCCCGCAGGGCGTGCATGTCGGCCGGGCCGCGCACCCATTCGTCGGCCCAGCCCTCAAGTTGTGCGCGCTCAAGGCACTTCTCCATTACTGAGCCAGACGCATGAAACTTTCAATGTCATCGCTGCCCGCGCTGGCGCTGCCGTTCGGTACGGAAAGGCGGGCACGGGCCGACGGTGTTCCGCCGAACTCCACCAGCAGTTTGCGGATCTTCTCAGCCTCACGATCGGCGCGAACAAGGTAGGGGTTCGGCACGGGCTGGCCGTTCACGCGCACAATCGGCCCGTTCTTGCGGCCTGTCTTCAACAGGGACAGCCACGCGGAATAGGAATCGCAAAGCTGCGCGAATGCCAACTCGTCAACCTCAGCCACAACTCCCATCGCTGCGAACTTCGGCCCCAGCCTGTGCCATTGCCGCTTTGCGGCGGGCGACAGTTCCTTGGGCGGTTCCGGGAGTTTGACCGGCGGCTTGGGGCCTTCCGGGAGCGCGCGGTGTCCGGGGTTCCCCTCCAACGCGCGGATAGCGGCGGGTTTTGGTTTGCGTCCTCTCATGGCTGTCTCGCTTTGGCTCTGCCGATCAGCTTGGCCATCCATCCCGCGTGAAACTCGTAAACTGCCGGGCTGCCGATCACCGTGGCAATCTCGATGTTCTTGCACGATCGCAGATTCGCGCTGCTCTCGATGGTGATTGCCCGCCCGTCGGTCAGACGGATAAGCAATAGCTTGGCGTGGTTGCGGATGCTCAGAAACACGGCCTTATCCTGGCGCGTGGCAAGCTCCTGCGTGGCGTATTCGTGAATGGTGGTCGATGTCCCGGCAAAGTAGTGCGAACAAATCAGCACCAGCCGGCCGATCGTTCCGGCGTCCAGCATCGCGCACAGCGCGGCGACGTTCTGTTTCGAGAATCCCAAGGTTGCGATATGAAGTTCGGCGATGGTGGCCGGCGCTGCCAACTCCAGAACGGCGGGCAGCATGTCAAACAGAGAATGCCGGCCGCTGATAACCGCGTGAATGGCCTGCCGCTCATTCGGCAATCTGCCTCCCATGCACTCCCGCGCCGATGCGACGCGCCGGGCGTCGATACACTCTCGCTCCGTGTCCTCTGTCTCCGCGTGCTCGTCACCGTCCAGGTGGGGCACTTCGGACAGTTCGGCCTCAATCGTCAGCACGTCGGGCGCGCATCCATCCATCGGCGGCACTTCGGCAACGTCGAGGGTCGGGATGTCAGCTTCTAGGTCCTGCATGGGACTCCCCCCGGCTCAATTACGCGCGAAAAAACGCGAGACGGGCGTGCGGTATCCGGCTCGGCAGGGTTGTGGGTTTGTGATGCCCCTACCACCCCCCGCGCGCGGAAAAAATTCGTTGGCGCGCCGTTTCCGCGAAAAAGTCTGCGCGCGTTCACGCGGCCGCTCGCTCGTGAGAAAAAGCCGGCGCGCCGGGCTGTTGATGGACAAGCGTTACGGCGCGGCCGGTCAGAGAGGGCTTGGCATGCGCGGGCATTTCGTTTCTGCCCGTGCGTCGATAGTTCTGGGTCAGTATGGCGTGGCAGGGATCGCACACGCTGCGCAGGTTCTTCGGCTCAAGGCGCATGATTGGCATGACGGCGATTGGCAGGATGTGGTCAACCTCACACGCCAAGCGCCCACAGAACACGCAAAGCGGATTGTGGCGTAGGTGGCTCTCCCTCAGCTTACGCCACGCGCGATCGTATCCCCGACGCGCGGCAGATGGGCGCGGGTCCTGGCGTCTGCTTCGTTGTGCAAAGCTCAAGGCCTTGGTTGGCATAACAGAGCAGACGCTTTTCGGAGAATCAATGGCAGAGCGCGGGAACAAGAGGATTACCACGGCGTGGATACTCGTTGACGCCTTAGTGATTGCATGCGAAGGCGACTCGGATTTAGCGCTACGGATTGCGCGGCGCATGGCCGGGCAGACTATCCCTTTCCCCAGCCGTGAACTGATTGACGCTGTAGCGCGGCGGATTCCCTTGGCCCGTAA